>NZ_JBIURV010000019.1:0-192433 GCF_044741025.1 Streptomyces sp. NPDC088246
GCCGGAAGCCGCCTATGGACACGGAGGATGGCGGGCGGTCCGGCCGCTCGAGCCGATTGGCGCCCAGATGAACGTGGCCTACACGGTGGCGGTGGAGCTCATCGACGGGGACGTGCTCATCGACCAGTTCGCCGAGAAGCGGATCAACCGCGACGACGTGTGGAACCTGATCGACCGCACGGAAACACGCCACGAACAGACGTACGACCGGCTCCCGGTCGATGAAAGGCTCACTACACGGTTGCGTCTGACCCTGAAAGACGGCGGGGTCTGCGAAGCGGTCGTCCGGCACCCCCGCGGCACCGGCGACCGCCTCCTGACCAACGCGGAGATCGTCGACAAATACCGCAGCCTGACTCACTCCGTGGTCTCCCCGGGCCGCCAGGCCACCATCGAGAACGCCGTCCTCGGCCTCGAAGCCCTCGACGAGATCTCCCAGCTGACCGCCCTGCTCACCCCCGCCGTGCGGCCCGCCCTGGACTGAGGGGGCGTCACCGCCCCCAAGGTCAGCTCCCCGCCGGTCATGCGCCGCGCCATGTGGGGGCGGATGACCCGGTCAGCATCCTCAACATCCGGTCGCTTATGGCCCAGTACACCCTCGACTCGGCCGAGGCGGGCCGATACTCGTAGTCGCGCACCAGCCTCCGGTGCAGCATCAAGACCCCGTTCGTCTGCTCCACCACCCATCTCCTGGGCTGCGGCACGAACCTGGTGTCGCCGGGGTTGCGCTTCACTACTTCGACCTCGATGCCCGCCTTCGCCCCGTGGTCCTGGACGGTGTTTTTGAACCCCTGGTCCACCAGCGCTTTCTTCACGGCGCCCGGCTGGGTGCTGGCAACCACCCTGTTCAGCAGCGCGGTACCGACGGCGTTGTCGTGGACGGAGGCGGCCAGCACCACCACCGCGATCACCAGGCCCAGCACGTCAACAGCCAGTCCCCGCTTGCGCCCCGGCACCTTCTTATTCGCATCCCGCCCCGTGGTGTCGGCCGGGACTCCGGCGGCGGCATGCAGGCTCTGGGTGTCGAGCACCACCAGGCTGGGGTCGGCTAACCGGCCCCTCTTCTCCCGCACCTGCCAGCGCAGCAGGTCGTGGATGGTCTGGTCGGTGCCGTCGTCGCGCCACTTGTAGAAGTAGTACTTCACTGCGCCGGCGGGCGGCAGGTCGTGGGGGAGGTAGTCCCACTGGCAACCGGTGCGGGACTGGTACAGCAGGGCGTTGATGATCTCCCGCATGTCGTAGTTGCCCTGGTGGCCGCTGACCGAGCGGTGCCGAGCCTTCCAAGCGGTGATCACGGGCTCGATCAGGGCCCAGCGCTCGTCGGACAAGTCGCTCTTGTAGGGCCGGCGGTCGCTCACGGGGGACACTCCAGCACGGCCGGGCCCTCTGGTCAGCGCGGATGCTGCGGTCCCACACGTTCCAGTGACGACAGATACGACATCACGTCACATACCGCCCTCTCAATCCGGAATCGCGAGCAGGTCGATCTGCCCGGCCAGCGGCCGATTGGACCGGATCACCTCGATGGCTTGGTGGTCGTGGGCATTGCTGTCGTTGGCCGACGGACGACGCTCTGGCTGTAGCGCGCCACCAGCGGCGCGACGCCAGCGCGGCCAGCCCGGCGCCGGCGGTGTTGAGCAGTACGTCGTCCACAGAGGACACCCGGTCCAGCCGCAGGACGTACTGCGCGGTCTCGACCAGGACCGAGCAGCTCGCCGCGAGCGCCAGGATCCGCGGTACCGACGCCAGCGCCGCGAACCGCAGCGGGGCGAAGAACCCCAGCGCCGCGAACACCAGCATGTTGCCGATGACCTGGGCCATCGCCGTCACCGGATCGCCTGCGAGGATCGTGAGCAGGTCCCGCAGCGGGACCAGGCTCACCCGAGAGGGAACGGCGCCGGCCCGGCCGCCCGGCAACATGATCACCCATACCCACGGCACCGTCCCGTAGACGATGCCGACCTCGGCCAGCGACGTGCGCCACGCCCACGCCGACCTGGTGCCGGTGACACGTCGACGACCTGCCAGAGCCCACACCGCCAGCGCGGCCAACGGCAGCACGGCCACTGTGATGAGGGCCACGCCAGTGAACGTACCGAACCAGCCGTGCCACCCCTTGATGATCACGCTACCTCCGCTTCCGTCCGACCGCGAAATCTCCCCGCAGGTCAGAGCGATTTCTTCGATGACCCAACAGATGTGACCGTTGTCCGTTGGAGTTCCTCAGGGTCAACGGGCGGTGTCAGCGCCCGCCGATGGCGCCCTGCGCGTGCCGGGCACACCGGGCTGGAGGAGATCCCTTCTCTCCGTGTCTGCCGCCGGACCGTTTCAGCCACCACCCCCGTCGCCGGGCGAAGCCCCGGTGATGGCCTGCATCTCCCGCCCGGTGATCTCCTGCAGCGGCAGGCCGTCGCAGTTGCCGAGGACTACGCCGACCCAGCCGGTGTACGGGTAGATGTTCCAGTTGGCGCTGACACCGGGGTTGCCACCGCCGCGCCCGAACACCCACTGGCCGTTGACGATATGGACCGGCATGTCGTAGGCCCCGAACGACGAACCGCTGTGGGGGATCTTGGCCCCGGTGAGCAACTCGGCCCAGGGCCGGTCCAGCACCGTGCCGTCGCCCAGCGCGCGCGCGAACCGGACCAGATCCGGCGCGGTGGCGAAGCCGCCGTCCCCGGGGGCATCGATGAAGCTGCGGCCCGGGTTCTTGCCGAGTACGTCCGGGTACGGGCTGCCCTTGTCCAGATTGCGGGCCGCGTCCACCTGGCTGCCGTCGGCCAGCGTCATGTACGGGTGCGCGATGTGCTCGTCGGTGAGCCACTGCGGCCTGGTGTAGAACGCCGAGCCGGTCATGCCGCAGCGCCCGAAGATGTTCTCCTGCACGTAGTCCCAGTACGTCTTGCCGCTCACGGCCTCCACGATCAACGCGGGGATGCCGACATCGGCGCCGGAGTGGCTGGTGCGACTGCCGGGGGCAGCCACCAGCTTGGACTGCCGGACCCATTGCTCGTAGTACTCGTGCACATCCTCCCGGCTCTGGAAGATGCGTTGCACGCCCTCATCCGGGGTGTTCAGCCCGGAGGTGCCGGAGAGCAGGTGGTGGATGGTCACCTGCTCGGCGATGTCCTTGGCGTAGCCCTTCAGGTGGGTGCCCACCGTGTCCGACAGGCTCAGCTCGCCCTGCTGTGCCAGCTGCAAGATGGCCACCGCGCCGAACGGCTTGCCCGCCGAGCTGAGGCTGAACGCGATGCCTTCGTGATTGCGAATCCCCTTCTCCCTGTTGGCCATGCCGTAGCTGCGGGACAGCACCGTCTGGCCCCGGTGCGACAACAGCACCACGCCGGAGAACTTCCCCTCGGCGGCCAGCTTCGCCACGTACTGGTCGTAGGCTCCGCCGGGACGGGTGGCCGGTGGGATGTCGGAGTCGGTTGGGGCCGGGTCGGCGTGGCCGGGTCGGGCGCGCACCAGCGGCGCGCCGGCCGCCACCACGCCGGCGGCCGCCAACCCGCCCCACCCGAGCAGCCGCCGCCGATTGATACCACGTACGGAATCCGAGTCCATGATCACGGTCCTTTCCTGATCGACAAATCGACCGGTGCAGGTCTACCGGCGACCGCTATCGGCAACCGATCACCCACCCATGTGATCCCCGTGCCTCCACTGAAGACGGAAGACTGTTGCGGTGGCGTATGCGATTTTCGATACGCCCGCGATACACCGAATCCCCGGCATCAGGGAACTGGCGCATGCCGGCAGTGCGATGGTCCTGCCGCTGGTGATCGCGACAGCCCGGTTACTGCAGGTGCTGGACGACTCGTCGGTGAACATCCGGGTCCAGAACTGGTGAAGTCTCGTAACTGCCTGGCGTGTATTCCTTGGGTAGAGGGTGTATTCGCTCACCGTGTGTGGTCGCCAGAGGCGTAGCGGCTCCAGGGGCCGGCGGCTTGAGCGGCGATGCTCTCGTTGTGGTAGCCGAGCATGCGGGCGTCGACGGGTGCCGGGGCTTGCAGGAAGAGTTCGCCGTCACGCCCGCCCACCTGCCCCCACCGTGAACGCCTGGGAACCGCGGCGGCGGCACGCGCATCCACCGGAAGGTCTGGACGGGTCCGCCTGGCCCACACGCGTATGGGACCACGAGACAGGAACCGGCCGGGAGGCAATCCATCGGGCAGAACAAACATGGTCGCACCGTAGACCGCGGTTCCGCGCGGGTCGTGCGCCGATCTCGGCGACTCCGGCGTGTGGCCGACGCTGTACGCCTCGGCCGTCACGTCGAACACCTCAAGGCTGACGGCCTGGCCGAGTTCGTCGACGACACCCCGAGACGCGCGGCGCAGTGCCGAGATCGCCGACAGCTTCCGCTCGGTCCACTGTGGCGAGTCGTACCCGCCCTCCAACTGCCGTGCGATGGCGATGACGCAGGAAAGAGAACAAGCAGCCTCGCCCGCCGGTCAGGGAGTGGCGGGCGGAGGCTACTTTGTTCCATCACGATACAAAAACCCGTCCGGGAAAGCCAATTCGGTCCCGGGCGGGGCCGTCGGGCCGGGTGGTCAGGAGCGTCCCCGGCCCGTCGTCTCCGCCTCCAGGGCGCGGCGCGTGTTGGGGCCGTACACCCCCGACGGGTCGCCCTCGATGGACTTGTAAGACTGGTAGACGCTTACGGCGTGCTCGACCTGGCCCGTGAAGTCGCCGTCGTCCCGCCCGTGGAACAGCCAGATCTCCTCCAGCCGGCGTTGCAGCTCGGCCACCGCGGGCCCCTGGTCGCCGAGGCGCAGCGTGGGACCGGCCAGAGGAGCGGGGGGTGCGGACGGGGCCGGACCGCTCGCGTGCGGCGTGGACGCGGAGGGCGAGGCGGTGGCCGGCCGTGAGGCGGCGGATGCGGAGGGCGACGGCGAGGTGCTCGCCGAGGGGGACGTGGAGGAGGACACGGACGCGGACGGTGACGTGGAAGCCGGTCCGGAGGGTGCGGACGATGCGGAGGCTGATGCCGTCTCCTCCGCCGGGGCGCTCGCCACCGTGCTCGGCAGGGGCTGTTCTCCGTCGGCGTCCCCGTTGCCGTCTCCGTCGAACAGTCCGCCCGCGAACGCCGCCGTGCCCACCACCGCGGCCACGGCCGCTCCTACGGCGATTGCCGCGAAGGGCCGCCGGCGGCGCGGCTGAACGGGATCGTCGGCGGGTGCGAAGCCCGGTGCGAGATGCGGTGCGAGGGCCGTGGTGCCGGGGGCTTCGGCCGGCTCGGCGGCGTCCGGCAGCGGACCTGCCGTCGCCGGGCCGAGAAAGAGCGGCATCGTTGTGGCCGCGTCCCCCGCCGGTCGGTGGTGCCGCTCGTCGTCTGCGGCCGGTGTCTCGTCGCCCCCCAGCGTCACGTACGGCCGGATACGCAGCGGATCGAAATCCTCCGCTGCCGCGATCTCCGCCAAGTCGGCCGCCGACCGCTCGGCCCGGTGCTGTTCGGCGGCCCGCTGCTGTTCGGCGGCCCGCTGTGCTGCCCGCTCCCCGCACGCGCAGCCGGGACCGGCCCCGGGTCTTCCGCCCGGCCCCCAGTCCGGCCCCCCGTCCGGTCTTCCACCAGGTCTCTGTCTCTCGTCCGGTCTGCGGTCCATACCGCACTCCGGGCACATATGTCCGGTCATTGTGGGCCCCTCCCCTTGAACTGCCTGCGATTATGCAGCCCGCTGCCGGGATGCCCAATGCCGTACCGAAATGCGGTACCCGGTATGAATCCCGCCGCGACACCCACCCAGGGCCCGTCTCCGCAGGTCCCGGCCCGGTCCCGCTCGGCAGGCCATAACCGTGCGGAACGGCCAGGATGGGGATGTAGCGGATCCGAGGAGATGTTCCATGGCCCAGCATCTGAGCCCCCCGGCCCCGGCCCCGGCCCCCGGCGAGGACCGCTCCACGCGGTCGGTCATGGTGGCCATCGGTGCGCTTCTTTTCGGCATGCTTCTGGCCGCGCTCGACCAGACCATCGTCTCCACCGCGCTGCCGACCATCGTCAGCGACCTCGGCGGTCTGGAACATCTCTCCTGGGTTGTCACGGCCTATCTGCTGGCGTCGACCGCCGCGACGCCGCTCTGGGGCAAGCTCGGCGACCAGTACGGGCGCAAGAAGCTCTTCCAGACCGCCATCGTCATCTTCCTCATCGGCTCGGCGCTCTGCGGCGTCGCCCAGAACATGCCGCAGCTCATCGGCTTCCGGGCCCTTCAGGGCCTCGGCGGAGGCGGCCTCATCGTGCTCTCGATGGCGATCGTCGGGGATATTGTCGCGCCGCGCGAACGAGGCAAGTACCAGGGCCTGTTCGGAGCGGTCTTCGGCGCGACCAGCGTCCTCGGGCCGCTCCTCGGCGGCTTCTTCACCCAGCACCTCAGCTGGCGCTGGGTCTTCTACATCAACCTGCCGATCGGCGTCGTCGCGCTCCTCGTGATCGCCGCCGTGCTGTACATCCCGGTCCGCCGTACGCAGCACACCATCGACTACCTCGGCACCTTCCTCATCGCCTCCGTCGCCACCTGTCTGGTCCTCGTCGCCTCGCTCGGCGGCACCACCTGGGCCTGGGGCTCGGCGCAGATCATCGGTCTCGCCGTCCTGAGCGTGCTGCTGCTGATCGCCTTCGTGTACGCGGAGCGCCGCGCCGCGGAGCCCGTTATTCCGCTGAAGCTGTTCCGGATCAGGACCTTCACCCTCGTCGCCGTCATCAGCTTCGTGGTGGGCTTCGCGATGTTCGGCGCGATGACCTATCTGCCGACCTTCCTGCAGGTGGTGCACGGCATCACGCCGACGATGTCCGGTGTGCACATGCTCCCGATGGTGCTCGGTCTGCTCCTCACCTCGACCGTCTCCGGGCAGATCGTCAGCCGCACCGGCCGCTGGAAGGTCTTCCCGATCGCGGGCACCGGCATCACCGCGATCGGACTGCAGCTCCTGCACCGGCTCACGGAAACCAGCAGCACCCTGGAGATGAGCATCTACTTCTTCGTCTTCGGTGCCGGGCTCGGCCTGGTGATGCAGGTCCTGGTGCTGGTCGTGCAGAACGCCGTCACGTACGAGGATCTCGGCGTCGCCACGTCCGGAGCCACCTTCTTCCGCTCCATCGGCGCCTCGTTCGGTGTCGCCGTCTTCGGCACGATCTTCACGAACCGGCTCACCGACAAACTGGGCGCCGCGCTCGCCGGCCGCTCCCTGCCCCCGGGGGTCAGTGCCGACGGGCTGGCCGCCGACCCGCGCGCCATCGGCCGGCTGCCACCCGGACTGCAGCCCTCGGTGCTCCACGCGTACTCGACCTCGATCACCGATGTGTTCGTGTACGCGGCACCCGTCGTCCTGGTCGCCTTCGTCTTCGCGTGGTTCCTCAAGGAGGACAAGCTGCGCGGCTCGGTGACCGCGCCGGAGCCCACCGAGACCCTGGCGTCGAACCCGGTCGAGCGGTCCTCGTACGACGAATGCGCCCGGGCCCTCTCGGTGCTCGCCACCCGCGCGGGGCGCCGCAAGATCTACGAGGAGATCACCAAGAGGGCGGGGTACGACCTGCTGCCCGCGGCGAGCTGGATGCTACTGCGCATAGCCCGGCACGGCACGGTCGAACCGGCCATGCTCGCCGAGGTCGCCCCGGTGCCGCTACGGGTGGTCACCGAGGCGGCGCGTCAGCTGGAGGAGCGCGGACTGGTCCGGCGCGAAGGCGTACAGCTGGTGCTCACCGAGGCCGGCGCGGAAGTGGTGGTGAAGCTCGCGGAGGCCCGTGAGGAATCGATGGCCGAGCTGCTGGGCGACTGGTGGGGGCCGGAACGGCCGACGGACCTGGTCAGACTCGTGGCGGAGCTGACCGCCGAGACGAACGGGTCGAGCAAGGAGCGGCCGTGCAGGCCCGAGCCGAGGCGGGACCACGCGGCCCGACCCGGGTGAGCCGCTTCTCGGACACCTCCTGCACCCCTTACAGCTCCTTGGCGAACCAGTGCTCGGCGTACTGCCGCCGGTGGAACGCCGGAACCTCCCGATAGCCGTGCTTGGCGTACAGCCCCCGTGCCTCGACCAGGTCATTGCGGGTGTCGAGCCTGACGGTGCGTACGCCGAAGGCGCGCGCCGCGCTCTCGACGGCCGCCAGGAGCAGCCCGCCGCCGCCCGTACCGCGGTGTTCGGGGCGTACGAACACCCGGGTCAGCTCCGCGATGTCCGTGTCCACCACCAGCAGCCCGGCGCAGGCTGCCGGCTTCCCCTCGAACCGGCCGACGACGAATTGGCCGGTGGGCGCAGCGAGCCGGTCGGCGCCGTCGTCGGTGAGCCCCTCGTCGATCTCCCCGGCGGTCGCGGGCCGCCCCCAGTAGCGGCTGGCGACCTCGTCGTAATAGTCGCGACGCAGCAGCGCGGCGTCGGGGGAGTCGAAGGGTTCGGGGGCCACGGTCCAGGTCATGCCGGTCATTCTGACTTGATCACGACAGAGGAGCGAACGGATTGGCCGGCTCGGCAGGGAGGAACGAACGGATCGGTGGAGCCGGCGCTTCACTCCGCACGCAAGCGTTCGGATTACGGCAAGCGGCTCCGGCGCTCACCCCAGCGGCGGCGGAACCATGACCGGCGGCGGGGGCACCACCGGCCGGTGCCGTCGGACCCGCAGCACCAGCAGCAGCACCACCGCGGCCGCCGGCAATACGGCCCCGAGCAGCGACAGAACCCAGACGGGGACACCGCCCACGGTCAGCAGCCTGTCCGTGTACACCATGGTCCGGTACGGGGTGTCGGCCTCGGCCGCGCGCAGTTCGTGATCGCCGTCGATCCGCTCCGGATGCGGGAACGACTGCTCGATCGCGGTGACGAACACCGGCTTCCCGCCCGTCACCGCCCCCAGCGCCCCGATGTCGTCCCGTACCGACCGGGGGTCGATCCGGCCCGCGTACGTCACCTGCGGCGCATTGCCGCCGATCGCGTCGCGCGGCTCCATCCGGTGCGCCGCCAGGACGTACAGGCCCAGCTGCTGCGGCGTCGAGGCGAGCTTCGACAGCCGCATCGGGTAGACCAGCCGGTCGCTGGCGAAGCGCAGCCGCAGCGGATCGAGGTCGCCGCCGAGGGGACTGTTCCTGTCCCGGGGAGCGAGGCGGATCGCGACGTACTCCCACTTCTGGTCGACATAGGGTTTCAGCGCCGTCGCCAGCCGGTCGGGCAGCTCGAAGCCGTTGTCCTTCAGCCATTTCTGCAGCGCCTCGGGGTCGGTCGCGGCCAGCCGCGCCACATCGAACGGGCCGAGCCGTTCCCGGCCCACCACCTCGACCGGCGGCGCGGCGCTCGGAGGGGCCCCGGCTCCGTCCCCGCTGTCGCCCGAACCGGCGAACGGCCAGTCGCCGGAGCGCGGCCAGAAGTAGTGCCTGGTCGCCTGCACCGGCGCGGTGAGGGCGGCGAGCTCGGAGAAGAGCGACGGATCATTGAGCTCCACGGTCGCCCGGTGCGGCACCGGCATGATCCAGGCAGCCTCGGGGGCGTCCCCGCGGACCGTGAGCCGCATGACGATCTGCTCGGTACGGCCGTCCCAGTCCACCACCGACGTCTCCCGGTCGACCGAGACCTGGGTCGCCCTGCTCGGGACCATCGCCCCGCAGCCACAGGCGTACGCCGGGCTGATCAGCGATCCCAGCTGCAGCGACACCAGCATCAGCAGCAGGGACAGCGCACGCATCACCCACGCGCGCACCTCACCCCGCGCACTCCGCATCCCCCCTGCGTACCGCATGTCCCGTCTTCCCCCTCCGCGATCGACGAACACGGGAGAGGACGTGGGAACCACCGGTCCGGTTCCGGCGCCGAGGCCACGGCCCAACAGGTCCTTCGGTCGTTCTTTCGGAAAAAAAGGATGATGACAGTCAGGCGAAGAGGGGGTTGATTGTGTCTACCTCATAGCGCAATGCGAAGGTTTCACAGCATGCCCAGGCCGAGGGACGGGCACGGAAACAGCGGGAGGGTCGGCGCAGCGTGGCGAATGCGGAGCACAGTGTGCGCGGAAATGCGGCGACGGGGGCGAGGACCGGGGCCACCCGGGCTCTGCTCTGGCTGGTTGTGGCCGCACTGGCCGTACGGCAGATGGCGGTGGTGCTACGGCAACCGCCGGGCGAACGGCTCACCGATCTGGAGACCTGGATCGGTGAGAACGGCGTCCTGCATGTGACGGGCTCGCTGTACGACAGCGACCGGTTCACCGGCACCCCGTTCGCCGGGCTGGTGCTGAAGCCACTGACCCGGACCGCCGAACAGAGCCTGGGCGTCGCCTGGACCTTCGGTTCGCTGCTGCTTGTCGCCGCCCTCGGCATCATCGCCGCCCGCGCGCTGCCGGGCCCGGTCACCCGCCGCACCTCACTGCTGGCCGCCCCCGTCGCGATCAGCCTGCTGATGCTCTCCCTGCCGGTCCGAAACGCACTCAACCTGGGGCAGACAAGCATCCTGCCGGTGCTGCTGGTGCTGCTGGCCTGTTTCGCGGTCCGCGGGGAACGCGCCTCGGGCCTCCTGATCGGGCTCGCGGCCGCGCTCCAGCCGACCGTGCTGCTCTTCGCGGTCCTGCTCTGGTTCACCGGCCGCCGGCAGGCGGCGGTGACCGGCACCACCGCGTTCGCCGCCTGCACCGCGCTTGCCTGGGCCGCGATGCCGCACGACTCGTGGACCTACTGGGTACACCATGTCGCGGGCGCCGGGCTCGGCGACAACGCGGACAGCCTGGCCAACCAGTCCCTGCACGGCGCGCTGCTCCGATTCGGCCTGGAGGGGCCGCTCGAGATCGCGCTGTTCGTGGTGCTGGCGGCCGCCGTCTGCTACCTCGGACTGCGCCGCGCCGTACGGTACGCGCTCGACGGGCAGCTGCTGCTCGCCGTCGCCGTGACCGGCTGCGTCGCCGTCGCCGTCTCACCCACCGCCTGGCAGCACCAGCTGCTGTGGGTGCTGCTTGCCGTGGTCGGCCGGGTCGGCAAGCGGGCCTCGGACCGGCTGGTGTGGCCGGCGGTCGTGGTGCTCGTGCTCACACTGCCGGGGAAGATGCTGCTGCCGAACATGGCGGTGGTCTTCCCCATACGCGACAACGTGCTGCTGATCGCGGCGCTCGGCGCGGCCTGCGTTGCACCGTTCCTGCCGCGCACCTCGCCGTACTGGCAACAGCCGATCCCCACGGACTACGCGGCCCCGGTCGCGGCCCGCTGGAGCCGCATCCCCCTGCTGCCGTTCTGGCGGCGGGTGCTCAGCCGGCCCAATCTGCTGCTGGAACTGCTCCTGATCAGGGTCGTGTACTCCGCCTACGCACATGTCAGGCTCGCGGCGACGGCCGGCCGTGCCACCGCCGAACACCACGGCCGGCAGATCCACTCCCTCGAACAGTGGCTGCACATCGACATCGAGCACTGGGCCAACCACGCGGTCGTCCAGGTCGCCTGGCTGAGGGACTTCTTCGACTACTACTACTCGACGTTCCACTTCATCGTGCCGCTGGCGATCCTCGGTGTGCTGTACGTACGACGCCCCGCGGACTACCGCTGGGTCCGCAGCTCCATAGGCTTCGCCACGATCCTCGCGCTGGCCGGCTTCTGGCTCTACCCGCTGGCCCCGCCGCGGCTGATGCCCGGACTCGGCTTCATAGACACGGTCCATGGTGTGCAGGACTTCGCGAAGCCGGACTACGGAACGCTGACCTCGATGACCAACCAGTACGCGGCGATGCCCTCGCTGCACTTCGGCTGGTCGCTCTGGTGCGGTGTGGTCATCGTCATGCTGGCCCCGAAGATGTGGATGAAGGCGCTGGGGCTGCTGCACCCGCTGTTCACGGTCTCCGCGATCGTGGCCACGGCCAATCACTGGGTGCTGGACGCGGTGGGCGGCGCGGCCGTCGTCGCGCTCGGCTTCGGGCTGACCTACGTACTGTCGGGGCCGCGGAGGCTGCAGCTGCCGGCCGTGCCTGCGGCGGCGAAGCCGCAGGACGGGATCGCGGTGCCGGTGTCGGTGCCGGTTCAGAGGACGACCGACGACGCGGTGAGCAGTAAGCAGCACTAGTGGCACGGCACCCCGTCGGCATGGATCGCCGCGTGACAAGGATCCGCCCATCGGTCCCGGTCCGCCACTCGAACGGCTCAGAGCCTGTCGGGTGACTTCCGACCGGGCGGCCAGGCCCTGGCACGCACGCTTCCGGCGTTGTCGTCAGTCACCGACTCCCCCATAGCTGAAGGCATGGGGGGACCCCCTTCGCGTCGGTTCCCTCCTCCGCCTTGGAATCGCACGCACCAGACCGCGTCCGCTATCCGATCGGAGGTCACCCGACAGGCTCTCAGGGGCCGGTCGTCCCGAGCGCCCAGGTGGCGAAGGACAGCGTGGCCATGGACACCACCGTCGAGGCCACCACGGAGTCGCGGGCCACGCGGGTGTCCAGGCCGTACTGCTGGGCGTAGATGAAGGCGTTCTGAGCGGTCGGCAGCGCGGAACAGAGCACGACGGCCATCAACTGGTGGTCCGGCAGATGCAACAGCGGGCCGCCGACGACGAAAGCGATGAGGGGCTGGACCAGCGTCTTGAGGGCGACCGTCACAACGACCTCCGCACGCTTCGCACGCACCGTGGACCGGGCAGGCCCCGTGTGCTCCGTCGGACCGTCGGCCACCGGACGGCCGTTCAGGGACAGGCCCAGCGTGATCAGGGCCGTCGGCACGGCGGCGGCGCCGAGCAGGTCGAAGGAGTGGGCGAGGGCGTGCGGCAGCCGCAGTCCGAGTGCGGAGACGACGACACCCAGCAACGAGGCCATGATGATGGGATTGCGGACCGGCATGGTCAGCATCCGCCTGACCACGACGCCCTTTCCGGAGCCCGTCCCCGTGCCCGTGTCCAGCAGCGTCAGGATCACCGGGGAGACCAACAGCACCTGGAACAGGATGATCTGGGCGACGAACGACGCGTCGCCGAGCACCTGGACCGCCACCGGAATGCCGAGATTCGCGGAGTTGACGTAGCCGGACGCCATGCTGCCGATCGCCCGGTCGGCCGTGCCGCGGCCGAAGAGCCGGCCGGCCGCCACGAAGCCGAGGCCGCAGACCAGCGCCGTACCCGCCGCGAAGGCCACCATCGAGGAGTTGGCGAAGGCGGCCGGCCGTGCCCCGGAAACCATGGTGAACAGGGCGGCGGGCATGGCCACATGGAAGACGAACCGGCCGAGCACGGCTTCCGCCTGTTCGCCGAGGAGACCGCTGCGGCCGACCGCGTAACCGATGGCTGTGAGCGTCCAGATGGGGGCGAAGGCGGAGAGCAGGGCGTGCATGCCCGCCATGATCCTCGCGCTGTTGTGCGCGTCTTGCGCGGGGGTTCGGACGGGGGTGCGGGGTTTGCCGGTACGGACGGCGGGGGCCGGGGCGTGAGGGGGAGGCCCCCGCCGTCCGAAGCTTCCGGAAGCGGTCAGCTCCCGGCGGTACCGACGCCCGCGGTGCTCGCGGCGGTGCTGACCTGAAGCTGCTTGATCCCGTTGAGCCATGCCGAGCGCAGCCGCCGCGGGTCGCCGACCAGCCGCAGGTCCGGCAGCACGTCCGCGATCGCGTTGAAGATCAGGTTGATCTCCATCACGGCAAGGGACTTGCCGAGGCAGAAGTGCGGACCGCCGCCGCCGAAGCCGAGGTGGGGGTTGGGATCGCGGGAGATGTCGAAGGCCTCCGGGTTCTCGAAGACCTCGGGGTCGTTATTGGCCGAGGAGTAGAACAGCCCGACCCTGTCACCCTTCTTGATCTGCTGCCCGCCCAGCTCGACGTCCTGGGTGGCCGTCCGCTGGAAGGAGACCACAGGGGTGGCCCAGCGGACGATCTCCTCGGCGGTCGTCTCCGGCCGCTCGCGCTTGTAGAGCTCCCACTCGTCGGGGTGGGTGAGGAAGGCGTGCATGCCGTGGCTGATGGCGTTGCGGGTGGTCTCGTTCCCGGCGACGGCGAGCAGGATCACGAAGAAGCCGAACTCGTCGGAGGAGAGGTTCCCTTCACCCTCCGCGGCGACCAGCTGGGAGACGATGTCCTTGGCCGGGCACGCCTTGCGGGCGGCCGCCAGATTCATCGAGTACGAGACGATCTCCATGGCCGCCTCGGTGCCGACCTCCTCGGTGATCGCGTACTCGGGATCGTCGTACGCGGCCATCTTGTTGGACCAGTCGAAGATCCTGGACCGGTCCTCCTGCGGTACGCCGATGAGCTCCGCGATGGCCTGGAGCGGCAGTTCGACGGCGATGTCGGTGACGAAGTCGAACGAACCGTCGTCGCCTGCGGCGGCGAGAGCGGTCTCGACGATCTGGCGGGCGCGGCTGCGAAGGGCCTGCTCCAGGGAGCGTATCGCCCGGGGCGTGAACCCCCGCTGGACGATCTGCCGGACCCGGGTGTGCTCGGGCGGGTCCATGTTCAGCATGATCAGCTTCTGGACCTCGATCTGGTCGCGGCTGATCGACTCGTTGAACCGGATGACCGCGGTGTTGGTGTTCGAGGAGAACAACTCGGGATGGGTGGAGACGTACTTGACGTCCGCGTGCCGGGTGACGACCCAGTAGCCCTCGTCGTCGAAGCCGGAGATACCGGCCGGCTGGGTGCACCACCAGACCGGTGCGGTCTGCCGCATCTGTGCGAACTCCGGGTGCGGAATGCGGGCTTGGAGCAGATCGGGATCGGTGAAGTCGAACCCTTCGGGCAGATGGGGGCAGGGCATCGGCAACTCCAGGTCGGGCCGAGAGTCGCCCGAACGATGCCTGACGACCCATCAGAAGTTGCCCGAAAGGTAGTAACGAGTTCTACAACTGGCAAGAGGGGTGGCCCGATCTGTTGCGTGAAGAGTGGGTGAGGCAGGTATGAAGCGGGCGCAAGGTGCGTGCAAGACCCTTGCGTACCGGGGGTAAGCCCCACAAGACTGCCTACAGAACTAGAACGCGTACTAGTTCCCCTCCGCGGGCGCCGGGACGCCCCTGCGGAAGCGCGAGGAGAGGACGAGCTCATGGCCGCGGAACCCGTCATCGTCGAAGCCGTACGCACCCCCATCGGCAAGCGCGGAGGCGCGCTCGCCAATCTGCACCCCGCCTATCTGCTGGGCGAGACCTACCGAGAACTCCTCGGCCGCACCGGCATCCACGCCGACTGCGTCGAACAGATCGTCGGCGGTACGGTCACCCACGCCGGCGAGCAGTCCATGAACCCGGCACGCAACGCCTGGCTCACCGTGGGCCTTCCGTACGAGACCGCCGCCACCACCGTGGACTGTCAGTGCGGCTCCTCGCAGCAGGCCTCCCACATGGTCGCCAACATGGTCGCGGCCGGAGTGATCGACATCGGCATCAGCTGCGGTGTCGAGGCCATGTCGCGGGTGCCGCTGGGCAGCGGCTCCAAGCACGGACCGGGCAAGCCCTGGCCCGACGAGTGGAACGTCGACCTGCCCAACCAGTTCGAGGCGGCCGAGCGCATCGCCCGCAATCGCGGACTCACCCGGGAGAACGTCGACTCGCTCGGGCTGATCTCGCAGGAGCGGGCCGCCGTCGCCTGGGCCGAGGAACGGTTCAAACGGGAGACATACGCGGTCCAGGTGCCGACCACCGAGGAGGAGCAGGCGGCCGGGCAGGGCATGTGGCGGCTGGTCGACCGGGACGAGGGGCTGCGGGACACCACGATGGAGGGGCTCGGACGGCTCAAGCCGGTCATGCCCACCGCCATCCACACCGCGGGCAACTCCTCGCAGATATCCGACGGCGCCTGCGCGATCATGTGGGCGTCCAAGCGGATGGCGCGCGCGCTCAAGCTCAAGCCGCGCGCCCGGATCGTCGCGCAGGCACTGGTCGGCGCCGACCCGCACTTCCACCTCGACGGACCGATCGACGCGACCCGGGCGGTGCTCGGCAAGGCCGGGATGTCGCTCAAGGACATCGACATCGTAGAGATCAACGAGGCTTTCGCATCGGTGGTGCTGAGCTGGGCCCAGGTCTTCGAGCAGGACCTCGAAAAGGTCAACGTCAACGGCGGAGCCATTGCGCTCGGCCACCCGGTGGGCGCCACCGGGGCCCGGCTGATCACCACGGCCCTGCATGAACTGGAGCGCCGGGACAAGGAGTTCGCACTGATCGCGATGTGCGCGGGCGGAGCGCTGGCGACGGGCACGATCATCCAGCGGCTGTAAGACCGACCGGCACATGGGGGGCGGCGTCGCGGGGCTGGGCACGCACACCTGCGGCGTTGTCGTCGGTCAACAACTCCCCCATGGCCCGAAAGGCAAGGGGGACCCCCTTCGCGTTGCCTCCCTCCTCCGCGTTGCAGCTGCACGCACCCGGCCCCGCTCCTTCTCCCACCCCCCCATGTGCCGGTCGGTCCAACGCGGCACTGGGGAGGAAGCCCCCCGGCCGGAGGTGTTGCCAGATGCACCTCCGGCCGGGGGCCCACGCCGCTACCGGCGCCGCGCGCGGCCGCATAGCTTCGTGGTCATGGACGACAACAGCCTTATGAACCGCACAACTTGGAACACACGAAACCGCGCCGCCCGCCGCGGTCTGGCGGCCGCCACCGTATTGGTCCTCGCCGCACTCGGCACCGCACCGGCCGTGGCCCAACAGTCCACCGGCGCACCCGAGTCGCCCCACTCAGCCGCGGCGCACGGCAGAGGGACCCTCCTGGACATCACCCCTGTGGCCGACCTCGGTCGTGCCGACGTCGCCCGCTTCCTCGCCTCGGGAGGGATGGACACCGACACCGTCCGCCACGGCCTGCGGGCCTACCGCCTCACTTACCGCACCATCACCCCGCAGGGCGCACCCACCATCGCCACCGGCCTCCTCGCCCTCCCCAAGGGCGGCCCGCACCGTCTGGACCTGGTCTCCGACACCCACGGCACGATGGCCCACCGCGACTACGCGCCCTCCGTCGGCGAGGACTTCGGCCGCTTCGCTCCCTACCTCCACGCCTCGGCGGGCCGTGCCGTCGCCGCCCCCGACTACCTGGGCCTCGGCAAGGGGCCGGGCCGTCACCCGTACATGGACACCAAGTCCTCCGTCACGGCCTCCGTGGACATGCTGCGGGCCACCCGCACCGCCGCGCTGCGCCTGGACCGCCCGCTCACCGGCGATGTGTACGCCAGTGGCTTCTCCCAGGGCGGCCAGGTCGCGATGGCCCTGGGCAAGGCCCTCGACAGCGGCGTCGACCGGCACTTCAGGCTCCGGGCCCTCGCCCCCGTCTCCGGGCCGTACGACATCGAGCACGCCGAGACACCCGGCCTGTTCGACGGCAGCGTCAACGACACCAGCGGCATTTTCTACATGACCTACTTCCTCACCGCGCAGAACAGGCTCCACCCGCTCTACAAGGACCCCTCCGAAGTGTTCCGGGAGCCGTACGCGGGAATCGTCGACGACCTCTTCGACACCAACCACACCGAGGAGCAGATCATCCCGGCGCTGCCCGCGACGCTGAAGGAGCTGCTCACCGACGACTACTACCGGCAGGTCCAGCACCCCACCGGCGCCCTGCTGGCCGCGGTGCGCGCCCAGGACGGCAACTGCGCCTGGAAGCCGGGCGTTCCCGTGCACCTCTACTCCTCGTCCGGCGACACCGATGTGCCGATCGCCAACGCCCGTAACTGTGCCGCCGATCTGGCCGCACACGGCGTCGAGGCTCCGGTGACCGACCAGGGTTCTGCCGGCCACAACGCCACGTACATGAAGTCGGGGCCGCAGATCGTGCGCTGGTTCGACACGGTCGCCGCACGGCGCTGAACCGTGCGCCCCGGTGGCATGGCCCCGGCCGGGAGACCGGCTGGTGCCATGCCACCGGGGCGACGGACGGGTGTGCCCGCTCAGTACGGCACGTGGGTGGGGAAGGTGGTGGTGGGGGCGAACAGTGCGGCGTATCCGTCTTCGTGCTGTCGGCGGTGCCGCCCGGACCGGCTCACCTCGGCGACCGGGGTCGCGAGCGTGAGCAGTCCGTCGTTGGCGAGCTCCTGAACGCGCATCAGCAGCGCCCGTACGTCCAGACCGAGTTCGGCGGCGACCGTCTGCACGTCGAGGCCGGACTCCCAGCTCCACAGCAGCACGGAATCCATGCTGGGCGACCAGACGACCGTGTTCTCCATCTCGACGGGCGGCAAAGGAGGAGGGGGCGGGGCCGGGGCCGGCGGTGGCGTGTCCAGCGGCGGAACGATCACCTCTTCGTGCGGGTGAGGCACGGGGATCTCGGGTGCGGGTTCGGCCGGTGCTTCCCTCGTCGCTTGCGGGGGCTGGCTCAGGAGTTCCTGGGCAAGGGACCGGGCGTCACCGCGGCCCACCGTGCGTCGCGCTAATCGCACTTCGCGTTCGTTGAGGCCCATCATGTCTGCGATCGAGCCGTCGTCGCCGACTGTGACGGCGAAAGCCGCAAGCGTTCGGCTCCGCTCCGCCTGCGCCTCGTCCAGCAGCGCCTGCGCCAGACGCATGCGTTCGTCGCTGGCGCAGAATGCTTCCGCCAGTACGGTGTTTCGATCCCAGAAATCTCGAGGTTCCACGTACGTGACAACGCTTCGGCGGCTGACGGGAACGGACACCCAAGCAAAATGCGCCTAAATGGACCAACGGGTTATTAAGCTGGCCAAGTTATATGAAGTAGATCGTTTGCCAAGTGTTGACCCGCGTCAGGGCGTGGCGAAGGCCCCGACCGGCGGTCGGGGCCTTCGTGCGAGCTCAGGGAGTGTCGGCTCAGTACCAGTGGTTGGCCTGCCAGAACGACCAGGCGCCGCACGGGCTGCCGTAGCGGGAGTTCATGTAGTCCATGCCCCACTTGATCTGGGTCTTGGCGTTGGTCTTCCAGTCGGAGCCGGCGGAGGCCATCTTCGAGCCGGGCAGGGCCTGGACGAGGCCGTAGGCGCCGGACGAGGCGTTGGTCGCGCTGGGATTCCAGCCGCTCTCGTGATGGACGATGTTGCTGAAGCACTGGAACTGTGCGGCGTTGCCGATCATCGACCTCGCCGCGTCCTGCGCGCCTGCCGCGACGGCGGTCGGCGCGGTGGCCGGTGCGGCCATGGCCGGGGTGACGCCGAGGGCCAGGCCGGTGGTGCCGAGAAGTACGGCGGTGCCGGCGACGGCGGACTTGCGGCGGGCGGTGCGGGGCAGGGCCAGGATGTTACGGGCGAACGACACAGGAGTCCTAACGTCGGGTACGGGGGAGTCGCGGGCCGATCCGGATCGTGCGGTGGTGCGGGTGGAACGGTCTCGTCCGACCGCGGTCCGTTTCGGTGGACCAGGCGGTGCTCGGCGACGGGCTCCAGTGTTAGCGGCGCCGTTCAGCCGTGGCAATGCCCCCCGATACGAGCCCGCTTCGCACCCGGAGGCGGAGGTCTCGAACCAGCTGAATTGCCTCAAAGGTGTCGTAGCAGGTCAGGGGGCATATGGGGTAGTTCGCACCGAGTGGGTGCGGCTACTACCCCGGGTCGTGGAGGGGCCAGGCCCTGTGGGAGGCCTCACTTGCCGGGGGCGTCGAATGTGACCTGGGCCTCGAAGGCGGCGCGGCGGGTGGCCCGGCGCAGCGCCTTCAGCAGCGTCGCGCCGATGGTGAGGGTCAGCACCAGGGTGAGCACGGCCCGGCCCAGGTCCCAGCCGAGCGACGTGGCCGTGCAGTACGCGAGGAAGCGGACCAGGTTCTCCGGCAGCGGGTCACCCGGCTGGAAGGAGATCCCCGAACCGAGTCCGGGCACGATCGTCCAGCCGTACAGGTTCATCACCGTGCCGTACGCGAACGACGCCACGAAGCCGTACGCCGCGAGCATCAGCAGCTCGGCCCGCCCGCGCAGCCGGTCCGGGCCCGGCAGCAGGCCCGCGCCCATCGCGAACCAGCCCATCGACAGCATCTGGAACGGCATCCACGGCCCCACCCCACCGGTGAGCAGCGCGGACGCGAACATCGTCACCGAGCCGAGCACGAAGCCGAAGCCGGGCCCGAGCACCCGGCCGCTCAGCACCATCAGGAAGAACATCGGTTCCAGCCCCGCCGTGCCCGCGCCCAGCGGACGCAGCGCGGCACCGACCGCGGCCAGCACCCCCAGCATCGCCACCGCCTTCGCGTCGAGACCGGAGTCCGCGATCATCGCGACGACCACGCCGACCAGCAGCGGCAGCAGCGCGGCGAACAGCCACGGCGCGTCCTGGGAGTGCGCCAGACCGGAGTCCGCACCGGCCAGCAGCGGCCAGCCGAACGCGACCACACCGATCGCACTGATGAGGACGAGCGCGGCGATCGCACGCGGTCCGAGACGTACCGGCCGGGTCCCGCGCCCGCTCATGACGTGGCTCCCAGCGCGCCGCGCACCTGCGTCACGGTCAGCCACTCCTGCGGGGCGAGGATCTTCGCGGTCTGCGGCGCGAACGCCGGGGAGGAGACCACCACCTGCCGGGTCTCCCCGTCCGCGACGGTCTCCCCGTCGGCGAGTATCACCACCCGGTGCGCCAGCTCGGCGGCGAGCTCCACATCGTGCGTGGCCAGGACGATCGCATGCCCCTCGGCCGCGAGACCACGCAGCACCCCTACCAGTCGGGCCTTCGCCGCGTAGTCCAGCCCGCGGGTCGGCTCGTCCAGGAGCAGCAGCGGGGGCCTCGCGGTGAGCACGACGGCCAGGGCGAGCGCGAGGCGCTGCCCCTCGGAGAGATCGCGGGGGTGTGTGTCGTCCGGCACACCGGGCAGCAGCTCGGAGACCAGGGCCCGACAGCTGCCCGCTGCGGCGCCCGCGTCGGCGTCGGCCGCGGCGCACTCGGCGGCGACCGTGTCCGCGTACAGCAGATCGCGTGGTTCCTGCGGTACGAGGCCGACCCGGCGCACCATCTCGCGCGGCGGCGTACGGTGCGGGGTCCGGCCGCCGACGAGGACGGTGCCCGTGGTGGGCTCGACCATGCCGACGAGCGCGGCCAGCAGGGTGGACTTGCCCGCGCCGTTACGGCCCATCAGGGCGACGGTCTCGCCGGCGGCGACGGTGAGCGTCACCCGGCGCAGCGCCTCGACGCGCCCACGCCGTACACCGAGACGCTCGACCCGGGCCGTGGCATCGGCGACGGGCCCGGAAGCGGCGGTGGTGGTCTGTGCGCCGCGGCCCAGCAGCCGGGCGAGGGCGCCGCGCCGCGCGGGGGCGGTGGGCGGCGGGGCCACCACGGTTGCGTGGGACGGCGCGGACGACGGGGCGGGCGGCCGTGCCTGCGCCAGCCGCTCGCGAAGACCCGCCGCCCGGCGCCGGGCGTCGCGGACCGAGAGCGGCAGCGGCTCCCACCCCGCCAGCCGGCCCAGCGCGACCACCGGCGGGTGGACCGGGGAGACGGCCATGATGTCCGCGGGCGCGCCCATGACCGGTGCGGCGCCCGGCGACGGCAGCAGGACGACCTGGTCCGCGTACTGCACCACCCGCTCCAGCCGGTGCTCCGCCATCAGGACCGTCGTACCCAGGTCGTGCACCAGCCGCTGCAGCACGGCGAGGACCTCCTCGGCCGCCGCCGGGTCCAGCGCGGACGTGGGCTCGTCGAGAACCAGGACCTTCGGGTGCGGGGTGAGGACCGAGCCGATCGCGACCCGCTGCTGCTGCCCGCCGGAGAGCGTGGCGATCGGCCGGTCGCGCAGCCCGGCCAGGCCCAGCAGATCGAGGGTCTCCTCGACCCGCCGCCGCATCACATCGGGGGCGAGGCCCAGCGACTCCATCCCGTACGCCAGCTCGTCCTCGACCGTGTCGGTGACGAAGTGGGAGAGCGGGTCCTGGCCCACCGTGCCGACCAGATCGGCCAGTTCGCGTGGTTTGTGAGTACGCGTGTCGCGGCCGTCGACCGTGACCCGGCCGCTCAGCGTGCCGCCGGTGAAGTGCGGTACGAGACCGGACACGGCGCCCAGCAGTGTCGACTTGCCGACCCCGGACGGACCGACGAGCAGTACCAACTCGCCCTCGGGAATGGTCAGATCGACCCCGGAGAGGGTGGGGCGCTCCGTCCCCTCGTACTGCACCGAGACGTGCTCGAACCGGATCACTGGCTCTCCTTGGAGTTCGGGGCGCCCACCGGGGGCGGCACCGGCGCCACCACCGCGGGCAGCAGCCCGATCAGCACCGCCGCCGCGGGCCACAACGGAAGCACCGGTGCGACCAGCGGTACGACCCCGGGGCGCAGCGCCTCCCCGTCGACACCGCCCGCCCAGATCATCGCCACGGCCACCGTGACCCCCGAACCCGCCACCAGCCAGGCCCGCGCGCCCCACCGGTCGGGCCGGTAGCGGGTACGGACCGAGCGGGCCCCGCCGAGTCGCAGTCCGGCCATCGCGGCGACGAGCCCGGCGATCAGCAGCGGCAGGCCGTACACCGCACCCTGCGCGGCCAGCAGACCGTACGTACCCGCGCACACCCCGAGCAGCCCGCCGAGCGTGAGGACGTTCGTGGTGTGCCGGACGGCGGGCGGGACCTGTGCGGTGCGCCCGTATCCGCGCGCGTCCATCGAGGCCGCCACCGCGACCGACCGCTCCAACGCGCCTTCCAGGACCGGCAGTCCGATCTGCAGGACCGCCTTGATGCCGCCGGTCGGGCGGCCCCGCAGTCGCCGTGCGGTGCGCAGCCGGGCCACATCGGCGACCATGTTCGGCGCGAACGTCATCGCGACGACGACGGCGACCCCCGCCTCGTACAGCGCACCCGGCAGCGACTTCAGCAGTCGGGCCGGGTTGGCGAGCGAGTTCGCCGCACCGACGCAGATCAGCAGGGTGGCCAGTTTCGCCCCGTCGTACAGCGCGAAGACCAGCTGTTCGGCGGTGACCCGTCCACCGATCCTGACGCCCTTCGCCCAGTCGGGCAGTGGCACCTCGGGGAGTGTGAACACCGGATGCGTACCGGGGATCGGCGAACCGAGAAAGACGGAGAAGACCAGCCGCACACCGACGACGAACAGTCCGATCCTGATGAACGCCCCGTACGAACGGGCCCACGGCGCATCCGTACGGCGCGCCGCGACCACATAGCCCGCCACCCCCACCAACAGGCCGAGCAGCAGAGGATTGGTGGTCCGGGACGCGGCGGTGGCGAGGCCGAGCGCCCACAGCCACCAGGCCCCGGCGGGCAGGGCGTTGCTCCGGGTCGCCCCGGGGGCGCGCAGCGGGCGGCGCAGCCGGACCGGGCCGGTGGTCGAGGCGGTCATCCGCGGCGGCGGCGGGCCTGCACGACTGCGGCGATGCCGAGGAGAAGAACGGCGCCGACCCCGACCAGCACCCCGGCGGACGGTCCGCCACCGGAGCCGCCGGAGTCCCCCGAGCCGGCGGCGGAATCGGCCGGGGACGCGGATGCGGACGCGGCAGGCGCCTCGTGACCGTTGCCCGAGACCTGTTCGCCGCAGCCCGAGGCCGGATAGCCGGATATGGCACAGAGCAGCGCGTCGCTGCTGTAGCGCAGCGGCTTGGCCACCGAGGCGAGCGCCTCCGCGGTGCTCGCGTCCGGGGCGACTTGTGCGCACGCGGTGCGCAGCGCGGGCGGAGTCTCGCCGGCCGGGGCGTCCGCCGCCGTGCCCGGGTCGATGACCAGCGCGACCCGCTTGGTGCCGTCCTCGGCCGGGGTGTCCGCGCAGATCTTCGCGAAACCGGGGGAACGGCGCGGCCTCGCCGAGTCCTGGGAGTCCTCGCTCACCGAGAACCGGAAACCCTGCACCGCGCCGTCGTCCGGCCGGACCAGGGACGGGCCCTGGGTGGCGTACGTCCAGCCGGTGCCGGAGCCCTCCCAGAACGACCAGTACCGGTACCCGGCCGCCTGAGCCGTCCCCGCGCCGAGCACGGCCAGGACGGCGCCCAGGACCACCAGGAGAGCGGCGGCCCTTCCCGCCCGCCTCACAGCTGCTGGTTCTTCCGGCGGCCGCTGATCAGGAAGCCGGCGCCCGCACCGACGACGAGGCCGATGCCGACGTACCACCACACGCCGCCGATCACGTCGTCCCCGCTGTGGACCTGGTCCTTCTCCGTGGCCACGTACCCGGTGTCGGCGGACGGGTCGGGCGTCGTGATGGCCGCGGGGGCGGGACCGGTCGCGTTCAGCTTGCCGATCAGGTCGACGCCGCCGAAGTCGCGGGCGTCGTCGCCGGTCGCGTGCGCGGCGAGGGCGAGCTGAGCGTAGGCGGCGGGACCGTTCTGCTCGGCCCAGGCCCCGGAGTTCTTCTTCAGCCAGGCCACGGCCTTGGCAGCCTTGTCCTGGTGGCCCGCGGCCGACAGTGCGACGACCGCGTCCGCGGTGTTGCCGAAGTCGGGCTGCGGGGTGGAGTCGGTGGCGCCGGGCATCGGCGCCAGGCTGAGATGACCGCTGGTCGCGAGGGCGTCCGCGAGGAAGTGGGCGCCGTTCTGCGCGGCCTGCTCGGGCGTGAGACCGGACCCCGGGTGGCAGCTGGGCGCCTTGACCGCGGCGTTGTTCCCGACGGCCAGGGCCTTGCCCATCGTGCCGAGCACGGCGGCCGCGGTGGCGTCCGCGTTGGCGGCGAGCTTCCCGGCCTTGTCGGGCTGGTAGGCGAAGGCGCCGCCGTCCTTGCCACCGCACGGGATCGCGAGCTTGAGCAGCGGGTCGTAGGGGGTCTTGCCGCCGGGGGTCGTGATGTCGCCGAGTTGCTGCCCCTGCCGGGCAAGGGCGCCGATCACCAGGGAGGTGGAGTTGGCGTCACTGGGCGCGCCGGCGGTGTAGCCCCAGCCGCCGTCCTCGTTCTGTACGGACTTCAGCCAGCGCACCGAGTTGTTCACGATGTCCCGGTGCCCGCCCACCTCGACGAGCGCCTGGACGGCGGCCGCGGTGGCATTGGTGTCCAGCACGGTCTTCTCCGTGCACGGCTGGGAGACGTCGGGCCGGTACGCGGCGTAGGCGCCGTTGCCGCACTGCTGCGCGATCAGCCAGTCCACCGACTTCGTGGCGGGCGTGACCCCCTCGACCCGCTGGGCGAGGAAGGCCAGCGACTGCCGCCAGACACCGTCGTACGTGGGGTCCTTCGTCCCGTACAGCCCGGAAGGCAGTGCGGCGGACGGCGAGGGCGACGGGGACGGCGCTGCGACCGCGACCGGGGCAGCGGCCGCACAGAGCACGGTGGCGGTGGCGGCGAGCGTTGCTGCGCTGCGGCGTACGGTCATGGCGGGCGGGGCCTCTCCTGCGGGGGAACCGGGCACAGGCACGCTCAGGCACCAGGCTCCGGCTCCGTATACCTCGACGGTGCCGACCACCGGGGTTCCGGTGGTGCGAGCCGGTCACGACCGCGGACAGGGCATTCCGACTCACCGTCTCCTATGACGGTTCACGGCTGCGTGGTCAGTGCCGGATTTGCACCGGCTTCCCCCTGAACGGGCATGATGACGACTCGCCCACTGTACCGGGCGCGGTCGGAGCGGTTCCGGGCCGGGAGGAGCGCCACCGCCCGCCCTCCGGCCCGCTGGAGCGTGGGCCGCCTTCACACT
This sequence comes from Streptomyces sp. NPDC088246, assembly GCF_044741025.1. Classification (NCBI taxonomy): domain Bacteria; kingdom Bacillati; phylum Actinomycetota; class Actinomycetes; order Kitasatosporales; family Streptomycetaceae; genus Streptomyces; species Streptomyces sp. NPDC088246. The sequence continues at coordinate 25,392 of NZ_JBIURV010000019.1, forward strand.
GCGACGTACGTCACGGGCTCGCTCCCCGTCACGGCCTCCGCACGCCCGAGCTTCACCAGCCGCCGCAGATGAGCCTCGGCCTCCGAGACGGCGATGTTCCGGGAGCCGTTCGGGATCTGTTCCCAGGGCCGGTTCCACTCCATCCGCTCGGCCAGCTCCCACGGTGTCAGCGGTGTGGCCAGCAGCCCGAGCAGCCCGGTCAGCCGCTCCTCGTGATGGTCCAGAAGTTCCCGCACACGCCCTGCCGCGTCCGCGAACGCGTACTGGTGGGCGGGCAGCACTTCGGCGACCCCGAGCCTGCCGATGCGCTCCAGGGAGTCGAGGTAGTCCCCGAGAGGGTCGGTCACCGTCGCGTCGTCCGGGTCCTCGTACAGCCCGATGTGCGGGCTGATGCCCGGCAGCAGGTGGTCGCCGGAGAAGAGCCGGCCACGGCCCGGCAGATTCCTCGGATGTCCCTCCTCCAGGTGCAGGCAGACATGGCCGGGCGTGTGCCCCGGCGTCCAGATGGCCCGTAGCTTGCGGCCGGCCAGACCGAGGAGTTCACCGGGAACGATCTCCCGGTCCGGAAGCGCGGCCCGCAGCCCGGGCAGGGTGCGCATCCGGCCCCCCTTGGCCGCGGCCGCCCGCAACGGCGCGAGATGCTCCTCGGGCGCACCGACCGCGGTGAGCTTCGCCACGAGGTACTTCAGCCAGGTGCCTGGTTCCGACTTCCGGGTCCGGCGCACGATCGCGGTGTCCGCCGCGTGCATGGCGATCCAGGCGCCGGACGCCTCGCGAACCTGCCCGGAGAGGCCGTGGTGGTCGGGATGGTGATGGGTGATGACCACCCCGTGGATGTCCCCGATACCCACCCCGACGGCGTCGAGCCCGGCGGCGAGCGTGTCCCACGCCTCCGGATCGTCCCAGCCCGTATCGATCAGGACCGGCCCGCGATCGGTGTCGAGAACATGCACAAGAGTGTGGCCGAGCGGGTTGTCAGGGATGGGGACCTTGATGCTGTGTACGCCCCCGCCGTGGTCGGTCACCTGTGTCATGGGTCCCCATCTCTCTCGGCGACGTGCAGCTGTGGTGCGTAGCGCCCACTGTAACGAGAACTTGTTCCAGTAGTAGCCCCGGTCGACCATCTGTCAGGCGCGGTACGTGCTGCGCGCCGGAGGTGACGCGGGCCGGTCCGCCGGTGATCCGGGCGGGTGCTGTCGCAGCCGTGGACTCCTGGAACTGGAACTGGTATCAGTTCTGACACGGAGTCAGACAACGAGTCGGGTAACGCGCCGGGCCGCGGGAGGCAGCAGCCATGACCGAGCTTGTCGAACACGGAAAACTGTTCATCGGCGGGGAGTTGGTCGATCCGCTGGGCCGGGATGTCATCGAGGTCATCTCCCCGCACACCGAACAGGTCATCGGCCGGGTGCCGCACGCCTGTGAGGCGGACGTGGACCGGGCCGTCGCCGCCGCCCGGCGGGCCTTCGACGAGGGGCCCTGGCCGCGGGCGTCCCTCGACGAGCGGATCGAGGTGATCACCCGGATCAAGGACGCGTTCGCCGTGCGGTACGAGGAGATCGCCCGGGTCATCAGCTCGGAGAACGGCACCCCGTACACGTCCAGCATCATGGTCCAGGCGCTGGCCGCGATGATGGTGTGGGACGCGGCGATCACCGTCGCCCGTACCTTCCCGTACGAGGAGCGGCGGGACGGGGTGCTCGGGCCGCTGTTGGTGCGCCGGGAGCCGGTCGGGGTGGTCGCGGCCGTGGTGCCGTGGAACGTTCCGCAGTTCACCGCGGCCGCCAAGCTCGCGCCCGCGCTGCTGGCCGGCTGCTCCGCCGTGCTCAAGGTCTCGCCCGAATCGCCGCTGGACGCCTACATCCTGGCCGAGATCGCCGCCGAGGCCGGGCTGCCGGAGGGGGTGCTCTCGATCCTTCCGGCCGACCGTGAGGTCAGCGAGTACCTGGTCGGGCATCCGGGCGTCGACAAGGTGTCGTTCACCGGGTCCGTGGCCGCGGGGCGCCGGGTGATGGAGGTCGCCTCCCGCAACCTCACCCGGGTCACGCTGGAGCTGGGCGGGAAGTCCGCCGCCGTGATCCTCCCCGACGCCGATCTGGACGCGGCCGTCGCCGGCATCGTCCCCTTCGCCTGGATGATCAACGGACAGGCGTGTGTTGCCCAGACCCGCATCCTCGTCCCGCGCTCCCGCTACGACGAGATGGCCGAGGCGTTCGCCGCCGCGGCGGGTGCGCTGAAGGTCGGCGACCCGCTCGACCCCGCCACCGAACTCGGCCCCCTCGTCGCGCAGCGCCAGCAGCGGCGCTCGCTCGACTACATCCGGATCGGCCAGGACGAGGGCGCCAAGATCCTCACCGGCGGCGGTCGTCCGGCGTCCCAGGAACGGGGCTGGTACGTCGAGCCGACCCTCTTCGGCGACGTCGACAACTCCATGCGTATCGCCCGCGAGGAGATCTTCGGCCCCGTCATCTGCCTCCTGCCGTACAGCGACGAGGCCGAGGCCGTACGGATCGCCAACGACTCCGACTACGGTCTCAGCGGCAGCGTCTGGACCGCCGACACCGAACGCGGCATCGACATCGCCCGCCGGGTCAGGACGGGCACGTACAGCGTGAACACCTTCAGCCTCGACATGCTCGGCCCGTTCGGCGGCTACAAGAACTCCGGCCTGGGGCGGGAGTTCGGGCCCGAGGGATACGCCGAGTACTTCGAGCACAAGATGATCCACCTGCCGGCCGGCTACCAGGGCGGTGCGTGATGGGGGACCGCTGGGCCGTGGAGGTCGACCGCGGGGTCTGCATCGGCTCCGGGATGTGCGTGAACCACGCCCCGGACGGATTCGCGCTGGATTCCGCGCGGCAGTCCCATCCGGCGACCCCGGAGACCGACGCCAACGAGAAGGTCCTCGCCGCGGCCGAGGGATGCCCGGTCGAGGCGATCACGATCACACTGATCGACTCGGGGGAGGCCGTCTTCCCGCCGGAGGAGTAGAGGTCCTGCTCTCCCGCCCACCACCTGACGGGTGCCGAGCCCGGCACAGTACCCCGGACGCCTCGGGCGATGCGGGCGAAACGGGACGGGGCCCGCGCGGTCCGGTACGGGCGCGCCGCATCCACCTCTCACGTGAGTGGCCCGTACCGGAACGAAACCGGTACGGGCCACCTCGTCCACGTACTCCTGGGATCAGCTCAGTGCCTGGAAGTTCTGCCATCCCGAAGTGCCCACGGCGACTCCGCTGCCCGAGATGTTCGGGTAGAAGTAGAGCTGTCCGTCGCCTCCGGTTGCCCAGATGTCAACCTTGGCATCGCCGTCGGCATCGGGGACCGCCGTGACCAGCGGACGGTTGGCGCGGGTCCAGCCGGACCCGATGGCGACGGACGCCGGGCCGGAGCCGAGCCCTTCGCCGGAGTTCCCCTTGCCCTCGTAGAGGCGCAGTTCGCCGTTGGTCTTGTGGCGTGCGATCAGGTCGACATGGCCGTTCCCGGTGCGGTCTCCTGGTGCGACAAGGTCGTAGGTGGACCATGATCCGTCGCTGATCAGGACAGGGGCCCGGCTCTGGTCGAGGTAGAAGGAATCGGAGCCGAAGTAGAGCCAGAGCAGGTTGCCTTCCTTGACCAGGAGGTCCGGGTAGCCGGGTATGTCGATGGTGCCGTCGCCGTCGGTGTCGAGCGGCCCGTCGACATCCCCGATGGCGAGGATCTGATCGGCTGCTGCCCAGTGGTTGTTGGCCTCGTCCAGGACCTGGAGTTCCTGTGCGTCGATCTGACAGGACCGGGACTGCCCGTCTGCTTGTTCGTCACGGCTTGTGCAGGCGAAACCCACTCCGTTGTTGGGGAACGCGTACAGCGTTTTGCCCTCGTCCCCGGGCAGTGCCGCGATCAGGTCTTCGTATCCGTCGCCCGTCCAGTCGCCGCGGTGGGTGATGGAGGCTCCACTGAAGTCGGTGTTGCCTGCTGGGGTGGCTGTTCCCACGCGGCCGTTTCCCTGCCCTGGGTAGAGCCATAGTTCGCCATTGGTTCGCACACCGTAGAGGTCGGCGTTGCCGTCGCCGTTGAGGTCCCCGGGCTTGTCCGGCACGCCAGGACTGTTGGCATAGAACAGGTAGTACGCGCCGTCGGACCGGTTCTTGGCTGCGTCGAGGCTACGCACGTACAGCCTCTGTGAGCCCGCCGAAGGCGGAGTGAGCGTGATCTTGGCGTCTTTCTTGCCGTCTCCGTCCAGGTCGACCGTGGGTGTGACGGAGCGGATGGTGGGGTCCCAGTCGGTCCAGTACTCGTACGACGTCACGTCGTTGACGCCACCGTTGCCGATGATGAACGAGCCAGGCTTCCGGGCTTCTCCTGTCTGCTGCGGCCAGCCGTCCGAGCCGTCGGGGAAGTCGGTCGACGTGATGGTCGGCGGGGTACTCGGGCGGTTCGGGTCGAAGACGAACCGGCAGCCGGGCTGACCGGCGGCCGGAGTCCATGCGGACTCCGCCGTGGCGTCCTCTGCCCGGGCCTTCCAGGAGAAGTTGCCGTTGCCGGTGGCGAGGTACTTCTGAAGTGTGGCTTTGGGCACCTTGAGAGTCGCGACCTTGCCTGAGGTCGTTGAGACCTTGGTGCTCACGATCAGGACCCCGTTGGGGTCATCGTTGGGGTGATGGCCTGTGGCCCAGAGGTCGAACCGGGCCTTCACCGTGCCGCCGTCGGGGTCGCTGACCTTGGCGTTGAGTGTCACGTCCGTGTTGCCGATGGAGACGAACGGGGCAGAGGTCAGGCAGCCGCCCGAACTGGGGCTGGTATCCAGGCTGGTCGGGGCGTTGGGCACGGTGTTGTACTCGGTGGACAGCACGGCCGACTTGGCGTCGAACTTCTTCCAGCTGTACACGTCTGCCTCATTGGTCGCCTGCAGGCCGAGCGTGATGTTGGGCCATTTCTTGCTTGCGGCCTCCGTGACTCCGGATGTCACATCGAAGGCGAGATTTCCACCAGGGCAGGACGAGTCGTACCCCTTGGCGTCGGTCACGTCGTCCAGTTTCCTCTTCCAGAACGTTGTATTGTCCTGGCTCTTCCAGTTGGTGGACGTCGAGATGGAGCCGGTCAGCCAGATCTCCACCTTCTTCTTGGTGCACGACCACGACCAGGAGTTTTTGGCCCTGAACGTCGACTTGATGACCTGCTTCTTCGTGTTCCAGAGATTATCGGTGTCCATGCGGAACATGGAGCGCGCCAGTCCGTTGGTCACATTCTCATATCCCACGCGTGCGGTAGGTGTCGTCGCTCCGTCCCACCCCGCTCCATTGAAGTATCCGGTGGTCGGTGTCTTCTGGTAGGCGATTGTCCATGCCTCACGCGCTCCGGTGACGGCCGGATCGATGTACACGGGGTACTTCGTCTCTTCGCCCACGAGTAGAGACTGGTCCGGCGACAACGTCATCTGATCGTCGGCGACTCGGATGGGTATGACCGATTCGAGGGCGCCATGACCGGGCTCGAACTCGCCGTTCGACGCCGGCCCCCCGTCGGGCGGTGTGGCCGAGCGGGCTGCAGCCGGAGGCGTGGCCGTACTGCTGTCCCACATGCGTGGCGCGGGGGCGACGAACACCTTCTGGTCGGCGGGATTGACGGCAGTCAGGTTGCCGTCACCATCGGTCGTGACGTCCAGTCCGTCGGCGGCTATTCTCAGCCCGATCGACTTGAGCTCCGGATTGGCGGCCGCTTCGGCGGACTTGACGACCAATAGCTGACTGAAGCCGGAATTGTTGGCCTTGAGCTTCAGGTCCACCCCGGGCAGCACCTCGGGGTAGGTGGCTGTGTCCTCGGAAACCGTCGGTTTTGGCAATTCCGTGGGCCAGTTCAGGGACAGGCTCCGGCCGTCACGCACCACCGTGACCAATGGGCCGTTACCGCCGCCCGAGAAGCTCACCCCGACTGTGGTGGCCTTCGTTCTTATTCGTCCACCCGCTTCGAATGCAAGACCGGTATCGATGTCGACCAGCTTGTGGCCCTGCCGGGTCCACTGGGGCATTGCGTAACTGTCCCGAGTGAATGTCCCGGAAGGGTTCGCGAAGACCTGCGACGTCTCGGTGCGCTGAGACAGGACCTCCACTCGCTCCCCGGTGTCGGCCGCCTCAGCGAGAGCGTTTTCTTCCGCTTCGAACGACTCCGAGATCGGACCGCTGCTGGGCGGACCTTCGCTTGGTGCGGCCGTGGCGGTCTGCACATGTTGCGGAAGGGAAAGAGCAATCGTGAGCGCGAGCACCGTCGAAGCAACAGCGCCATTCGCTGCCCTTCGTCCTATTTTTTCATAATGTCCCATATGGGGAATCCCCTCCCGGTCTGATCGTGACGCACCTTAGATCGTGCGGGAATCGTGAGGAACGTGAATCCGGTGTTGCGTCGACGACACCGCTGAAATTGCCGGAAAGTTGACTCAATTTCATCTACCTAAATCATGACAACTTTCGTGATCGTGGATGCATTGACTCCAATTTGTATTCATTTTTGGCTTGAAACTGCAAATGAACCGTCAATTTCGCATGTGGAGGATGTGAAGGCTCTGTTACCTTCCGTGTCTGACTTGGATCTTTCTGTCCACTGGTGGGGAGCTCGGGACATGGTGTGGGGTGGGCGCGTCCGTGCTGGACGCATAGGGCGGCGGGTGCGGCTGATCGCTGTGCCCCTGGCCGTGTTTCTGTTCGCAGGTTTGCTTGCCGGTCCCGTCGTGGCCGCTGCGGAGCTGAGTCTGCTGAATCTCAAGAAGCCGGATCCCGTTCAGACCTCGCTTGTGGAGAAACGATCCGCCTCCAAGCCGGATCAGACGATCAAGCACCCCTGGAAGGAACCACGGGTCAGCTGGCCTCAACCCGGCACCGTGACGTCGGCCGTCCCCGACGCGGGCTCCGGCAAGGTAGGCGCTCTGCCCGTCCGCGTCGGCCGTCCGGAAAGCGCCAACAGCAGGGGCGCAACCGACCGTGCCAAGAAGGTCCAGGGCCTCAAGGCCGCCCCTCGTGTGGCGGGACCGGACCGGGTTCAGGTCCAGGTGCTCGACCGTGGGACGACCGAGAAGGCTGGTGTCGACGGGGTCCTGCTCGCCGTCCGTCCGACAGCCGGCGCCTCGGGCTCCGTGAACGTGGAACTCGACTACTCCGGCTTCCGCCACGCCTACGGCGGTGACTGGGCCTCCCGCCTGACCTTGCGCACACTTCCGGTCTGCGCCCTCACCACCCCGAGTAATAAGGACTGCAAAACTGGCAGCGCATTGCCCACGGGCAATGACACCAAGGCGGGCTCCCTTACTGCCGAGGTCTCCCTGCCTGCCGCGGCTGCGTCGCTCCGGAGCGCCGACCCGGGCGACACTCCGGTCGGCCTCGCTTCGACGCCGGCCGTCGCCGAGGGCACCGTGCTGCTGGCGGCCACCGCTGCGGATTCGGGCCCCTCGGGGAGTTTCAGCGCGACTTCCCTCGCACCGTCCGCCTCATGGGCCGCCGGCGGCTCGAACGGCGCCTTCTCCTGGAACTATCCGATCGACGTCCCCAAGGTCCCCGGAGGGACGGCCCCCGACCTGAAACTCGGATACTCCTCTCAGTCGGTCGACGGACGCACCGCCGCTACGAACAACCAGGCGAACAGCATCGGCGACGGCTGGTCGATGGAGCCGGGATACATCGAGCGCCAGTACATCTCGTGCAGCGACGACACCGCCAACAGCAACACGACCGCCAAGGTCGGTGACCTGTGCTGGAAGACGGACAATGCGGTCATCAACCTCGGCGGGCAGTCCAACACTCTGGTCAAGGACTCGACTTCGGGTGAATGGCACCTGGAGAGCGACGACGGCACAAAGATCGCCAAGCTCAAGAACACCGCCCTCGCCAACGGCGACGACGATGGTGAGTACTGGCGGGTGACCACCCCGGACGGCACCCGCTACTACTTCGGGTACAACAGGCCCGACGGCTGGGCCGCAGGCAAGGACGAGACCAACTCCGCCTGGACTGTGCCGGTCTTCGGCAACCAGACCGACGAGCCCTGTCACGCCGCGGCCTTCAAGGACTCCTGGTGCCAGCAGGCGTGGCGCTGGAACCTCGATGTGGTCATCGACACGCACGACGACGCGATGGTCTACTACTGGGACAAGGAGCCCAACTACTACGGCCTGAACGTGAATCCCACGACCGGCGCTTCCACCGCCACCCCCTACGACCGGGGCGGATATCTCAAACGCATCGAGTACGGGCTGCGCTCCAACACCATGTACTCGGCCAAGGCGGCGGCCAAGGTCGACTTCACCCACTCCGAACGATGCCTGAGCGACTGCGGCACCTTCGACAAAGCGCATGCGAAGAACTGGCCGGACGTACCGTTCGACCGTTACTGCGCTTCGGGCACAGAATGCAAGGGCCGCTACTCCCCGTCCTTCTGGAGCCGCAAGCGGCTGACGACCATCGCCACATCGGTCCTGACCGGCGGGACGTACAAACCGGTCGACACCTGGAAGCTGGACCACTCCTTCCCTCCCACCGGCGACGGCAGTGACCCAGCCCTGTGGCTGACCTCCGTCACCCGCACCGGCCACACCGGAACCGGCGACGTCACCCTCCCGGCCGTGAACTTCAAGGGCCTCACCCTCCCCAACCGGGTCGAGGGCGCCACCACCGGCGGCAAGCCCGACCCCGTACCCCCCTTGTGGCGCTACCGCGTCTACGGCATAGACACCGAGAGCGGCGGATCCCTCGGCATCACCTACTCGGAGACGGACTGCAAGGCCGGCAGCGTGCCCGCCCCGGAGTCCAACACCCGGCGCTGCTACCCGGTGAAATGGTCGCCGCCGGACGCTCCGGGCGCGGAGTACGAGCCCTACCTCGACTGGTTCCACTCCTATGTGGTCACACAGATCCTGGAGAACCCGAACACCAAGGGCGCCGTCGCCAAGCAGACGGATTACTCCTACCTGGACGGTATGGCCTGGGCCAAGTCCAAGGACGACGAGTTCACCAACGCCAAGCACCTCACCTACAGCGACCGCAAGGGATACGGCCGCGTGCAGGTACGCACCGGAGCCGCACCCGAGAAGCGCACCCTGCAGGAATTCCGCTACTTCCGCGGCATTGACGGCGCCTCGGTCAAGGACCAGGAAGGTGTCTCGGTCACCGACAAGGAACCCTTCGCCGGCATGACCCGCGAACTGGCGGTGTACAACGGTGACGGCGGGAAGCTGGAGTCCACCACCAGTTACGAACCCTGGCTGTCCGCCGCAACGGCCACCGAGAAGCGGCCGGAGAACCTGCCCGACCGCAAGGCGTATGCCACCGGCGGAAAGAGCGAACAGCTCAGGACCGCTGTCGGATCGGGCTGGCGGACCACCAGGGTCGAGCGGACCTTCGACGAGGTCGGCCAGGTCCTGACCGAGTCCGATCTCGGCGACACGGCCAAGAGCGGCGACGAGGAGTGCACCACCACCACTTACGCCCGCAGTGCGGCCAAGAACATCCTCAATCTGGTCGCCGAATCCAGGACCGTGGCCAAGCCTTGCGGTACAGCCCCGAAGCTTCCCGACGACCTGGTCTCGGCCGAACGTCACTACTACGACAACGCGACCAGTCTGACCGCCGCGCCGGTCAAGGGTGATGTGACCCGGCTGGACGAGCAGGACGACAAGGGCACCGGCTACCTCACCACTGCCGCCCACACCTATGACCAGCACGGCCGTGAGAAGACCTCGACCGACGCACTCCTGAAGACGACGAAGACCGACTACGTACCGACCACCGTCGAGGCCCCGACGTCGGTCACTGTCACCAATCCGCGTGGCCACGTCACCACCACGACCTATGAGCCGGCGCGCGGAGTGGCCATCGCCGAGGTCGACCCGAACAACAAGCGCACCGACGCCGTGTACGACGGACTCGGCAGACTGCTCAAGGTATGGCAGCCCGGCTGGGCCATGGCGGACCATGCGGGCAAGCCGTCGGCCGAATACAGCTACACCATCTCCAAGACGGCCGACAACGCCGTCACCACCAAGACGCTGAAGCAGAACGGCGACTACCGCACCACCTACAGCCTGTACGACAGGCTCCTGCGCGAGCGCCAGACGCAGGCCCCGGCCACCGGTACCCAGAACCGGATCATGACGGAAACCATGTACGACACCCGTGGCTGGGCCTGGCAGTCGTACGCCGCCTACTACGCCGACGGCCTGCCCGAGGCCAAGCTGGCAACCGCCGCCGTCAACACCGTCCCCACCGCGACCCAGAACATCTACGACGGGACCGGCCGGGTCACCGACGCGCTGTCCGTCAAGTTCGGTGACGAACAGTGGCGCACCACCACGGTGTACGGAGGCGACCGCACCACGGTCGTTCCGCCGAAGGGGGGCACGGCCACCACCACCGTGACCGACGCCCGCGGGCGGACCACCGAACTGCTCCAGTACACGGACGCAGCACGCACCACGTCGCAGAGCACCACGTACGGCTACGGCAAATACGACGAGCCCACCACCGTCACCGATCCGGACGGCAACACCTGGCGCTACACGTTCGACAGCCGCGGTCAGAAGACGGTCGTCGACGACCCCGACGCCGGGATCACCCGCACCGAATACGACAAGCTCGGCAGGGCGACCACCGTTACCGACGCCAGTGAGACCGCTCTGACCACGGAGTACGACGAGCTCGGACGCAAAACGAAGGTAAAGCAGGCTGACACCGTGCTTGCCTCCTGGAACTACGACACCCTCGCCAAGGGGCAGTTGACCAGCAGTACGCGCTATGTCGACGGTGCCGCCTACATCACGGCGACCGACGAGTTCAACGACCGCTACCAGCCGACCTCCACCACGGTCACTGTTCCGTCGCAGGCCGGCAGCACTGCTGGCACGTACACCTGGACGTACGGCTACAAGGCCGAGACGGGCGCCCTGCTCTGGACGCTCAACCCTGCCGTCGGCAACGTTCCCTCGGAACGGGTCATCACCAACTACAACAGTGATGACCAGCCCTTCCGTACCAGCGGACAGAACGGGGCCCTGGTCGGCAACACCCTGTACGACGTGTTCAACCGCCCTTCCCGTCTGGAATACGGCGCTACCCTCGGCAAGAAGGCCTACAAGTCCCTGGTGTACGACGAGCACACCGGCCGCCTGGTGCAGCAGACCGCCGACCGTGACCTGGCGCCGCAACGCGTGGACGACACCACCTATGCGTACGACCCGGCCGGCAACGTCACCGGAGTCACCACCGCCAGCGGTCAGGACGCCCAGAAGTCCGTGGACACCCAGTGCTTCGCCACCGACCTGCTGGGTCGGCTCACCGAGGCCTGGACAGCAAAGGCCGACTGCGCCCCCACCGGTCCGGCCGCGGCGGCGGTCGGAGGCCCCGACGCGTACTGGCAGAGCTACGGCTACGACAAGCTCGGCAACCGCACCAGCCAGACCGACCACGCCACCGCCACTGCCGGTGCGGACGTCACCACCGAATACACCCAGCCCGCTCCCGGTGCCAAGCGCCCGCACGCGGTTCAGCAGACCAAGGTCACCGGCGGCCCCGACAACGGCCGCACCACCACCTTCGAGTACGACAACAACGGCAACACCACCAAGCGCACCACCGGCTCAAATGTCCAGGACCTGAAGTGGGACGCCGAGGGCCACCTCGCGACCCTCACCGAGGCCGGCAAGACCAGCAGCTACGTCTACGACGCCGACGGCAACCGGCTCATCGCCAAGAACGCCGACGGCTCCAGCACCCTCACGCTGCCCCAGGGCAACGAGCTCACCGTCTCCGCCAACGGCACCAAGACCGGTACCCGTTACTACACGCACAACGGCGAAACCGTGGCCGTCCGCACCGGCGCGACCACCTCGTACCTCATCAGCGACCACCAGGGCACCGCGATGACCGCCATCACGGTCGGAACTCTCGCCCTTACCCGCCGCAAGCAACTCCCCTTCGGACAGCTCCGCACCACCCAGTCGGCAGCCTTCGGAACCCGAGGCTTCGTCGGCGGCACCAACGACCCCACCGGTCTCACCCACCTCGGCGCCCGCGAATACGACCCCACCCTCGGCCGCTTCCTCTCCACCGACCCCGTCATCGACGTCAACGACCCGGCGCAGATGAACGCGTACAGCTACGCCCACAACAACCCCCTCACCAAGTCCGACCCCGACGGCCTCCGCCCCGACGGCCCGGCCGGCGGTGCCTCGTACAACGACGACGCCTGGGCACGGGACCGCGGAATGAACGCCGGCTACACCAAGAAGGGCAGCAAGTGGGTCTGGAACCAGACCCCGATGAAGGACAAGGAATCCCAGAAACGCTACGCGGCGTACCGGGCCAACCCTTCCGGGTATCTGATCAACGATTCCTATGCGGAGCAGCGAAAGAAGGAGGCGGCGAAGTACCGGGCGCAGGCCAAGGCCAGGGCAGAAGCCGAGCAGCGCAGGAGGGACGGGATCCTCGGCAGCATCCTCAAAGGCAACTACGGGGCAGCATGGAGCATGTCTCAGCCAGCCTTGAAGGGTGTCATGGGGAAATTCAACAAGCTGCAGAGTCGGGTCACTGGTGCTGCGTACGAAACCGCTGCGATGCTCGGGGGAGCCGAATGCTTCAAGGATCAGGGTCTGACTGTCTGCCAGACGGCTCTGCCCATGTACGGCCGAGGGGGAACGAACGTGGGCGGGACCTATGTCACGGGATGGGATGACGAGTATGTCGTCCCGGAGCGACTGGAGCATGAGAGGGTCCACACGAAGCAGTGGGATCGGGCCGGGCTCGCTTTCGTACCGAAGTACTTCATGGCTGGACTCGATCCCTGTCACAACAGGTATGAGATCGCGGCCGATCTGGGTAAGGGCGGGTACTCTTCGTGCTGAGTAGAGTCCGGGGGAGAGTATGGATTGCCGCGGTGGCCCTTGCCGTCGCCCTTACTTCTTGCGTAGGCCCGGGTCCGAGTTCCGTGCGGTTCGGGTACCGGCTGGATGATCGGGGGAACGTGGTGATCGCCTCCCCTCTCTGCCCGATGGATGAGGTTTCCGGAGCTGAAATCACCATCCGTGTCAAGCGCGGGGATACGAGCAGTTCCGAGAAGTTGTGGGAGGCCAGGGGGGCCGCTTCCGAAGAGGTGAAGCGGGGCGTCTTCACCGTGGGGACGTCAGACAGTTTTCGCCAGGAAGGAAAGCCTCTCGCAGGGGCACTTCCCGAGGGCTTCTATGTCGGGGTCAAGGAATCGTCACGTGACGGTAAGTCGAATTCTGCCAGAGGCGACTGGATTGATCTGTCAGCTCAGTCGCCACGTCCCCTGAAAGCAGGGGAGTATCTGACGTCGAAAGGGAAAATCGTCAGCCGGCAGTGGGTGAATGATCAGCTGGCATGCGGAAAGGGGTCGTGAGGCCCCGCAGCGCTGCCCTCGCCCGCGGCGAGGGCAGCGGCCCTTGCGGTTCGCCGCGCCGGGGAGCGGTCGGTGGAGCGCTGCCGCCGTCAGTGGCGGGAGCGGGGTGAGGAGGGTGTCCGGTCGAAGGGTTCGACAGGGCGTCCGAGGCTTTCTGTAGCCCAAATAGCGAAGCGTGAGCGGGAGTTGGAGCGTGGTCCGCTGGCTCACGATGGGCGGACCAGGGGTGGACGCTGGCGCGGGTGAAGACGTTGATCGGGCGGTTGTTCCACGTCAGCTACACGGTGGAGGGGACATGGCGGCTGTTGAGGCGTCATGGTTTGGTCCTGGCAGCAGCCGGCCCGGCGGGCGATCGAACGTGACGACAGCGCGGTGGAGTTGTGGAAGAGGCAGGTGTGGCCGCAGGTAAAGGCACGGCGGCGGTCCGCGGAGCCTGGATCGTCTGCGAGGACGAGGCACCGTCTTCCACTTCCCCTCTTACGCACCTGACCTCAACCCGCAAGAGGGCATCTGGTCACTGGTGAAGCGGACCATCGGCAACCTCGCCGCCGCCAACCTCGACCAACTCGCCACCGCCGTGAAGCGCAGCCTCAAGAAAGCCCAATACCGCCCCCCACCTCATCGACGGCTGTCTCATAGGCACCGGCCCGGCCCTGACCAGCTGACACAATCAGGTCGACATCACCGTCGTGGCCGTCCCGAAAAGGGGGCAGTGAGCGGGACACACCCGACCTCGTGGACCTCACACCGGCCGAGATTCGACGTCTGCTGGCAGTTGGACCCCACCGCCGCGCTCCGGACCGCGACCACGCGATGACGTGGTCCCACTGGCGTCGCCGCCACCAAGCACGCGCCCGCCGCTGCCACTACACACGGCGCGGTCACACCTTCGTGGGACCACCCGGCAAAGACAGCCCCACCCCCGATTCCAACCCGCTACACTCCCCACGCCCAAGCCGTTGACCAGCACGAATGAAGAAGTCCGGCTGGAGTACTAATACTCCAGCCGTAGATCGTGATCTTGCTGGTGATGTGACTGGGCGCCCCAGTCAGCCGATTGGCGCAGTTGGCCGCTCCGGCACTCAGAGTCGCCTGTCCGAAGCCGGGCGCCGGCGTAGCTCGGGGCCTTCAGTGCCTGCTGGATCGCGTGCTGCACGTCACCACAAGAGTGTCAAGATCAGGATCAGCACGGCGGGCATACATAGCATCGTGGCCAGGTGGCTGAACAAGGCCCGCGTCATTCCCAGCACGGAGAACAGCATCAGCCCGCCCGCGAGCCAGCACCCAAAGATCTGGCCCGCGAGAGTCTGAGCGGCGGTCTCCTGCTCCCGGGTAGCGGCCTCGAAGTTCAGTACCCCGCCGATCATCATCAAGAAGAGCACGCCACAGAGCAGCAGGTTCCCCACGCCGACGATGACAGCGACCGGCTTGTCTGCCCGGCGTACTCGTCTCCAGAGTTGTATGGCGCTCATGGGCACGGGAGCCTATCCAGGGGTGCACCCACGACTGTCAACTGCGGCCATCTGTGACCATCGGTGTGTGAAGACAGAAGAACCCGCGGCGGCCGAGAGGGACAGTGTAGACCCTGCCCGCTGGCAGGAGGGCTTCGAGGTCCTGAGGCCCCGGATAGCGGGCCGGTTCGCGGGTCGAACCCCGGCGCCGGGTGCGGGGCTTGGTGCTGGGCCCGCTGTCGGACCTGCCGCACAAGAATTGCTGGAGCATCGCCGAGTGGGCCGGGGAGGCCACCCCGGACGGCATGCAGCACCTGCTCGGCCGGGCCAGGTGGGATGCCGACGCCGTGCGCGACGACGGGCGTGAGTACGTACTGGAGCACCTGCGCGACGAGGATGCGGTGCTGGTGGTCGATGAGGCCGGGGACGTGAAGCGAGTTCATCGTAGAAACGCGCGACCGAGGAAGCCTCGGACACGACGCTGAGGCCAACGATGCCGCCACACAGTCGCGGTCTCTTTTCAGGACTTGAGCTGCGCCGTACACCCCGTGTCGGCGATCACGAAGTACCCCGCCGGTGACTCCTTCAGCGTGTGCGTGACGAAGACGTTGTACAGGCCCATGTTCTCGTTCGAGCCGTTGGCGTGGCGGTTCCGGCGGTGAGGCCCGAGTCCGTGTACGTCGTGGAGGTGGGGGAGGCGACCTTTGTGCCGTTGCGGTAGAGCGCGTACGAGGCTGCGTCCGGGACCGTGTTCCAGGACAGTGAGGCGCTGTTTGCCGTGACGCCTGTGACCTGCAGGCCGGACGGGGCGGGGAGTTGGCCGCCGCCACCGGGTGTGCCCCGGTCCAGGCCCCAGAAGACGCCCGTGTAGTACGTCGAGCAGATGGCGTTCAGGAAGTACGCCGCCGTGCTCCCGCACTGGTCGGTGCCCGAGCCGGGGTTCACCGCCAGGCCGTGGCCCATGCCGGAGACCGAGTACGTCTGGACGGCGGGCTTCCCGGAGGCGTCGTTGTATGTGCTGCGGGTCGTGTTGCCGGGGAGGGCGTCCGTGGACGACGGGGTCTGGCCGATGCCCCAGACATCCGTCCACTGGTCGCGCAGGGCCGTGGCGTTGGCGGGGTACACCGTGAAGTCGGACGTGCCCTGCCAGATCGCCACGCGGGGCCAGGGGCCCGAGTAGCCCGGGTAGGAGCCGCGTACCTTGTCGCCCCACTGCGCGGGCGTCAGCTTCTGCGGGCCCGTCTGGCAGCCGGACGCGGCCGCCTGGCTCGTCGCGCACTGGGCGGGCAGACCCGAGGCCACGGAGCCGCCCGCGAACACGTCCGGGTACGCGGCCAGCAGGTCGGCGGTCATGCCGCCGCCCGCCGAGAGGCCGGTGACGTACACGCGGCGGCCGTCCGAGCCGTGACGCTGCTTCGCGTGCTCCACCATCTGCACGATGGAGGCGGCCTCGCCCTTGCCCCTGGTGTCCTCGGCCGGATCGAACCAGCCGAAGCAGGAGAGCGAGTTGTTGGCGGACGTGGTCTGCGGGAAGACCACGGCGAACTTCCACAGGTCGGCGTATTTCGGCCAGCCCGAGTTGGTGTAGTAGTCGTTGGCCGTCTGCGTACAGCCGTGCAGGGCGATCACCAGGGGTGCGCCCGCGGGCAGATCGGCGGGGGCGTACTCGTACATCTGCAGGTTGCCGGGGTTCGTGCCGAAGCCGGTGACCTGCTGCAGGCCGCCGGCGGCAGCGGCGGGCCGGGCGGCGCCCACGGTGCTCAGCGTCGCCGCGACGAGGGCGAGGACAGCCGTGGACGCGACGCGCCGGAGCAGGCGTCGCAGGATCGATGGGCGCACGGGGGCCTCCCTGTTCGGAACGTGCGGGCGTGCGGACTGTTGCCGGAACCTACGAGTCCGGGCCGCCCCGGCCCATGGGGCGGGCTGACATCCCTCGGGCCCCGCTGTGTGCGGCGCCGCCCTTGCGCCGCGAGCACCGGCGGGGAGCGGGCGCTGACATCGAGTGCGCTCGAAGATGCGTGCTCCCGGCCGGCAACGCCCGCACCCGAGAAGGGCTGTCGGGAGGGAAGCAGGTATGCGCTACCGCACGATCGGCACGGACCCGAAGACCCGCCGCGAGGCGAGTGTGCTCTCTTGGACCGCGTCCGGTTGTCCGACTCGGTCCGGCTCCCGCTCGCGCGCCGCGTCGGCCGCCCCACTCACCTGCCTGAACGAGGCGCGCTACGGCATCGTGCGGGGCGTCACCGGCTCCGCCCGCTCCATGCCGCAGGCCCGTACGCGTGGGCTGTCCGCCATCGGAGCGTAGACGCTGGACCCGCGACCGGCCTCCTCAGACCTCGACCCCCGTCGCGAGTTCCTGTCGCACCCGTGCCGCGGCGCCGACCGGTACGGCGTCGGCCCCCAGGGCGGCCCTGACCAGCCGGACAGGGTGGCCGCTGACCGGCGGGTCGGCGGCCAGCGACGCCAGGATGAGGGGGTTCAGCAGGGGCCAGGCGTGGCTGACCCCGCCGCCGACCACCACCGTGGTGATGTCCACGACGCCCGCTGTCATCACGATCGCCCGGGCGATCCCGGCACCGGCGGCCCGGTACACCGCGAGGGCGTCCTGGTCACCGTGGCCGGCGGCCTGTGCGACCTCGCGGGCGGTCAGCCGCCGGCCGGTGCGGTCCGCGTAACGGGCGCCGATGGAACGGCCGGAGGCCAGGGTCTCCAGATGGCCCCGGCCGCCGCACGAGCAGAGCAGATCACCGAAGCCGGGGATGTGCCCGATCTCGCCGGCCGCGCCGTGCGGCCCGGCGAACAGCGCGCCGCCGGTCCACAGCGCGCCGCCGACCCCGGTGCCCAGCGTCATCCCGAGGACGTCCGACTCGCCGCGCACGGCGCCGCCGGACACCTCCCCGTAGAGGAAGGCGTTGACGTCGTTGTCCAGGAACGCCGGGACGCCCAGCGCCTCCTCGACGGCGTCCGTCACCGCGAAGCCGGCCCAGCCGGTGAAGGAGTCGCTGGCCACCAGGATGCGGCCGGTGGCGGAGTCCACCACACCGGCCGCGCCGACCCCGCAACCGGCGAGCCGGCCGGGGGTGCGTTCCAGCAGCGGGGCCAGCGCGGCGAGGGCCGCGCCGATCATGGCCCGGCCGCCGTCGGCCGCCGGGGTCGCCACCTCCGCGCGGTCCAGTACGGTCAGGTCCTCGGCGCAGACCACCACCTGGGTCGTGGTGCCGCCGATGTCCACTCCGGCGAAGAGCGTACGGTCACAAAAGCTCATACCTGCGCCTCCGTCCGGCCGGCTGCGAGGGTGGCCAGACGTTCGGCTCTGCGGCCGCGCTGGATCACCGGGTCGGGCACCGGCACGGCGGCCAGCAACCGGCGGGTGTAGTCGGTCTCCGGGTGCAGCAGGGTTGCCCCGGTGGGGCCCTGCTCCTCGATCCGGCCGGCCCGCATCACCACGACGCGCTGCGCGAAGTGCTGTACGACGGCCAGGTCGTGGGAGACGAAGAGACAGGCGAAGCCCAGCTCGTGCTGGAGCTCGGAGATCACTTCGAGCACCGCCTCCTGCACGCTCACGTCGAGCGCGCTGGTGGGCTCGTCGGCGACCAGCAGCCGGGGCTCCAGGACCAGGGCGCGGGCCAGGCTGACCCGCTGGCGCTGACCGCCGGACAGCTCCCGGGGTGCGCGCCGGGCGAGTTCACGCGGCAGCCGGACCCGGTCGAGGACGTCGGCGACCTTGCTCCGGCGGTCCTTGGCGGAGAGCTCGCGGCGGTGCACCCTGAGCGGCTCGGCGACGCATTCGCCGACCGTCATCCGGGCGTCCAGCGAAGCCACCGGGTCCTGGAGGACCACACCGATACCGGCCCGCAGCGCCCGGCGGGCCCGGGACCGGGTACGGCCCAGGTCGGTGCCGAACAGCGAGACGGTGCCGGAACTCGGCGGGATCAGACCGAGCGCGACCCGGGACGCGGTCGACTTGCCGGAGCCCGACTCGCCCACCAGGCCCAGGGTCTCCCCGGCGTGTACGGCGAGCGAGACCCCGTCCAGGGCGCGCACGGCGCCCTTGCCGCGGCCGAACACCACGGTGATGTCGCGGAGTTCGACCACCGGGTCGGTGTCCGGGCGGGCGGCGGCGGCCGGCGCGGCCGGCCGGCCTTCCTCGGCGACCGACAGCCGGGGCACCGCGGCCAGCAGCCGCTCGGTGTACTCGTGGGACGGGCGCAGCAGTACGTCCTCGACCGGTCCGGTCTCCACGATCTCGCCGTGGTACATCACGGCGACCCGGTCGGCGAAGTCCGCGACCACGCCCATGTTGTGGGTGACCAGCAGGACGCCGGTGCCGGTCTCGACGGCGAGCCGGCGCAGCAGGTCGAGGATCTCGGCCTGCACCGTGACGTCCAGCGCGGTGGTCGGCTCGTCGGCGATCAGCAGGGCCGGTTCGTTGGCGATGGCCATGGCGATGACCACCCGCTGGCGCTGTCCGCCGGAGAGCTGGAAGGGGTAGGCGGTGGCCCGCCTCTCCGGCTCCGGGATGCCGACCTTGCGGAGGAGTTCGACGGCTTCGGCGGCGGCCTCCTTGGCGGACACCTTGCGGTGGTTGCGGATCACCTCGGCGATCTGCCTGCCGATCCGGGTCAGCGGGTCGAGCGCGGTGGCCGGCTCCTGGAACACCATGGAGACGGTCCGGCCGCGCAGCGCCGCCAGGTCGGTCTCGCGGGCACCGACCACCTGGTGGCCGGCGATGGTGGCGCTGCCGGTGGCACGGGCGTTGCCGGCCAGCAGGCCCATCGCGGCCAGCGCGATGGTGGACTTGCCGGAACCCGACTCGCCGACCAGGGCGAGCGTCTCGCCGGGGCGGACGTGCAGGGAGACACCCCGGACGGCCGGCACCTCGCCGGTCTCGGTGGTGAAGACGACACCGAGGTCGTCGAGTTCGAGAATCGGCCCGGCCTGCGGGGCGGCGGAGCCCTGGGTGGCGGTCATCCGCGTCCCCTCACGTCGAATGCGTCGCGGAGTCCGTCCCCGATCGCGTTGAACGCCCACACCACCAGGATGATGGCCAGGCCCGGCGGCAGGATGAGCCACCAGTAGCCGGAGTAGGCGGCGGTGAGACCGGCCGAGAGCATGCCGCCCCAGTCGGTGGCCGGCGGCTGGACGCCCAGGCCCAGGTAGGAGACGTAGGCGACCAGCAGGATGGCGTCGGCGATCTGGAAGGTGGCCGCGACGATGATGGTCGAGACCGAGTTCGGCAGGATGTGCCGGGTGATCGCCCGGGCGTGCGTCCCCCCGATGGCCCGCAGGGTCAGGACGTAGTCGCGGTTCTTCAGGGAGAGCGTCTCGGCCCTGATCAGCCGGGACGGCACCAGCCAGGAGACGAAGCCCAGGAGGACGATCAGTCCGGTCAGGCCCGGGGTGGTGATGGCGGAGACCACCAGCAGGATGAAGAGCGCCGGGATGGCGATCCCCGCGTCCACGATCCGCATCATGACCGCGTCGACCCAGCCGCCCGCGTAGCCGGCGACGGCGCCCCACAGGGTGCCGATCACGGTGGCCAGGATGCCTGCGGCGAGACCGACGATCAGCGACACCTTGCCGCCGTACATCAGCCGGCCCAGCTCGTCGTGGCCGACCGCGTCGGTGCCGAGCCAGTGCGAGCCGCTGGGGGCGAGGTTGACCTGCTGGAGCATCGTGTGGGTCTGGTCGGTGGAGTACACCAGCGGACCGGCGAAGCAGAGCAGGAAGAAGAGGACCACGACGCCGAGCCCGACCACGGCGAGCCGGTTGCGCAGGAAGCGCCGGACGGCGAGCCGGGCGCCGGACGCCGTGGCGGCGGCGGTGGCCGTGCCGGGCGCCTGGCCCGGCTGGATGACGGCGCTCATGCCCGGCCTGCCTTCACTCGGGGGTCGATGATCCGCTGGACGATGTCGGCGAGCAGCGTGCCGACCACCGTGGCGGCCGCGATGACCAGCACGCAGCCCAGCAGCACCGGGTAGTCGGAGGACTGCGCGGCGGTCCAGAAGAGCAGCCCCATACCGGGGTAGTTGAAGAGCTGCTCCACCACCAGGGCGCCGCCGAACAGCACCGGCACGTAGTAGCCCAGCATGGCGACCACCGGCGTCAGCGAGTTGCGGAACACATGCCGCCACAGGATGGCGCGGGAGCGGGAACCGCCGGCCCGCGCCGTCCTGACGTAGTCCTCGGAGAGGTTCTCCAGGGTGGCCGCCCGCATGTAGCGGCTGAACACCGCGATCATCGAGGCGGCACCGGCGACGACCGGCAGCACCAGCGCCTGCGGTTCGGAGAACACCTGGGCGAGCGTGTCCCCCTGCGGGGCCTGGGACGGGAACCACGGCAGCACCTGGCTGAACACCAGCACCAGGATCAGCCCGAGGAAGTACACGGGCGTGGAGTAGGCGATGAAGCTCAGCGTGGTGATGACGTAGTCGACCGGCTTGTTGCGCCGGACGGCCTGCCACATGCCCAGCGGGATGGCCAGCGCGAGGCCGAGAAACGCCGACAGGGCGGTGAGGAGCAGGGTCTTGGCCAGCCGCTCGGTGATGAGCTGGGAGACCGGCTCATTGAGGGTGTACGAGGTTCCGAGGTCGCCGTGCAGCAGCTGGTTCAGGTAGTAGAAGTACTGCACGGGAAGTGGCTTGTCGAGGCCCTGCTCGTGGTTGAAGGACGCGATCTGCTGCGCTGTGGCCTGCGGACCGAGGATCCCGCGAGCGGGACCCCCGGGCAGGGCGTGCAGCAGACCGAAGACCACGATCGTCACGATGACGATCACCACGACGGCTTGGAGGACCCGCCTGATCAGGTACGAGGAAGTGCTCATGTGTTTTCCGGTCGCTTCGGCTCAGTGGTACGCGGGGTCACCGGCCGGGCTCACTTGGTCGTCCACTTCCACATGGCGGGGTGGAAGTTGGCGAGCGAGTCCTGGGCGAAGCCGTCCAGGCCCTTCTTGACCACGGAGACCTGGTAGTCCGGCTCCGGCAGCCAGACGACCGGGAGGTCCTTGGCCAGGGCCGCGCTGTACTTCTGCACCGCCTCGTCGGAGGAGGAGGTGGTGGTCTGGGTGATCAGCTTGTCCACGGCGGGGTTGGAGTAGCTGCCGAAGTTGGAGCCGCCGCCGGTGGCGAAGAGCGAGTCACCGCTCGGGTAGGCGGGGAAGTACCAGCTGCCCGCGGTGCCGAAGAACGACAGCTGCCACTTGCAGCCGGGCTGGTCGGCCTTGCACTGGCCGGCCTGCGAGAGGACCGAGTTGACCGGGGCGGTCTTGATGGTGAAGTCGATGCCTGTCTTGGCGAACGACGACTGCAGGGCGCTCATCATGTTGTCGGTCACGGTCGAACCGGACTGCGAGAGCACCTGCATCCGGAACTTGGTGCCCTTGTCCACGCCGGCGCCGCACTGGTTGTCGCCGGTGCCCGGCGTGGTGCACACCATGGTGCCGTTCTGCTCGGTCCAGCCGTGGCCGGTCAGCAGCTGCTTCGCCTTGGCGGTGGAGAACGGGTACGGGTTGTTCTTCTGCTCCGACGAGACGAAGGACGAGCTCTGGCCCTGCGGGATCGGGCCGTAGGTGGAGACCGCGGTGCCGTTGAAGACGACCTTGGAGAGGGTGGTCTGATCCACCGACATCTGGATCGCCTGGCGGGCGTAGAGCTGCTTGAACACCGCGCCCATGGCGGGGTTGTTGAAGTTGTAGGGCATGTACGTGATGGCCCAGCCGGACCACGGCTTCACCGTGTAGCCCTTGGCGGTGAAGGACGACTCCTGGCTGAGGTTGGTGGCGTTGATGTAGCCGTAGTCGACCGTGCCTGCCCGCAGCGCGTTCTCCTCGGCGTCCGTGGTGGTGAACGGCAGCAGGTTCACGGTCTTGATGTTGGCCTTGCCGCCGCCGTCGTACTTGGCGTTGGCCGTCAGCTGGACCTTGCCGGCCGTGGAGAACGACTTGATGGTGTACGGGCCGCTGACCGTCTTCCAGAGCGGGTCGGTGGCGTAACCGGAGATCTTCTTGGCGGCGTCGTTCAGGTACGTCCAGACCTTCTTGGCACCCGCGGCGGTGCGGTCGAGGTCCGACACCGTGCCCGAGTCGCTGGTCTTGTCCCAGACGTGCTGCGGCATCGGGCGGATCATGCTCAACTCGTTGGCGAGCATCCACTGCTGGTTGTACGCCTGGTCGAAGGTGATGGTGAAGTGCGTGTCGTCGACGACCTTCAGCGAGGTCCAGTTGTCCGGCGCCTTGCCCGGGCTGTAGCTGGCCCAGTCGGCCTTGTTGGCCTTGACCAGGTTGAACCAGAACTCCACGTCGCGGGAGGTGATCTGCTTGCCGTCGCTCCAGTGCCGGTCGCCGAGCGTGATCGTGACGCTCTTGCTGTCCTTGGCGAAGTCGGCGGCGGTGGCGAGCGAGTTGTCCTTGTTCCAGCCGACCTTGCCGGTGGAGCCGTCGTACGCGATCAGCGGCTCCCAGAGGGACTGGGATATGGAGGAGTTGTTGGTGTTCAGGTGCGCGGCGGTGCCGACCGGGAGGATCCAGTTCGGCGTGAAGTTGGCCGGCAGCGCGTAGTTGATGGTGTCCGACGAGCCGGAGGCGGACGACGAGGTGCCGCCCCCGGAACAACCGGTCAGCAGAGCACCCGCGGTGACAGCGGCGCCCGCGACAAGGGCCCAGCGGCGGCTGTTCGCCGTGTGAGCAAGGAACATGACTCTCCTCAGAGTGAAAGGACCCGTATGCCCGGGACCGGCACTGCGTTCACGACAGCTAACGCCGGACACACCGAAGAAACAAACAAGAATTAGTAAAAAGTAAGTTACTACGCCTCCGAAAAAAGCCCTCTCGCCTCGATCGCCTCTCTCCGTTGGGGGTATTTGGGTGGATTGAATGGGTTTCAGGTCGGACCTACTTCCTTCGCGAAGCTGTTCCCCCGTGCCGGGCGCGGGCGTATTGTCTTCGCCACACCCACAGTTGCGGAAGTTACTTCGTACATGACTGAAATAAGTGCATGGGACCGCAGGGCCGCAAAGGGCACGCCGGCCCTCGCCGCGCGGGTCCTGGAACTCGTCGCATCGGGCCAGGCCTCGTCACGCGCCGAACTCGCCGGACTGCTGGGGGCCGCAGCCTCCACCATCTCTCTCACCGTGGCCCATCTGGTGGAGCGCGGGCTGATCGCCGAGGAGGGCACCCAGTCCTCCACCGGCGGGCGCCCCCGCAAAGTGCTGAGACCGGGAAGCAACGACGAGTTCGCGGTCGCCGCCGATCTCGGCGGCCGGCACGCCCGGATCGGTGTGGTGCTGCCCGGCGGCGGTCTGACCGATGTCTCGACCGTCCCCTTCGTGATCGCCGACGGCCCCGAGGCGGCTCTGCCCCGGCTCGCCGAGACCCTGGAGGCGCTGGCCGAGCAGCGTGGACGTGGCCGGCTGCGCGGGGTCGGGCTCTCGCTGCCCGGGCCGGTGGACATCGCGTCGGGGTCGGTCGTCCTGCCGTCGCGGATGCCGGGCTGGAACCGTTTCCCGGTCACCGCCTGGCTGGAGGAACGCTTCGGCGTCCCGGCCGCCGTGGACAACGACGCCAACTGCATGGCGGTCGGCGAGCACACCGTACGGCCCGCCCAGCGCCGGCAGACGATCATGGTGAAGATCGGCTCGGCGATCGGCGCCGGCGTCATCGTCGACGGACGCCTCTACCGGGGCGCCACCGGCGCGGCCGGCGACATCACCCACATGCGGATCGACGCCGGCGCCGACATCCCCTGCTCCTGCGGCAACACCGGCTGCCTGGAAACCGTGGCGTCCGGCGCCGCCCTGGTCCGCATCCTGCGCGAGCGCGGGGCCGACGTCAGCAGCCCCGAGGACGTGGCCCGGCTGGCCATGGACGCCGACCCGGAGGCCACCCGCGCGGTCCGCAGGGCCGGCGACTACCTCGGCCAAGTGCTCGCCGCCAACGTCAACTTCTTCAATCCGGACGCCGTCTACCTCGGCGGCATCCTCTCCACCCTGGAACCGTTCGTCGCCGCCGTGCGCAGCCAGCTCTACGAGAGCTGCCACCCGCTCGTCACCGAACACCTCGCCATCGAGCGGGCCAGCCTCGGCGCCGACGCCGGACTGGTCGGCGCCGGGCAGTTCGCCCTGCAGCGCTCCCTGGCCCGCGCCCTGAGCGAGGCCGGCGCCGCCGACCAATTCCGCGCCCCCGCGCCCCGTCACGTCTGACGCCCCACCCCTACGAGGAGCCATGTCGCAATCCCGCACCGCCGCAGCCCGCCCGGTCATAGCCATCGCCGGACTCGGCATCGAGTCGTCCACCTTCTCTCCCGCCCGCACCCGGGCCGCCGCCTTCCACCCCTCGCGCGGCGCCGAGGTGCTGGGCCGCTACCCCTTCCTGGCCCCCGGTGAGGAACTGCGCGAGGCGGCCGACTGGCACGGCGCCCTGGTCGGCAAGTCGCTGCCGGGCGGCACCGTCACCGCCGCCGCCTGGGCCGAGCTGACCGACGAGCTGATCGAACGGCTCGCCGCGCTGCCCCGGCCGGACGGCCTCTGGTACGACATCCACGGCGCGATGACCGTGGAGGGCATCGACGACGCCGAGGCGGTGCTGCTGGAGCGCATCCGCGCCACCGTCGGCCCCGACGTGATCATCTCCACCTCGATGGACCTGCACGGCAACGTCTCCCGCGAACTCGCCCACGGCAGCGACCTGATCACCTGCTACCGGATGGCCCCGCACGAGGACCACATGGAGACCAAGGAGCGGGCCGTCCGCAACCTGGTGGACCTGCTGGCCTCCGGCGCGCCCCGCCCGGTCAAGGCCTGGGTGCCGGTGCCGGTGCTGCTGGCCGGCGAGCAGACCTCCACCCGGATCGAGCCGGCCAGGAGCGTGTACGCGGCCGTGGACGAGGTCGAGGCCATGGACGGCGTGATCGACGCCGCGATATGGGTCGGCTACGCCTGGGCCGACGAACCGCGCAACCGCGCCGTGGTCGTGGTCACCGGCACCGACCGGGCCGCCGTCTCGGCCGGTGCCGAGCGCCTGGCCCAGGGCTTCTGGAAGGCCCGCGACGACTTCGACTTCGTCGCCCCGACCGGCACCTTCGACGGCATCCTGGACGAGGCCCTGGACTCCGACCGGCGCCCGTACTTCATCAGCGACACCGGGGACAACCCGACCGCCGGGGGCGCCGGCGACATGACCTGGGGCCTGACCCGGCTGCTGGCCCGCCCGGAGTTCCAGAAGGACGACGGTCCGACCGTCATCTACGCCTCGGTGCCGGGACCGGCCGCGGTCGAGGCCGCCGTCGCCGCGGGTGTCGGCGCCACCGTCACGGTCACCGCCGGCGCCGAGGTGGACGACCGGCACGCGGGCCCGGTCACCCTGACCGGCACGGTGCACGCCATCCGGCACGGCGACCGCGACGCCGAGACCGAGGTTGTCGTCCGGGTCGGCAGCGTGTACGCGATCCTCACCAAGCTCCGCAAGCCCTACCACCACGAGCACGACTTCACCGACCTGGACCTCGACCCGCGCCGCGCCGACATCGTGATCGTGAAGATCGGCTACCTGGAGCCCGAGCTCTTCGACATGTCGGTCGGGTGGAAGATGGCGCTCACGCCCGGCGGTGTGGACCAGGACCTGGTACGGCTTGGCCACCACCGCATCCGCCGCCCGATGTTCCCCTTCGACCGCGAGATGGCCGACCCGGATCTGTCGGCCCGCATCATCTCCGCCTCCGACCAGCCGCTGACCGGGGACGACGAGTGACCGCACGTACCGCCCTGGAGATCGCCGTCACCTCACCGGCCGGCGCCCGGACCGCCCGGGAGAACGGCGCCGACCGGGTCGAGCTCTGCGCCGCCCTGGAGCTGGGCGGCCTGACCCCGTCGGCAGCCCTGGTGGAGGCGGTCGCCGGGGAGGGGTTGCCGGTGCAGGTGCTGGTCAGGTGCCGGCCCGGCGACTTCGTGCATGACGAGGAGGAGATCGCGCTCATGGCCGCCGAGGTGCGGTCCGTCATCGCCTCCGGTGCCTCCGGCGTGGTGATCGGCGCGCTGACCGCCGACGGCGCCCTGGACACCGTGGCGGTCGCCCGGCTCGCCGAAGCGGCCCGCGCCCCGGGCCGCCCGGTGGACATCACCCTGCACCGCGCCATCGACCAGTCCGCCGACCCGGTGGCCACCGCCGCACTGCTGCCTTCACTCGGTCTCACCCGGGTCCTCACCTCGGGCGGCGCTCCCGCCGCGGCCGAGGGGCTGGCGGTGATCGCCGCGATGGCCGCCGCCGCACCCGGGGTGCAGGTGATGGCCGGCGGCGGCGTGCGCCCCACCGACATCCCGGCCCTGACCTCAGCCGGCGTCGCCGCTGTCCACCTCTCCGCCAAGGCCAGGGCGCTGCCCCGGCGCGGCGGAAAGTGGATACCGCTCGGCGCCGGGGGCGCGTCGGCCGAGCAGGACACCCACTTCGTCACCGATCCCGAAGTGGTGGCCGAGGCACGACGGGCGGTGGAGGCGGCGGGCTGACCTCGGACCGGGGCACGAGCCGGCGGTACCCGACGGACTCGCCCTGCCCCGTCTCGGCAGGGGCCCCGGCACCGTGCTCCTCGGTCGCGCAGCCGGACGAGAGCCCGGCCGCGGTGGACCTGGAGCCGACCACGGAGCAGCGGGCGGCGTTGGACGTGGCCCGCTGACGGCCCGGGACCGGACCCGCACCATGTACGCCGCCACCATGCCGGCGTGCGACGGTGTGTGCACCGACCCCGTGTGACGTGGGCTTCGGCCTCCTTACGGTGACGACCATGGAGACTCCTCAGAGCCCGGACCACGGGCCCGCCCAGCAGGCCGCCCCGCCCACCGTTCCGCCGCCCGCCGCAGGTCCCTCGCCGTCGCCCGCGGACCGGCTCCTCGCCGGGCGCACCGCCCTGGTGACCGGTGCCGCGAGCGGTATCGGGCGGGCCTGCGCACAGGCCCTGGCCGCCGCGGGCGCCCATGTCCATGTGGTGGACAAGGCCGCAGACGCCGCGAAGAGCCTGGCGGAGGCGATCGGCGGGACGGCGTGGGTGGTCGATCTCTCCGTCCCCGACGCGGTGGACACGCTGCCCGCCGACGTGGACGTCGTGGTCAACAACGCAGGGCTCCAGCACGTCGCCCCGGTGCACGAATTCCCACCGGACCGCTTCGCGCTGATCCAGCGCGTCATGGTGGAGGCCCCGTTCCGCATCTTGCGCCGGACCCTGCCGGGCATGTACGAACGCGGCTGGGGGCGCGTGGTCAACATCTCGTCCGTGCACGGCCTGCGGGCCAGCCCCTACAAATCGGCCTACGTGATGGCAAAGCACGCACTGGAGGGGCTCAGTAAGGTGGTCGCGCTCGAAGCGGCGGTACACGGGGTGACGAGCAACTGCGTCAGCCCCGGGTACGTACGCACCCCCCTGGTCGAGAACCAGATCGCGGACCAGGCCCGTACGCACGGCATCTCCGAGGAAGAGGTGGTGGGCCGGGTCATGCTGGAACGCAGCGCGATCAAGCGCCTGATCGAACCCGACGACGTCGCCGAGGCCGTGCTGTGGCTCTGCGGACCGCGTACCGGGCACATCACCGGCACCTCGCTCTCCATGGACGGCGGCTGGACCGCCAACTGATCCCCCGCCCCCTACGAACGATGGCCGCCCATGTCTGAACCGTCCGCCTCCGCCGCGCCCCATCTGCGGCGCCTCCTCGACCTGCTGGTCGACGACGCCCCCGCCGAGGCGGTGGGCGCCGTCTCCTCGCAGGCGCGGGCCGCCGGTGTGCCCGCGGGTGATCTGGCGGAGGTGGAGCGGGCCACCGCCACCGCCCTGCGGATCAGGGGCGTCCTGCGGCAGCACCGGCGCCGGGAGCTCCAGCTCACCGCGCTCTTCGACACCGCGGGCGACCTGGCCGCATCCCGCGACCTGGACGACGTGCTGAAGGCGATCGTCCGCCGAGCCAGGATGCTGCTCGGCACGGACACGGCGTATCTCACGCTCCCCGACGAGGAGGCGGGGGACACCTATATGCGGGTCACCGACGGGTCGGTGTCGGTGCTTTTCCAGCGACTGCGGCTGGAGCTCGGCCATGGGCTCGGCGGTCTGGTGGCGCAGACCGCGAGCCCGTACGCGACCCCCGACTACCGCACCGACGACCGCTTCCACCACACCCGCAACATCAACGCCGGGGTGCTGGACGAGGGGCTCGTGGCCATCCTCGGCGTGCCCCTGCTTCTCGGCTCCAGCCGCGGCGGCACGGGAAAGGTCATCGGCGTCCTCTTCGCGGCCGACCGTGCCCCCCGCGTCTTCAGCCCCGACGAGGTCGCCCTGCTGTGCTCGCTCGCCGCACATGCCGCGATCGCCATCGACACCGCCCGCGCACTCGCCGACACCCGGTCCGCGCTGGACGAACTGGCCGAGACCAACGCCGAACTGGCCGAGGCCAACGCGGCCGTACGGGCCCACTCGGCGGCGATGCGGCGCGCCGAGGAGTCCCACGACCGGCTGACCGATCTGGTCCTGCGCGGCCGCGACGTCAAGGACGTCGCCGCGGCGGTCGCGGGGCTGCTGGACTCCCCGCTCACCATCCACGACCCGGGCGGGCGGCCCCTGGCGGCGGTCCGGCCCGACGGTGCGGACTTCGCCGCCGACAGCATGGACGCCGGGTGGCTGGCCGAGACCGCCGAGGAGTCCCGTACGGGTGCCCGCGCCGTGCACCGCGACGGCCGGTGGATCTGCGCGGTCCTCGCCGGACGGGAACTCCTGGCCGGTCTGGTCCTGCACCGGCGTGAACAGCTCGACGACTCCGACCGGCGGCTGTTCGAGCGGGCCTCGGTGGTCACCGGACTCCTTCTGCTGCTGCGGCGCACGGTCGCCGAGACCGAGAACCGGGTCCGCGGAGAGCTGATCACCGACCTGCTGACCGACGCGGACCGCGACCCGGCCGGACTCGCCGAACGCGGCCGACGCCTCGGCATCGACCTCGACCGCCCACATCTGCTGCTGGTGGCCGAGGGCGGAGCCCGGGAGCGGCTGGCCCCTGCCGCGATGCGCTATCTGTTCGGCGGGGACATCCACGGGGTGAGCGCCGAACACGCGGGGAACGTGGTGCTGTTGATAGAGGCCGACGACCCCGGCCCGGCTGTCGGTGACGCGGCACGCGCGGCGGCGGCCCAGCTCGGCCAGCTGATCCAGGCCCCTGTCACCGTTGCCGCCACCGGGCCGGCCCGTGGCGCCCGGGAGCTGGCCTCCGCATACGGGGAGGCAGCCCGCTGCCTGCGCGCCATGCGGGTCCTCGGGCGTGCGGGGGAAGGCGCGTGCGTCGACGAACTCGGCTTCCTGGGCGTGGTGTTGGGAAACGCCCAGGACGTCGACGGCTTCGTCACGGCGACACTGGGGCCGCTGCTGGAGTACGACGCGCAGCGCGGCACGCATCTCGTGCGTACCCTCGGTGCCTATTTCGGGTCCGGGGGCAGTCTCATCCGCGCCAAGGACGAACTTCACGTGCACGTCAACACGGTGGTGCAGCGGCTGGACCGGGTGCAGGTGCTGCTGGGGCGGGACTGGAACGAGCCCGGGCGGGCGCTGGAGCTGCAACTCGCCTTGAGGTTGCATCTGTTGGCGGGCGGCCGGGAGCGGTAGAGGCCGTCCGGCCGCCCGGGGTGCGTTCCGGTGTCTCTGTCCTCAAGCGCCGGACGGGCCGGGGGCGCCGGACATGGTCAGCAAGTGGTGTGCGATCTCTCCGGCGCCCGCTTCTCCCGTCAGCAGCGTGTAGTGGTTGACGTCCCGTACCGGCACCGGTGTCACCTCCGTACCCCCGAGGCCGGCCGCTGCCAGGCGTGTCTCGTCGTACAGGCCCTGCTCCTCGTTCATCAGGCCCCGCTGCGCCCACAGCAGAGTCGCTGGAGCCGGCAGCTTCCGTACCGCCGTCAGCACCTCCTCGTCGAAGAGGCCGATGCCGTCGGTGCGTACCGCCTCGATCCGGCAGGTGGAGTGCATGGCGGGTGCGTCCCCGGTCAGGTCGCGCTGGATGTACGCATCCACCTCGGCCGACCACGCACCCGCGAACGCCGGGTGTGCCTGCCAGAAGGAGCGGTAGGCGGCCCGGTCGGGGAAGGTCATCGACAGCCGGTCCATGGCCGGGCCGATCACGGCGGTCATCAGCTCGTCCGGGGAGAGATGCGTGGGGGCGGGGAAGCCGATGCCGCCGTCGACCAGCAGCAGCGGCCCGAACCGTTCCGGGTGCCGTACGGCGGCCAGCGCCGTCACGAACGCGCCCATCGAATGGCCGGCCAGCACCACCCGGTCCAGGCCCAGGGCCTCGGTCAGGGCGGCGATGTCATCGGTGTGCGCGGCGATCCCGTACGGCCCCGGCAGGGCCGAACTCCCGGCCCGGCCACGCAGATCCGGGGCGATCAGGGTGATGCGGCCGTCCAGCAGCCTCGCCACCGGGCCCCAGGACAGCGCGTTGGCCGTGATGCCGTGCAAGGCGACGACGACCGGGGCGTCGGGCTCACGGGCCGGCCACCTCAGTACCGCCAACTCGCCCCCGGCCACGGGGACCTGTACCTCTTCGTACGGAATCACGGGCGTCCGTTCTCCTTCCGGGCCTTCCCGGCCGGGAGCGTTTCGGGGGCGGCGGGACCGCGTCGTACCGCGGCCAGCCGGGACGGCAGCCGGGCCAGGCCGCCCGGCAGCAGGTGTACCACGGCCACGAACAGCACACCCAGCAGGAACAGCGGCTGGGAGAGCGGCACCCGCAGCACCGCGGGCAGATCGGCGACCGCGCCCGACCCGGCCAGATCGCCGAGCCGGTGATCGGCCCAGGTGTAGAGGATGCCGCCGACCATCGGGCCCCAGCGGGTGCCCGATCCGCCCAGCACCACCACCATCACCAGCAGCGAGAGGGTGAAGTCCGAGGTGGTTGTCTGCGGTGTCGAGCCGCCGGTGAGCAGCAGGTGCACCAGACCGCCCAGCGCGGCCAGCGCGCCCGCCAGGACGAAGGCCGTCAGCTTGAAGCCGTACGGCTTCAACCCCAGTACCTCCACCCGGCGTTCGTTCTCCTTGATGCCCTCCCAGACCCGTCCGGTGGGGGAGCCGATCGCCCAGTGGACGACGGCGAGGGTGAGGACCAGATAGGCGAGCGCCACCCAGTAGAGGTTCGCGGTGTGCTCGATGCCCACGAGCCCGGACGGCAGCAGATCCGCGGGGGCGGCCCGGCCCTCCTCGCCGCCGGTGAGACCACCGGGGTTGCGGGAGACCAGGATCGAGCCCGCCTGGGCGAAGGCCAGCGTCACCATGGAGAAGCCGATGCCGGTGACCCGCAGGCTCACCGACCCCAGGACCAGCGCGAGCGCGATCCCGAAGCAGAGGCCGAGCAGTGCGGACACGGCGAACGGGAGGCCCGCCTCCAGCAGGAACATGTTGGTGGCGTAGCTGCCCGCGGCGAAGTAGAGCGCATGCCCGAAGGAGAGCAGCCCGGCGCGGCCGAGCAGCAGGTCGTATCCGGTTGCCAGCGCGCCGAACAGGAGGCAGGTGGCGAGCAGTTGGAGACTGCCGGGGCTGCCGAGCGGGCCGTCCAGGAGTCCGGGCAGCGGCAGTGCGCTGTACGGCGCGACGGCGAGGATCAGCAGTGCGGCGGCGGGCCACCAACGGCGCAGCAGCCGGGCGGTGTTCCCGGGGACCGGTGCGGCCGTGTGTTTTTCGCCGGTGCGGTCGTGTGTCTCGGTGACGGTGCTCACGCGAGCCTCCCGGTCAGTCCGCGCGGCCGCAGAAGCAGCAGCGCGGCGAGCAGGACGACGACGGCCAGGTCGCCGAGGCCCGCTGCGGTGTAGTAGTTGGCGAACTGCTGGACCAGGCCGATGACGGCGGATGCCACTGCGGCGCCGGTCACCGAGCCCATGCCCCCGGTGACCACCACGACGAACGCGAAGATCAGCAGCGAGGTGCCCTGGCGGGGGTCGACCGAGCCGAAGTACAGGCCGCCGAGCGCCCCGCCGAGCGCGGCGGCCGAGCCGCCGATCGCGAAGACGAGCGTGAACGCCTTGCGCACATCGATACCCAGGGCGGTGACCATCGCCCGGTCCTCGACTCCGGCCCGTACGACCAGACCGTGCCGGGTACGGCCGAGGAAGAGCCGCAGTGCGACAAGGACCACGACCGCCGCCGCGACCAGTACCAGCCGGTTGACCGGGACCTGGGCGCCGAGCAGCCCGAAGGTGCCGGACAGCGCCTTCGGCCCCGGGAAGGTCCGGGCGTCCGAGCCCCAGATGCCCGACAGCAGCGCCGGGACGGCGAGCCCCACCCCGACCGTGGCGAGCACCTGCTCGCGCGGCCGGGTGTAGAGCGGGCGGACGACGGCGAGTTCCAGCAGTACGGCGGCCGCGGTGCCCACCGCCGTACCGAACAGGACCGCGAGGACGAAGCCCGCTCCGCCCGGGCCGGCGCCGGGCAGATTGCCGGACGCCGCCCACCAGGTGCCGTACGCGCCGATGGAGAGCAGCGCCCCGTGCGCGAAGTTGAGCACGTCCATCAGGCCGAAGATCAGTGAGAGTCCCGATGCGATCAGGAAGTAGAGCGCCCCCAGACCGAGTCCGGTCATGGTGAGCAGAACGACGGTGGACATCAGGAATCCGCCTCCACGGAAGGTGCTTCGATGGCCGGGCCGTGTCCCACGCCCAGCAGGCGACGTGCCGCTTCCGCATCGCCCAGCAGCTCGGCGGCCGGTCCCTGATGGGCGGTCCGGCCGTCGGCGAGCACCGCACAGTGTTCGGCCAGGCGCCGCACGACGGCGAGGTTCTGCTCCACGAGCAGCACCGGCACCGCCTCGGCGGCCCGCTCCAGCACCCTTCGGCGCCAGGCCCTTGGTGGGTTCGTCGGCGATGATCAGCCGGTTGCCGTTGAGCAGCGTGCGGCCGATGGCCACCATCTGCTGCTGCCCGCCGGACAATGTGCCCGCCAACTGCCGTTCCCGACGCCTCAGTTCGGGGAAGAGCTCATGGACGAGCGGGTACGCGGGCTCGCCCGCGCCGCGCCGCTCGGCCAGGCGCAGATTCTCCGCGACGGTCAGCCCGGCGAAGATGCCCCGGTCCTCGGGGGCGTAACCGATGCCCAGCCGCACCACGGTGTGGGTGGGCATCGAGACGGTCTCCTCGCCGTCCAGTCGCACGCTGCCGGTGCGCGGGACGAGGCCGAGGACGCCGCGTACGGTCGTGGTCTTCCCGGCGCCGTTGCGGCCCAGGAGCGCGGTCACCCCGTGCCGGGCGACGTCCAGGTCCACGCCGTGCAGGATGTGCCGGCCGCCGATCAGGACCCGCAGGTCCCGTACGGCGAGCAGGTCCCCTGTCGTCACAACCCCTCCCCGAGATAGGCCTGTTGAACGGTCGGGTCGGCGGTCACCGTCTTTGGGGTGTCCAGCGCCAGCAGCCTTCCGTGGTGCATCACGGCGAGCCGGTCGGCCAGGCCCAGCAGGACGTCCATGTGGTGCTCGACCATCAGGACGGTGCGGCCCTCGTCCCGGTGCAGGGTGCGGATCAGTTCGGTCAGTGCGGGGACCTCCTCCGCGCTCACCCCGGCCATCGGCTCGTCGAGCAGCATCAGCCGCGGCTCGCCCACCAGCAGCACCGCCAGCTCCAGCTTCCGCTTCTCGCCGTGCGACAGTTCGGACGCCATCGCCTGTGCCCGGTGGCCGAGGCCGGTGCGTTCCAGTACGCCGTTCACCTCGGAGGTGTACGGGCAAGCGCGCCGCCACAGCCGGTACGAGCCGCCCCGGGCCGCCTGGGCGGCCAGCCGGACGTGGTCGGCCACGCTCATCCCGGGCCAGAGGCTGGACGTCTGGAACGTGCGGCCGATGCCGCGCCTCGCCCGTACGTGCGCGGGGCGGTCCGTGATGTCCGTACCGTCCAGCGCGATCGTGCCCGATGTGGCCATGGTCAGCCCGCTGATCAGGTTGAACAGAGAGGTCTTGCCGGCCCCGTTGGGACCGATGAAGGCGAGGAACTCGCCCTCGTGGACGCTCAGCGTGACGTCCTCGACGATCGTCGCCCCTCCGACGCCCCAGCCGAGCCCGGCCAGTTGAAGCACCGGGGCGGTGTTCCGCGCCCCGCCCGGGCGCTGCGCGGTGGTGTCCGGTACGGCCATCGGTCAGCCCGCCGAGGGCTTGGCGGGCGGCGCCACCCTGTCCATCGGCTCGGTGCTCACCAGCTCCGGCCGGGCACCGGCGCCGTTCCCCTTGAGCTTCGCGACGAACATCGGCTGCACCAGTGCGTGGTCCTCGGCACGGACCTGCTCCTTGCCCTTCACCCCGTCGAAGCTCCAGCCCTCGAGGGCCTTGACCATGGCGGCGGAATCGGTGGCGCCGCCCTCCTCGACGGCACGCACGACCATCTGCGCCGCGGTGAAGCCGTCGGGGGTGAACAGGTCCGGGGTGCCGCCGGCCTTGGTGACCGAGTCGAGCATGGACTTCTCCACGGCGTTGCCGCCGCCCGCGCCGGGGAAGTAGTGCGCCAGGAACGACACCTTGGAACCGGCGTTCCCGAAGATCGGATACGAGGCCGTTCCGGCGAGACCCGTGACGACCTTGGCCGCCCCCAGCACGCCCTGCTGGTCCAGTGCGGTCCACAGCGCCGGTGCGGTGGAGCCGGCCCAGGCGACGAAGACCAGATCGGGCCCGCCCGCCTTGACCTGCCGGGCGAACGGGGTCAGGTCGGTGGCGCTGGGCGGAGCCAGTACGGAGCCCACCTTCGCGCCCTTGGAGCCGAGGACGGCCTTCACGGCGGCGACATTGGCCTGGCCGAAGGTGGAGTCCTGGGCCAGCACCGTGACCTTCTTGCCCTTGGCCTCGCCGAGCATCGTCCCGGCCGTGAGGATGTCCTGGTAGGACTGCCGGCCCGAGCGGAAGGTGTAGTCGTTGATGCCGGTCACGGCGTCGGTGGCGGCGGGGCCGCTGATGTACAGCACCTTGTTCTGGGCGGCGAGCGGCGCCATCTGGAGGGCCACCCCGGAATCGGTGGTGCCGGCCAGTACCTTGTAGCCCTTGCCGATCAGGTTCTTGGCCGCGGAGACCGCCTTGCCCGGGTCGCCCGCGTCGTCCTGCTCGGTGACCTCGATACGGTGCCCGGCGACCTTGCCGGTGCCCTTCGTCGCGTAGTCCAGGCCCGCCATGAACCCGTCGCGGTACTGCTTCCCGTAGTCCGCGAGGAGCCCGGTCCGGGAGTACACCAGACCCACCTTGACGGCTTTGTCCTTCGAGCCCCCGCCGGAGTCGCTCTCGCCGGCCTTCCCGGCGGCGGTGCACCCGGCGAGCACGAGACCGGCGGAGGTCAGCGCGACGGCGGCGTAGAGGGATCTGCGGTGACGGACGGTGCCTGTGGCTCTGCGACGCATGGTGACCGGCTCCTCGGCGTATTCATGTGATGTCGCCGAACCGTATGAACACCGTGCCGCCGTCGACATGGTGCAGAGCGCCCCACCTGACGCGGTGCACATGTGGGGGCCGCACATGGGACCGGAAAGCGAAAGCCGCGCCGGGGAACCGGATCGTACGGTTCCCCGGCGCGGCCGGTACGCGGTGCGCGGGTCCTGGGCGGTGGCCCGTCACATCGCGCTGATGCCCTGGACCGTGGCCACGATGATGCCGAGCGCGGCGAGCGCGATGCCGACGCTGCCCATCACGATGCCGGCGACCGCCTGGCCGCGGCCGCCGCCCTCGCCGCGGTCGGCCATGCGCTTGGCCGAGATGCCGAGGCACAGCGCGATGATCGGCAGGATGATCGGGATGAGTACCAGGCCGAGGATGCCGAGAACCATCGAGGCGGTCGCCTTGCCGCTGGGCAGCGCGGCACCACCGGGGTACCCGTAGCCGACCGGCGGCTGAGCGCCGTATCCCGGTCCGCCCGGGGCCTGCGTCCCCGCCGCGCCGCCTGCACTGCCTGACTGGTCAGCCATGTCTTCCTCTCCATCGGTGCTGGTCATGACCATGGTAAGAAGCTGACTGTGGCCCTTTCGGTCAGAACGGTGAGAGGAGTGTGATGAAAACGCTGCGAAACGGAGTCCGTGTGTGCTAGGGGGCTTCCGTGGGCTTCGTCACGTCGATCAGCCGGCACACCGTCTCGATGTCTATCTTCACCTGGGCGATCGACGCCCGCCCCGACAGCCAGGTGATCAGCGCCGAGTGCCAGGTGTGCTCGATGACCCGGACCGCGGACAGCTGCTCCGGCGTCGGATGCTCCAGGCCCATCGCGTCCAGGATGATCGCCGTCGTGATCCGCGAGACGGTGTCCACCTCCGGGCTGACGCTGCGGTCCGCGAAGGTCAGAGCCCGCACCATCGCATCCGCCAGATGCGGTTCACGCTGCAATGCGCGGAACGCCCGCATCAGGGTGCCGGCGACCCGCTGCGCCGCGTCGTCCCCGGCCGGGGGGCGCTTGTGCAGCGTCGTGTGCATGTGCTGGAGCTGGTCCTGCATGGTGGCGACCAGCAGGTGGATCTTGGACGGGAAGTAGCGGTACAGCGTGCCCAGGGCGACCTCGGCGGCCTCCGCGACCTCACGCATCTGCACCGCCTCGAATCCGCCCCTGCTGGCGAGCTGGGCGCTGGCGTGCAGGATGCGGCGGCGGCGGGCCTCCTGCCGCTCCGTCAGGGGCGGCGATGCCGGCTTGGCTTCCGCTGTCATGTGTCCCCATCCATGGCTTCTGTCCGCAACCGCAGGGAGGCGCTCGGTCTCCCGGCGGCGCACAGCATGCCAGGGCGGCCGGTCGTGGCGCGAATCACCTGATCCGGCCGTTGCGCCGACGCTACCTGCCGGTAGATTCGTAGCTCATTGAACGATCCAGTCTGAAACTTGTTCTAGATTAGCGTGAGCGGTTACGCTCCGGCGAACACGCAGTGAGAAGGGGGCCGAGTGTGACCGCTGAGGCCGTGGAGACAGGCCCCCGCACGGGCAGCGACACGCCGGGCACCGCCGGCGCCCGTCCGTTGCGCATCGCACTCCTCACCTACAAGGGCAACCCGTTCTGCGGCGGCCAGGGCGTCTACGTACGCCACCTCGGCCGCGAGCTCGCCCGCCTCGGCCACAGCGTCGAAGTGATCGGCGCCCAGCCCTATCCGGTGCTCGACGAGGGCGTCCCGCTCACCGAACTGCCGAGCCTGGACCTCTACCGCCAGCCCGACCCCTTCCGTACCCCGAAGCGCGGCGAGTACCGGGACTGGATCGACGCCGCCGAGGTCGCCACCATGTGGACCGGCGGCTTCCCGGAACCCCTCACCTTCAGCCTGCGCGCCCGACGCCATCTCGCCGCCCGCCGCGGCGAGTTCGACGTCATCCATGACAACCAGACCCTCGGATACGGGCTGTTGGCGGACCTCGGTGCCCCGCTCGTCACCACGATCCACCACCCCATCACGGTCGACCGGCAGTTGGACCTGGACGCCGCCGAGACCCGTCGTCGGCGCGCCTCTGTCCGCCGCTGGTACGCCTTCACCCGCATGCAGAAGCGGGTCGCGCGCCGGCTGCCCTCGGTGCTCACCGTCTCCGGCTCCTCCAAGCAGGAGATCGTCGACCATCTCGGGGTGCGGGGGGACCGTATCCACGTCGTGCACATCGGCGCGGACACCGACCTGTGGTCGCCCGACCCGTCGGTTGCCGAGGTTCCCGGCCGGATCGTCACCACCTCCAGCGCCGACGTCCCCCTGAAGGGCCTCGTCCACCTCGTCGAGGCGCTCGCCGAGCTCCGTGCCGGGAACCCGGAGGCGCACCTCGTGGTCGTCGGGAAGCGGGCCGAGGACGGGCCCGTCGCCCAGGCCATAGAGCGGCACGGACTCCAGGACGCCGTCGAGTTCGTCAAGGGCATCAGCGACGCCGAACTCGTCGACCTGGTGCGCGGCGCCCAGATAGCCTGCGTCCCCTCGCTGTACGAGGGCTTCTCGCTGCCCGCCGCCGAGGCCATGGCCACCGGTACCCCCCTCGTCGCCACCACCGGCGGGGCGATCCCCGAGGTCGCGGGCCCGGACGGCGAGACCTGCCTGGCCGTCCCGCCCGCCGACGCCGGGGCACTGGCCGACGCGCTCGCCCGGCTGCTCGGCGACCCGGAGCTGCGCGCCCGGCTCGGTGCCGCGGGCCGCGACCGGGTGCTCTCCCGGTTCACCTGGAAGCAGGCCGCCATCGGCACCGCCGCCCTCTACCGCGAGGCGATCGCCGCCCGGTCCGGCGCCACGCGCCCCGGCGGCCGACGTTGACCCCGCCGCCCGTTCCCGTCGCCCCCGCCCCCTGACCCCCTCGACCGCGAAAGCAGGCATTCGTGCTGACCGTGGACTTCACCCGCTTCCCGCTCGCCGCAGGTGACCGAGTGCTCGACCTGGGCTGCGGCGCAGGACGCCACGCCTTCGAGTGCTATCGGCGCGGCGCCCAGGTCGTGGCCCTCGACCGGAACGGCGAGGAGATCCGCGAGGTCGCGAAGTGGTTCGCCGCGATGAAGGAGGCCGGGGAGGCCCCCGAGGGCGCCACCGCCACCGCTATGGAGGGTGACGCGCTCAATCTGCCGTTCCCCGACGAGTCCTTCGACGTCGTGATCATCTCCGAGGTGATGGAGCACATCCCCGACGACAAAGGTGTGCTCGCCGAGATGGTCCGGGTCCTCAAGCCCGGCGGCCGGATCGCGATCACCGTGCCGCGCTACGGCCCCGAGAAGGTCTGCTGGACGCTCTCCGACGCGTACCACGAGGTCGAGGGCGGCCACATCCGCATCTACCGGGCCGACGAACTCCTGGGCAAGATCCGCGGCGCCGGCCTCAAGCCGTACGGCACCCACCACGCCCACGCCCTGCACTCGCCGTACTGGTGGCTGAAGTGCGCGTTCGGGGTGGGCCGCGACGGCAAGGACGCAGCGCTGCCGGTCCGCGCGTACCACAAGCTGCTGGTCTGGGACATCATGAAGAAGCCGGCCGTCACCCGGGTCGCCGAGCAGCTGCTCAACCCGGTCGTCGGCAAGAGCTTCGTGGCGTACGCGACCAAGCCGCACCTGCCCGTGGCCGCCGCCGAGGACCTCTCCAAGGCCGAGGCGTGACCACTCCCGAGCAGACCGAACACCTCGTACTGCCCGGAGTCCTCACCGCCGAGCAGGCCGCCGAGACCGTCGCAGCCCTCCTTGCCGCGCAGTGCGAGGACGGCGCGCTGCCCTGGTTCCGCGGCCACCACCTCGACCCGTGGGACCACACCGAGGCCGCCATGGCCCTCGACGCGGCCGGCGAGCACGCCGCCGCGGAACGCGCGTACGACTGGCTGGCCCGGCATCAGAACGAGGACGGCTCCTGGTACGCCGCGTACCACGACGGAGACCCGGAGCAGCCGACCGACCGCGGTCTGGAGACCAACTTCTGCGCGTACGTGGCCGTCGGTGTCTGGCATCACTACCTCGCCACCGGCGACGACGCGTTCGTCGACCGGATGTGGCCGACGGTCTACGCCGCCGTGGAATTCGTGCTCCGGCTCCAGCAGCCCGGCGGCCAGATCGGCTGGAAGCGCGAAGCCGACGGAACCCCCGTCGAGGACGCGCTGCTGACCGGCTGCTCCTCCATCCACCAGGCGCTGCGCTGCGCACTCGCCATCGCCGAACGGCGCGAAGAGCCGCAGCCCGACTGGGAGCTGGCGACCGGTGCGCTGGCCCACGCGATCCGCAACCACCCGGAACGCTTCCTGGACAAGAGCCGCTACTCGATGGACTGGTACTACCCGGTCCTCGGCGGCGCGCTCACCGGAGCGGCCGCCAAGGAGCGGATGGAGGAGGGCTGGGACCGCTTCGTGGTCCCCGGCCTCGGGGTGCGCTGTGTGCTGCCCAATCCGTGGGTGACCGGTGGCGAGAGCTGTGAACTCGCCCTGGCGCTCTGGGTGATGGGCGAGTCCGACCGGGCGCTGGAGATCCTCCAGTCCATCCGGCATCTGCGTGCCGACGGCGGCATGTACTGGACGGGGTACGTCTTCGAGGGCAACCGGGCGTTCTGGCCGGAGGAACTCACCACCTGGACCGCCGGTTCGCTGCTGCTCGCGGTGGCCGCACTCGGCGGCGACGAGGCGACCACCGAGGTCTTCAGCGGCGAGCACCTGCCGCGCGGGCTGGAACCGGACTGCTGCGGCTAGGTCCTGTCGTCAAACTGCCGTCTGCCGTGCGGCGTCTGGATGATGTCGGCCACGACGGCTATGACACGTGCTGCGGTGGTGCCTCTCGTTCCTGTTGGAGGAGACATGGGTTCCGGGTTGCCGTTCCCCGGCGGGAGAAACCCGGACGGCGGCTCCGGGTGGCACGCTGCCCGGGGCCGGGCGAGCCTGGTGGAGAGTGCCGAGAGGCGTCACTCACCGTAAAGATCGCCGTGATGCGCCCGGCCAGGGAGGCCCGCTGTGACCAGTTCCGCCGTGAAGCGTCCCGTACCGCTTCGCCGTCTGCTCGTCTCGCTGCTGCTGTCCTGCGCCGTGCTGGTGGGCGCCACCGCGTGCGGCGGCGGCAACGAGGGCAAGACCGCGAGCAGCTCCGCGTCCCCGAGCGGCACGTCCTCGGCCGAGGCGCAGAAGTTCGCCAAGACGCGGTTCGTCGCCAATGCGGGGCTCGCGGCCGGTGCGACGTACCAGTGGATCGTGAAGCCGTACCGTGCGGGAAAGTTCAAGAAGGGCGCGGACGGACGGACGTTCGCTCTGGTCAAGGCCGGGCTCGCGGGCGGCTTCGCCTACAACCGGCTGAAGGCCGCAGTGGACAACGCCAAGGGCGACCCGCTGCTGTCGAAGGCGGTCGCGCCGCTGACGGCGGGCATCGAATCGCTCAAGGGCCTCGGCAGCAAGCTCCGCAAGGGTGAGGCCGGCGCGGGCGACATCGGCGCCTTCGAGAGCGTGATCGGCGGCATCAAGGACGCGGGCAAGAGCGCGGGCGCCGAGGTCAAGGACAAGGTGCCCACCACCTCGCAACTCGGCGGATAATCGATGCGGTTGCGGCCCTTGATCGAACTAGGGTGCGTGTCATGAGCGCACTCCGGCACGACCTCTACTGTGACGAAATCATCGGCCGCACCGACGCGTTGAGGGCGGCGATCAACGGCGCCGACCTCGGCGCGACGGTACCGACCTGCCCCGACTGGACCCTGCGCGATCTCGCCGTCCACGTCGGCCGAGCGCACCGTTGGGCGGGCGAGATCGTACGCACCCGGGCCACCGAAGCGGTCCCGCACGAACGAGTACCGGATTCCACACCCGAGGGCGACGACCCTGCCGCGCTCGACGCCTGGCTGGCGGACGGCGCGGCGAAGACCGTCGAGGCGCTGCGGGCGGCCGGCCCCGACCAGGAGGTCTGGTCCTGGGGGTGGGAGCGGAGCGCGGGCTTCTGGGCGCGCCGCATGGCGCACGAGACGATCGTCCACCAGGCCGACGCGGCACTCACCGCGAAGACCGGCTACGAGGTGGCCCCCGAGCTGGCCGCCGACACGATCGAGGAGTGGCTGGAGATCGTCGCCTTCATGCAGGCAGCGGGCATCAAGGAGGTCGCCGGACCAGCCGGCACCGGGCGCTCGATCCATCTGCACGCCACGGACGTGCCCGGCGCCGAGTGGCTGATCGAGTTCGCTGAGGACGGCTTCACCTGGCGGCGCGCCCACGAGAAGGCGACCGTGGCGCTGCGGGGTCCGCTCACCGACGTCATGCTGGTCTTCAACCGGCGCCTCGCTCCGGACAGTGACCGGGTCGAGGTGCTGGGGGACGCGGAACTGCTGGACTTCTGGCTGGAGCGCTCGGCGTTCGGCTGAGCCCCCACCGGCCGCTGCCCGCTGTGCGGTCCCCGTCCGCTGTGCGGGCGCGGCGGTGCTGAGCCAAGCTGGAGAGGACAGACCGTTGTGTCCGGCGGCCCCTGTGGAGGTGCCGATGGAGCCCGTCCACGCCCTGAAACGGATCGCCTTCCTGCTGGAACGCGGCAGGGCCGGCACCTACCGCGTGCAGGCATTCCGTACGGCCGCCGACGCGGTGGCGGCGATGACGGACGGCGAGGCCGCACAGCGGGTCGCGGACGGCTCGCTGGAGTCGGTCAGGGGCATCGGGCCGAAGACCGCGTGGGTGATCCGAGAGGCGGTGGCCGGGGAAGTGCCCGGCTACCTGGAGCGGCTGGAGGAGGAGGCCGCTGCCGCCCCGCTCCCCGACGGCGGCCGGAGCCTCCTGGCCCTGCTGCGCGGCGACTGCCATCTGCACTCCGACTGGTCGGACGGCGGCAGCCCGATCGAGGAGATGGGCCGCACGGCGGCGGAGCTGGGCCATGAGTGGGCGGTCCTCACCGACCACTCGCCCCGGCTGACCGTGGCGAACGGGCTCTCCCCGGAGCGGCTGCGCCGGCAGCTGGATGTGATCGCCGGGCTCAACGCGGGCTGGGTGCCGTTCCGGCTGCTCACCGGCATCGAGTGCGACATCCTTCCCGACGGCTCCCTCGACCAGGAGGAGGAGCTGCTGGAGCAGCTGGACGTCGTGGTGGTCTCCGTACACTCCGAACTGCGGATGGACACTGCCCCGATGACCAGACGCCTGCTCGCGGCCGTCCGCCATCCGCGGGCGAACGTCCTCGGGCACTGCACCGGACGGCTGATCACCGGCCGGGGCCGCCCGGAGTCCCGCTTCGACGCGGACGAGGTCTTCGCCGCGTGCGCGGAGGAGCGCACGGCGGTGGAGATCAACAGCCGGCCCGAACGGCTCGACCCGCCCCGCCGGCTGCTGCGCCGCGCGGTCGCCGCAGGCACCCTGTTCTCCGTCGACACCGACGCACACGCGCCCGGACAGCTGGACTGGCAGATCCACGGCTGTGCCCGCGCCGAGGAGTGCCGCGTCCCGGCGGAACGCGTCATCACCACATGGTCGGCCGACGAACTGCTGGCCTGGTCGCGCGGGGGCACGACCCTGGAGCGGGCCCGCTCCGGGGCGGACGGGGCGGTCTGCGCAGCCCCGGGACAGGAGCGGTGAACCCATGACGGCCACAAGCGTGCGAGGCATCGACCACATCGGGGTCACGGTCCCCGACCTGGAGACTGCCACCCTCTTTCTTGCCAGGGCGTTCGGCGCCGAGGTGCTGTACGACACCCTGCGCCGCCAGGACCGCCCGCAGGGCGGGCCGGACGTCGAGCGGCGGCTCGGAGTCCCGGCGGGCACACAGCAGTTGGCGATCCGGATGCTGGCCCTTCCCGGCGACGGCCCGGGCATCGAGCTGTTCGAGTTCCAGGGCCCCCGCCGCGAACCACCGGTGCGGCCCTGCGACTTCGGCTGGCAGCACGTGGCGCTCTACGCCGACGATCTGGACGCGGCCGTGCGGGACTGCGTGGCCGCAGGAGCCACGCTGCTGGCGGAGGCGCAGCCGCTGCCGGGCCCCGAAGCGGGGGAGCGCAACCGGTTCGC
The DNA here is from genome assembly GCF_044741025.1 of Streptomyces sp. NPDC088246. Classification (NCBI taxonomy): domain Bacteria; kingdom Bacillati; phylum Actinomycetota; class Actinomycetes; order Kitasatosporales; family Streptomycetaceae; genus Streptomyces; species Streptomyces sp. NPDC088246. Next base: position 69,592 of record NZ_JBIURV010000019.1, read on the forward strand.
GTATCTGCGCACACCGTGGGGCAGCACGCTGGTACTCCTGACGTACCCCGACCCCCAGCCCTGGGAGCGCACCGCGCCACGACGGCGGGTGCGGCCCGCGCCGGTCGGCACCGGGGGCTGGCCGACGGACCCGGCTCGGCCTAGTTGAGCTCAGCGAGCACCCGCAGGGTGTGCGGGTCCGGTGCCGTCACCAGCAGATCGGTCACCGGCCCCTTGCGCCACAACTCAAGCCGCTCCGCGATCCGTTGACGGGGTCCGACGAGCGAGATCTCATCGGCGAACGCGTCCGGCACGGCCAGCACCGCCTCCTCCTTGCGCCCTTCGAGGAACAGCTGCTGGATCCGCCGCGCCTCCACCTCGAATCCCATCCGCGCCATCAGATCGGCATGGAAGTTACGGGCCGCGTGCCCCATCCCCCCGATGTAGAAGCCGAGCATCGCCTTCACCGGCAGCAGCCCCTCCGCGGCATCGTCACAGACGTGCGCGCGGGCCATCGGCGCGATCATGAATCCGTCGGGCAGGTCCGTGAGCGACGCCTCGTACACATCGGTGCGCATCGGCGACCAGTACAGCGGCAGCCAGCCGTCGGCGATTCTCGTCGTCTGCGCGATGTTCTTCGGCCCCTCCGCCCCGAGCAGTACGGGCAGCCGGGACCGCAGGGGATGGGTGATCGACTTCAGCGGCTTGCCCAGACCGGTGGCGTCCGGACCGTTGTACGGGTGGGAGTGGAAGCGTCCGTCCAGCTCAACGGGGGCCTCACGGATGAGTACTTGGCGGATGACGTCGACGTACTCGCGGGTCGCGGTCAGCGGGCTCTTCGGGAACGGCCGCCCGTACCAGCCCTCCACCACCTGCGGCCCGGACAGCCCCAGGCCGAGCATCATCCGGCCGCCGGAGAGATGGTCGAGGGTCAGGGCGTGCATGGCGGTCGCTGTCGGGGTGCGCGCCGCCATCTGCGCGATACCGGTGCCCAGCCGGATGCGGGAGGTGTGCGCGGCGATCCAGGTCAGCGGCGTGAACGCGTCGGAGCCCCAGGCCTCCGCCGTCCACACCGAGCCGTACCCCAGCTCCTCCGCCTCCCGGGCGAGCTCCAGATGGGCGGGGTTCGGGCCGCGGCCCCAGTAACCGAGCGCGAGTCCGAGCCGCATTCCGCCGCCTCCCACCGTTTCTGATGCAACGTCAGATCATTGACGCACGGACGGAGAGTACGACAGCGGCCTCCCGCCCGGAAGGGGCGGGAGGCCGCTGTCGTACTACGGAAGCGTGACTCAGCCGCGCTGGATGCCCGTGGTGTCCTGGAGCACACCACGACGGCCGTCCTGGGTCTGGGCGATGAGGCCCGGACCGCGCTGCTCCACCGCGAGGTACCAGGTGCCGGGCGCCAACTCGGCGATCGGCGACGGCGAACCGTCCTCCCCGTACAGCGGGCGGGCCACCGGCACCGCGAACCAGAACGGCGTGAAGTCACCGGCCGGGGCACCGGCCGCCGGAGCCGGCTGGGCCTGCTGCGGCTCCGGCTGGCCGGCCTGCGGCTGACCGGCCTGCGGCTGCGCACCGTACGGCTGCGGCTGCCCCGGCTGTGCGCCGTACGGCTGCTGCTGGGCGCCGGGGTAGCCGTATCCCTGGCCGGGCTGCGGCTGGCCGCCGTACGGCGACTGCACGGCCTGCGGACGCGGGGCGCTTGCCAGCGGGGCCTTGAGCGCGGGGACCAGCGGAGTGGCGACCGCGCCGCCCGCGAGCACGATGGTCGCGAGCAGGCCGAGGATCATGCCCGCGCCCGCGTCGCTGGCGTCGATGGTCGTCCAGAGCGCGGTCCACAGGGCGAAGACACTGAAGGCGGCGCCGAATTGGCCGAGGTCGAAGCCGAGCACCTTGCGGGCCGGCATGGTGCGGCCCACAACGATCAGTGCCGCACTGATGATTCCGGCCAGGAAGACGCTCATGAGGATCCCGAGCGCGTCCCAGGCGTTCGGGGCTTTGTAACTGGAGCAGTTGAGGCCCGCAGGGCAATCGAAGCCGAAGAGGTCGAGGAAAGAGGCGATGAACAGCACCACCGCTGCTCCGATCACCACGCCGTCGCCTCGAGTGAGGGAGCGGATATTCACGTAAAGGTCCTTAGTCGATCGTCTCGTCGGGGCGGTCGTCGCTGCCACCGGTAGGGCGGGCACGGCGCGAAGCTCGGGGGCGGCTCCCCATCGTACGGATGAATCTATCGTCTGCCCGGTCGGGTTGTGTCCCTGCCCGGACGGTGGACGCACTTCCCCCCAATTTCGCCTCAGAACTACCTCTTGCTACCCGTTCAGATAGCTGCTGATGCCATCGGCGATGCCCTGCGCCGCCTTCTGGCGCCAGCTCGCACTGGTGAGCAGGGCAGCGTCCTTCGGGTCACGCATATTGCCGCATTCGATGAACACTTTGGGCACGGTCGACAAATTCAGTCCGCCCAGATCCTTGCGGATGTCCAACCCGGTATTGCCGCCCACGTAATTGGAAGGCGCACTTCCGGTATCGCGGACGAAGAGACCGGCGATCCGGGTGCCGAGATCGCGCGACGGCTCGACGATCTTCGAGGTGTCCGCCGCTCCACCCCGTACCAGCGCGGGAAGGATCACATGGAAGCCGCGATTGCCGACCGCGGAACCGTCCGCGTGCACCGAGACCACCGCATCGGCCTTGGCGTCGTTGCCGATCCGGGCCCGCTCGTCCACACAGGGCCCGTACGCGCGGTCGTTGTCGTACGTCAGCACCACCTTCGCGCCCTGTGCCTGCAGGAGCGCACGCAGCCGGTGCGACACGTCAAGGGTGAACCGGGCTTCCGCGTAGCCGGAGTTGGTCGAGGTTCCGGTGGTGTCGCACTCCTTGTGCGTGGTGCCGATGTCCACCTGGCGGTTGATCTCGCGGGTGTGCAGATGGTTGTTCGGGTTGTGGCCGGGGTCGATGACGACGGTCTTGCCGGACAGCGGCTTGGACACCCGGCCGGGCGCGGACTTCGACGGCTTCGCGGACGGGGTGGGGGAGGCGGACGTCTTCTCCGGCACCGGAGCGCTCGTCGACGGCGGGGCCGACGGCGACGCGGCGGTGCTACCACTGCTGCCCGGCAGGGCCTGCGCCCCGCCGCCGGCACCGTCCGCGCCGCAGCCCGCGGCACTCAGGCACACGGCTGCGAGCATGGCGGCGGCGAGCAGGGGCCGGCGGCGCGGGGTGGGGGGAACGCTCTCGTCGTACGGCACTCCGCGATGCTATCGGGGCGCCTCGGACCGGCCGGTCCGAACACCGGTACCCGGAGACCCGCACCCGACCGGAGCCGTATCCGGCTGCCCTCAGATTCCCGGTCCCGTGCGCCGCAGCACCCGCAGCGAATCCGTCACCGAGACCTCGGTGAACGCTCCGGAGGCCAGCGCCCGCAGATGGACGCGGTACGGAGCCTGGCCGCCGTGCGCGGGGTCCGGGAACACATCGTGGATCACGAGCAGCCCGCCATCGGCGACATGCGGCGCCCAGCCCTCGTAGTCACCGTTCGCATGCTCGTCGGTGTGACCGCCGTCGATGAAGACGAAGCCGAGCTTCCCGCCCCAGACGGCCGCGACCTGCACAGACCGTCCTACCAGTGCCACGACATGGTCTTCGAGACCTGCCGCGTGCAGGGTCCGGCGGAACGTCGGCAGCGTGTCCATCCGGCCGACCTCCGGGTCCACGACGGTCGGGTCGTGGTACTCCCAGCCGGGCTGCTGCTCCTCGCTGCCGCGGTGGTGGTCGACGGTGAGAGCCGTCACGCCGGCCGCCCGGGCGACATCGGCGAGCAGGATGGTGGAGCGCCCGCAGTAGGTCCCGACCTCAAGGATCGGCAGCCCCAGCGCGGCGGCCTCGGCGGCGGCCCCGTACAGCGCGAGTCCTTCGACCACCGGCATGAAGCCCTTGGCGGCCTGGAAGGCGGCGAGAATCTCGGGCTTGGGCTCGGCGACGGACTCGGCGGGCACTGGTTCCTCCTGGTGGGGACGGTTCTGAGGGGGGTACGCGTTCGACGGCGCCCCATCGTGCCGTACGCCCCCGCCGAAGGCATCGGCGGGGGCGTACGAGGGGTGAGCCCGGGTCGGGGCGCCGCTGGCAGGGCTGCGATATGGAGGTCAGCAGCTCTGCCAGAGCCGGGTCATGACGCGGACGCCGAAGCGCAGGCCCTCCAGCGGGACGCGTTCGTCCACGCCGTGGAAGAGACGGCCGTAGTCCAGGTCGTGCGGGAGCTTGAGGCCCTTGAAGCCGAAGCAGCGGATGCCGAGGTGCGTGAAGGCCTTGGCGTCGGTGCCGCCGGGATTGCAGTACGGGACAGGGTGGCCGTCCGGGTCCTCGGCGCGTACGGCTTCGCACATGGCGTCGACCAGCGGGCCGTCGAACGTCGTCTCCAGCGCGATGTCGTGGTTGACCCACTCGCGGGTGACCGAGGGGAGGAGGAGCTTGTCGATGGTGTCGATCAGCTCCTGCTCGTGGCCGGGGAGGAAGCGGCCGTCCACCCGGGCGGTCGCCTTTCCGGGGATGACGTTGGTCTGGTAGCCGGCGTCGAACATGGTGGGGTTCGCGGAGTTGCGGAGCACCACCTGCATGAAGTCGGAGACCGGGCCCAGCCTGGCGAGGCTGCCCTCGATGTCGTGCTCGTCGAACTCGACACCGTAGAGGCGGGCGGCCTCTTCGAGCAGGGCGCGGACCGGTTCGATCAGCCGGATGGGGAAGGTCTCGCGGCCGATCCGGGTGAGGGACTCGGCGAGGTCGGTGACCGCGTTCTCGTCGTTGGGGGACGAGCCGTGGCCGGCCCGGCCGGTCGCGGTCAGCTCCATCCAGGCCATGCCGCGCTGGGCGTTCTCGATCGGGTAGAGGCGGCGGGTGTCGTCGATGGCGAAGGAGAAGCCGCCGCCCTCGCCGATCGCCTCGGTGACCCCGGCGAACAGCTCCGGGCGGTGCTCGACCAGCCAGTGGGCGCCGAACTTGCCGCCGGCCTCCTCGTCGGCGAGGAAGGCGAGGACCAGGTCGCGCGAGGGCCTGGTGCCGGTGCGGGCGAAGTGGCGGGCGGTGGCCAGCATGACGGCCACCGTGTCCTTCATGTCGATCGCGCCGCGGCCCCAGAGGTAGCCGTCGCGGATCTCGCCGGAGAACGGCGGGACCTGCCACTCGGAGGCGTCGGCCGGGACCACGTCCAGGTGGCCGTGGACCAGGAGGGCGCCGCGCCCCGGGTCGGCGCCCGCGATCCGGGCGATGACACTGGCGCGGCCCGGGGCGGACTCGACCAGCTCGGACTCGATGCCCACCTCGGCGAGGCGGCCCACCACCCAGTCGGCGCTCGCGCGCTCGTTGCTGGTGGGGTTGGAGGTGTCGAACCTGATCAGTTCGGCGCAGAGATCGATGACCTCGTCCTGGGCCTCGTCGGAGGCCGGGACGAGAGCGGAGATGGGGTCGGCGGTGCTCATGCTGCTCCCACAGAGGTTGTAGCGCGGGCGGCGGGGGCGGCGTCGTCCTCGTCGTCCAGGGTGGAGGTGCCGTACGGCTTCACCCAGCCCAGCAGGCCGAGGACGCTGTACAGGATGAAGGCGGTGGCCAGCGAGTTCAGGGCCGGTATGCCGCCGTCGTAGAACTTGCCGACGCAGAACGCCGCGATCCAGATGGCGATGGACATCGGCACCCAGGTCGGCGAGGACTTCGGCAGGGTCTCCGACTCCCGGGTCTCGTCCAGCGGCTTGCGCATCCGCTTGACGACCCAGTACTCGGCCACGATGATGCCGCCGATCGGCGGGATGGCGACGCCGAGGACCGAGAGGAACTCGGTGAAGTGGGTCATGATCCCGACCGCGGACAGGGCCGTGCCCGCGATGCCGAGGACGATCGTGACCGCGCCGCGGTGCAGCCGCTTGCCGAAGACGACCTGGAAGAAGTTGACGACGCCGAGGGAGGAGCCGTACAGGTTCCAGTCGTTGATCTTGGCGGTGGACATCAGGACCACGATGACGCCGAAGGCGCCGGAGGTGGAGAGCACGATGTGCGAGACCTCGTTGCTCTTCACCAGGTGGCCCAGGAGCACACCGGTCAGGCCGACGATGTACTCGGAGAGGATCATCGACGAGGCGCTCTGCAGGAAGACGTGCGAGCCCTTCCGGTTGTACCGGGTCATCTCCGGGGACACGATGGCGCCGGTCATGTAGCCGCCCGCGATGGCGGTGGCGGCGACGGCGAGCGGGATCGTCCGGCCGGGCGGCGGTGAGTGGATCAGCTCGCTGAACGAGTGGTCCTTCAGCGTCGAGATGACCGACCAGGCGACCATCGCGAAGAACAGCGGCGTGACGATCTTGGCGAAGGCGGCCATGTACGTGAAGCCGAAGATCACCAGTGCGGTGATGGCGATGCCCGCCAGTACGCACCACATCCAGGACGGGCCGCCGACCAGCGCCGAGACGCTGTTGCCGAAGATCGTGTTCTGGACGCCGAACCAGCCGACCAGGCTGACCGCGATGACAAAGCTGACCAGCGCCGAGCCGTTGCGGCCGAAGCCGACCCAGCGGGTCAGCATCGGGGTCGCCAGACCCTCGCGCATACCGGCCAGACCGATCGCGAAGATCACGATCTCCAGGATCACCGCGCCGAGCGTGAAGGCGAGGAAGGCGTCCCCGAAGGTCATGCCGACACCGATGGTGGCGCCGAGGGTGAACTGCGAGATCGAGCCGGACTGGGCCAGCCACTGCAGCAGCATGGACCAGAAACCGAACCGCTTGTCACGCGGGACACGGGAGAGCGCGTAGTCGTCGCTGCCGATGCTCTTGGCCTCGGGGGCCACGGCCTCGGCCTGCGGGACGGCTGCCATCAGGACTCCTGGGGTGTACGGCCGAAGGTCTGCAGGTGAGCCAGCGACCCGTAGCGGTTGACGAGGTTGTCGAACTCCACCGCGTCGTGGAAGTCCAGGTGGCCACTGCCGTAGGCCTTGGCGACCTCCACGGCGTAGCGGGCGGCGGACGCGATGTCGCTCTCGTGGCTCGCACCCGTACCGCAGCCCGGTACCGCGGCGGCCGAGGTGATGGCCAGGCCGACGACCGGGGCGGCCGTCGCGGTGGAGGGCTGCAGGATCGAATTGATGTGGTGTGCACCATTACCGTACGGGGTGATGTCCTGCGTGGTCACCGGGTACGTGACCAACGGCTCACCGGTCACCACGGCGAGCAGCTCGCCGAGCTGCTCGCCGACCCGGAGCACCCAGCCCTCCTTGACGGTGGGCGACAGGGCGAGGCCCTTGTGGTTGATGATCCGGTTGCCCTTGGTGGTGTCGATGGAGAGCACGGCCTCCATCTCGCCGGTCACCTCGTGGCGGTTCATGGTGGCGATGTCCACGGGCGAGCCCATGAACGGCACCGGGTCGTGCGGCTCCGTCGGCGCGTTCGGGCAGATGTGGGTGGCGACGATCACGTCGCCGGGCAGCACATCGCCGCGGCGGCGCATGTCGAGCAGCTTGGCGGCGGTGGCGATCGCGGAGACCGCGCCGTCGGCGTCGGAGACCATGCCGGTCACCTCGGGCCGGGCGCCGATGCCGCCGAGCCGGCCCACCACGCCCAGCGTGCGGGCACTGCCCCCGGACGTACGTCCTTGGGAGCCGGGGACGCGGACCATCACGAAGTCCGTCGAGCCCCGCTCGCCGACGACCGTGGTGACCTGCGCGGACGAACCCTCGGCCCCGCTGACGGAGTCGAGGTACTCGGCGACCGTCTTGCCATTGACCTGGGGATCGTCCAGCAGATCGACGATGTCCAGCACGTACTTCAACATGGGGGCCCTACTTTCTCGCTCATCCGGGCACCCGGGCCGAGGCGCTCGACGGGGGGAAGCGCGGGGCGGGGTGCTGAGGCAACATTCGGGATCGGATAGCGTTGAACGCAACTGTTTCCCGTTATTTGCAATTCAGGTCTGAATGGTGAGATGACGATGGCGGACTTCGATCTGGACCGGCGTACTCCCGCCGGGGCGCTGCAAACCGTCGACCGGGCGCTCCTGGTGCTGCTCGCCTTCGAACGGACCCGGCCCGACTGGGGTGTCACCGAGGTCGCCGAGGAGTTCGGCTGGGACACCTCGGTGGCCCAGCGACTGCTCGCCACCCTCGCCGGGCGCGGCTTCCTGGTCTCCGACCCTGCCACCCGCCGCTACCGCATCGGCCCCGCCGTGCTGCGCCTGGGCAGGCTCTGGGAGCGTTCGGGATCGCTGGAGCTGCTGGCCGGGCCGGTCCTGGAGGAGCTGCGCCGGGTCACCGGCGACACGGTCCTGTTCTGTCTGCCGGACAGCTTCCACATGCGGTGCGTCGCCGCGGAGGAAGGGGAGGCCGGGCCGCTGCGCTACTACCCGCTGGTCGGCGAGCTCTACCCGGCGCACGCCGGGGCGACCAGCAAGTCGTACTACGCGTATCTGCCCGACGAGCAGCGCCACCGGCTCTTCCGGGGCCGCCCGATGGCCCGCTTCACCGACCGGACGGTCACCGACCCGGACCGGCTGGAGGAGGAGTTCCTCAAGGTCCGCGCCCAGGGGTACGCCTGGACGGTCGGCGAGTACGACACCGGCATCGCGACCGTCGCCGTGCCGGTCTTCCTCGGGCGCGAGCCGTACGGGAGCCTCAGCCTCGGCGGCGCCGAGGAACTCTTCCGCGGGGCGCCGGAGGACCGGCTCGACGCCCTGCGCCACGCGGCCCAGCTGCTGGAGAGGCGGCTGACCCAGCCCCCGCAGCGGCCGAAGCCCCGTGCCCGCCGCCCTCGTACCGACCGATGAACCAGAACAGAACCAAGAACCAGAACAGAACCAAGAACCAGAACAGAACCAAGAACCAGAACAGAACCAAGAGGAACCCCGTGAATCTGCTGCTGCTCTCCAACTCCACCCAGTACGGGCGCGGTTATCTGGAACACGCCCTCGACACGGTCACCGCGTTCCTGCCCTCCGGCGCCCGGCTGGCCTTCGTCCCCTACGCGCTCGCCGACTACACCGCGTACACCATACGCGTCCGCGACGCCCTCGCGCCGTCCGGCATCAGTGTCCGAGGGGTCCACGAGAACGCCGACCCGGTCGCCGAACTCGCCGCGTCCGACGCCGTGTTCATCGGCGGCGGCAACTCCTTCCGGCTGCTGAGCGCCCTGTACCGGACCGGTCTGCGGGACGCCGTGACCGAAGCGGTGCGCGGCGGGCTGCCGTACATGGGAGCCAGCGCGGGGACGAACATGGCGGCGCCCACCCTCCGTACGACCAACGACATGCCCATCGTGCAGCCGCCGTCCTTCGAGACCCTCGGCCTCGTCCCCTTCCAGATCAACCCGCACTACCTGGACCCGGACCCGGAGAGCACCCACAAGGGCGAGACCCGCGAGGAGCGGCTCACCGAGTTCCTGGAGGAGAACGACGTACCGGTGCTCGGGCTGCGTGAGGGGTCCTGGCTGCGGGTCAACGGGCGCCAGGCCCGGGTGCAGGGCGCCCACCCCGCCCGGCTGTTCACCCGCGGCGCGCGGCCGCAGGAGCTTCCGGCGGGGTCGGACGTCTCTCATCTGCTCACGACGACACCGCGGTTCGACGCCCCGGTGCGCTGAGGCCCTTCGTTCGGATCAGAGGGGATCGGGCCGGATCAGGGCGGATCAGGCCGGATCAGGGTGCGGTGCCGGGGCCCGCGAGCCCGGCGTGATCCAGAGGAGGGGCCCCGGCCGTCAGCACCAGATCGGCATCGACCGGCAGCCCGTTGCCCGGGTAGACCGCCGGGTAGGCGCGCGGCGCGTATCCGGTGGCCGATCCGGCCAGCACGTAGCTGCCGCCGGACGGGGCGGCCAGCATGTAGTGGCCGTCCTCGTCCGCCACGATGAGACCGGCCTGCCGGCCCCGGTGGTCTATCAGCGTGACATTGGCGCGGGCCACCGGCGCACCGTCCGCGTCCAGCACCCGGCCGCGGAAGCCGCCCGAGCCGGTGACCGGGCGGGAGACGGAGCGCGCGGTGACCGGCGCGTCGTCGTCGCTGCTCGCCAGCAGCGCCGGGCGCATCGCATCGCGCTGCGACGGCAGGAACGCGGCCAGTACCAGCCCTACCACCACCGCGCCCGTCGCGATCAGGAACGAGATGTGGAACCCCTCCATCGAGGGCAACGACACCCCGCCCGTACGCACCGAGGTGTTCGCCAGCACCATGCCGATCACGGCGCTCGACACCGACGTACCGATCGACCGCATCAGGGTGTTCAGACCGTTGGCCGCACTTGTCTCGGACGGATCGACGGCCCCGGTGATCAGTGCGGGCAGCGAGGAGTACGCGAGTCCGATACCGGCGCCGAGCACCACCGCGATCACGACGGTCTGCCAGGCGGCGCTCATCAGCCCGAGCCCCGCCCCGTAACCGATCGCGATGATCAGCATGCCGAGCATCAGTGAGACCTTGGGGCCGCGGCGGGCGGACAGCCGGGCGTACAGCGGGGCGACGAACATCATCGTCAGGCCCAGCGGCGCCACGCACAGCCCGGCGACCACCATCGACCGGCCGAGCCCGTACCCCGTCGACTCCGGCAGCTGGAGCAGCTGCGGCAGGACGAGCGAGACGGCGTAGAACGCGACCCCGACCATGATCGAGGCGAGGTTGGTGAGCAGCACCTCGCGCCGGGCCGTGGTCCGCAGATCGACCAGCGGGGCCGGGCTGCGCAGCTCGAAGAGGCCCCACAGGACGAGGATCACCACGGCGGCGGCGATCAGTCCGAGCGTGCTGCCCGAGGTCCAGCCCCAGTCACTGCCCTTGGTGACGGGCAGCAGCAGACAGACCAGGCCGAGCGAGAGCCCGAGCGCGCCGACGATGTCGAACCGTCCGGGAGCGCGCAGCGTGGTCTCCGGTACGACGAGGACGGTGAGCGCCATCGAGAGCACGCCGAGACCGGCCGCGCCGAAGAACAGGGTGTGCCAGTCGGCGTGCTGGGCGACCAGCGCGGCGGCGGGCAGCGCGAGTCCACCGCCCACCCCGATCGAGGAGCTCATCAGCGCCATCGCCGAGCCGAGCTTCTCGCGCGGCAGCTCGTCGCGCATGATGCCGATGCCCAGCGGGATGGCACCCATGGCGAAACCCTGGAGCGCGCGCCCCGTGATCATGATCACGAGATCGTCGGTGAAGGCGCATATCAGTGAACCGATCACCATCACGGTGAGACTGGCGAGCAGCATCTTCCGCTTGCCGTAGAGGTCGCCGAGCCGCCCCATGATCGGGGTCGCGACGGCCCCCGCGAGCAGGGTCGCGGTCATCACCCAGGTGGCGTTGGACGGATCGGTGTGAAGAAGGGCGGGCAGATCCTTGATGACGGGGACGAGCAGGGTCTGCATCACCGCGACGGTGATACCCGCGAAGGCGAGTACGGGGACGACCCCGCCGCCCGCCCTGCGCGGCCGCGGATCGGGGAGTTCCCCGCTGTGCTGTTCGTTCGTCGTCTGTGGCATCCGTGCGGCCTCCGGGCAGCGTGATCGAGGGTGTGGGGCGGGGTGCTGGTCCGGCGCGGGCAGCGCCGACCGCCAAGTGTGTGCAGGGTGAAACCTTCCTTGTCGCCGGGGTATTCCGGTGAACGAGGAGCGAACGGGGCACGACGGCGCGAACGAGGCGCGGCCGCGCACTCGGCCCGGAGCGTGCGCCGATCCGGGCGCCCCGAACCGCTCCATTGCTCGCCCCTGGCCGTTTACCGGACGTTCCCCGGCCCTCCCTCCGGCCGTCATCAGGCGCTGCGCTGACCTTCCGTCAGAATGAAACGTGTTCTACTCTTGCGCCGTTCCAGTGGCTGCGACCGGCGAGGATCCGCATGGGCATCGGAATCACCGAAGAACAGAGGGAGTTGGCGCAGGCCGTACGGGGCTGGCTGGCGCGCGCCGTACCGCCGGAGGAGATCCGCAAGCTCCTCGACGCCGACGCCCCCGGCACCCCCGGCGTGCGCCCGGGATACTGGGACGGGCTCGCCGAGCAGGGCCTCCTCTCCATCCATCTGCCCGAGGCGTGCGGCGGGGGAGGTGGTCAACTCCTCGATCTGGCCGTGGTCCTGGAGGAGGCGGGCCGGGCCGCGCTCCCCGGTCCGTACCTCGCGAGCGCCCTCGCCTCCGCCATGCTGCACGCGGCGGGCGCGGACGAGCAGGTACGCGACCTCGCGGCCGGTACGCGCATCGGCGCCGTCGCGCTCGGCCCCGGCACCCTCACCGCCGTGGAGCACGGGGACGGCCATCTCCTCGACGGTACGGCCCCGCCGGTCCTCTCCGGCGCCGACGCCGACCTCCTCCTGCTCTCCGCCGAATCGGCCACCGGCACTCTCTGGTTCGCCGTCGATGCCGCCACCCGAGGGCTCACCGCCCGCCCGCACCGAAGCGCCGACCCGACCCGTCCCACGGCCGAGATCCGCGCCGAGGGTGTCCTCGTCCCCGCGCAACGCGTCGTACGGACCGACACCGCGCACGTCCGTGACCTCGCCGCCGTCCTCTTCTCCGCCGAGGCGTGCGGAACCGCGGCCAGGGCGCTGCACACCGCGGCCGAGTACGCCAAGGTCCGCGAACAGTTCGGCCGCCCCATCGGGCAGTTCCAGGGCATCAAGCACCTCTGTGCCGACATGCTCGTACGGGTCGAGCGGGCCCGTGCGCTGGTGTGGGACGCGGCCCGCGCCGCCGACGAGGAGGACCCGGACGTACGGTCCATGGTCGCCGCCCTCGCCGCGTCGGACGCCCTCGACGCCGCGTACGGCTGCGCCAAGGACTGCATCCAGATCCTCGGCGGCATCGGCTTCACCTGGGAACACGACGCCCATCTGTATCTGCGCCGGGCCCTGGTGGCCCGGCAGCTGCTCGGGGCCGGTGACGCCCACCGGCTGCGGGCCGTGCGGCTGGCCGAGGGCGGGGCGCGTCGCGAACTCACCCTCGAACTCCCCGCCGAGGCCGCGGTCCACCGGGCCGGGGCGCGCGAGGCTGTCGCCGCCGCCCGGGGCCTCGACCCGAAGGCCGCCCGCCGCACCCTCGCGCCCACCGGCCACGCCGCCCCGTACCTCCCCGCCCCCTACGGTCTGGGCGCCGGACCCGTCCAACAGCTCGCCGTGCAGCAGGAGTTGAGGGATCAAGGAGTGAAGCTGAGCGATCTCGGGATCGCCACCTGGGTGGTGCCCTCGCTCCTCGCCCACGGGACACCGCAGCAGCAGGAACGCTATGTGCTGCCCACCCTGCGCGGCGAACTCCTCTGGTGCCAGCTGTTCTCCGAACCCGGCGCGGGCTCCGATCTCGCCTCGCTCCGCACGAGGGCGGAGCGGACCGAGGAGGGCTGGCGGATCAACGGACAGAAGGTGTGGACGAGCGCCGCCCAATGGGCCGACCACGGAATTCTGCTGGCCAGGACCGACCCGGACGCCCCCAAGCACCGGGGACTCAGCTACTTCCTCGTCGACATGAAGAACACCGAGGGCATCGACATCCGCCCGCTGAAGGAGATCACCGGCGACTGTCTCTTCAACGAGGTGTACTTCGACGACGTCCTGCTGCCCGCCGACGCCGTCGTCGGCGAGATCGACGACGGCTGGCGGGTCGCCCGCAACACCCTCGGCAACGAACGCGTCCACATGGCCGACCAGATGACCTTCGACACCGGCCTGGAAGCACTGATCGCCCGCTCCGGCGAACTCGACGGCACGTACCGGGCCCGTATCGGAGCACTCGCCGCCGAGGCCCACGCACTCGCCTGCATCGGACTGCGGACCACCCTGCGGCAGGTGTCCGGCCTGGAACCGGGCGCGGGGGCCTCCGTCCGCAAACTCGTCCAGACCACCCATCAGCAGAAGGTCGCCGAACTGGCCCTCGAACTCCTCGGCCCGACCGGCGCGGTCGACGAAGGCGCGGGGGAGCGGGCCGTGCACGGCTTCCTGATGTCCCGCTGTCTGACCATCGCGGGCGGCACCACCCAGGTTCAGCTCAATGTCGTCGCCGAGCGCATCCTCGGCCTCCCGCGCGATTGAAGGGACTTGCCCATGAAGCCCATGAAGCCCATGCCCATGAAGCCGATGAAGCTCATGAAGGCGTACATCGTCGGTGTCGGCATGACGAAGTTCGAGAAGCCCGAGACCCGTGACTGGCAGTACTGGGACATGGCGAAGGAGGCCGGGACGGCGGCGCTCGCCGATGCCTCCATCGCGTACGAGCAGGTGCAGCAGGCCGTCGTCGGCTACTGCTTCCAGGCCTCCACCGCCGGTCAGCGCGCCGTGTACGGACTCGGGCTGACCGGAGTGCCCGTCTACAACGTCAACAACAACTGCGCCACCGGCTCCACCGCGCTGATGATGGCCCGGCAGTTCGTCGAGGGCGGCGGCAGCGACTGCGTCCTCGCGCTCGGCTTCGAGAAGATGGCGCGCGGCGCGCTCGGCGGCAAAGGCGCCGACGGCGGTGCTGCCGACTTCAGGACATCACCCGTCGCCCGGCACTACGGGATCATGGCCGCCGCCCACGGCTTCGAGATGAGCCCGCCCACCGCCCAGATATTCGGCAACGCGGCCCGCGAGCACATGGAGCGGTACGGGACGACCGAGGCACAACTCGCCGCGGTCGGCGCCAAGAACCACCGGCACTCGGTGAACAACCCGTACGCCCAGTTCCAGGACCCGTACACGGCCGAGGAGATCCTCGCCGCGAAGACCGTCCACCGCCCGCTGACCAAACTCCAGTGCTCACCCACCTCCGACGGGTCGGCCGCCGCCGTCGTCGTATCGGAACGCTTCGTCGAGAGCCACGGTCTGGGCGACCGGGCGGTCGAGATCGTCGCCCAGGCGATGACCACCGACACCGGCGACTCCTTCGCCTCCGGGACCTGCATCGACGCCGTCGGACAGCCGATGTCGCGGGCCGCCGCCCAGCAGGTGTACGAGGCCTCCGGGCTCTCGGCCGCCGACCTCGACGTCATCGAGCTGCACGACTGCTTCTCCATCAACGAACTCCTCACCTACGAGGCGCTCGGGCTGTGCGGCGAGGGGGAGTCCGGGAAGCTCGTCGAGTCCGGGGCCACCACGTACGGCGGCCGGTGGGTGGTCAACCCGTCCGGCGGGCTGATCTCCAAGGGGCACCCGCTCGGCGCCACCGGAATCGCCCAGGCCGCCGAACTCGCCTGGCAGCTCAGAGGGGAGGCGCAGGGCAGGCAGGTGAAGGACGCACGGGTCGGCCTGGCGCACAACATCGGGCTCGGCGGGGCGGCGGTGGTGACGTTGCTGCGGCGTTAGCGGGGTGATCAGCGCGCATCGTGCTACGTCGCCGGACCGAGCCCGGGTCGGCCCGAATACCGATGTACGGGGCGCAGGGCGGCTGCGAGTATGACGGTCATGGTTGACGTCACGACGCCCGCACCCCTGCAACAACGGCACAGGACCCGCACCTGGGCGGCGGTGCTCGTCGCCTGTGTCGGACAGTTCCTCGTCGTGCTCGATGTATCCGTCGTCAATGTCGCCCTGCCATCCATGCGTTCCGACCTCGGGATGAACGCCGCCGGACTGCAATGGGTGCTCAACGCCTACTCGATCGCGTTTGCCGGATTCATGCTGCTCGGCGGGCGCGCCGCCGACATATACGGCCGCAAGCGGATGTTCCTCATTGGCCTCGGCCTGTTCACCGCGGCCTCCCTGGCCGGCGGGCTCGCCCAGGAGGGCTGGCACCTGCTGGCCGCCCGCGCCGCGCAGGGGCTCGGTGCCGCCGTGCTCGCCCCCGCCACCCTCACCCTGCTCACCACCGCCGTTCCCGAGGGCCCGGCCAGGACGAAGGCGATCGGCACCTGGATGGCCGTCGGCGCGGGCGGCGGAGCGGCCGGCGGGCTGATCGGCGGGGTGCTCATCGATCTGCTGTCCTGGCGCTGGGTCCTGCTGATCAATGTGCCGGTCGGCGTGCTCGTCCTGGCCGGCGCGGCGGTCTGGCTCGCCGAGGGCCGGGCGGGCGACCGGCGGCGGATCGACTTCCTGGGCGCGGTCCTCGTCACGGCGGGCCTCGCCTCCGTCGCGTACGGCATCGTGCAGACCGAGGAGTCGGGCTGGACGGCGGCGGTGACCCTGATGCCGCTGCTCGGCGGGGTGGCCGTGCTCATCGCCTTCGTGGTGGTGGAGGCCAGGACCGCAGAGCCTCTGATGCCGCTCAGGGTGCTCAGGGCGCGGGCGGTGACCTCGGCGAACGCAGCGATGTTCGTGATCGGTTCCGCGACATTCTCGATGTGGTACTTCATGACCGTGTACGCCCAGACAGTGCTGGGGTACACCCCGCTGCAGGCCGGACTCGCCCTGATGCCCTCGTCGTTGGCCGTCGTCCTCGGCTCGAAGTGCGCGCCCCGCGTCATGGCCGGGGTCGGCGCGAAGAACCTGGCGCTCATCGGTACGACCATCGCCGCCGCGGGCTTCGGCTGGCAGTCCACGATGGGTGCCGATGGCTCGTACCTCACCTCGGTCTGTCTGCCCGGCGTCCTGATGATGGCCGGTGCGGGCCTGGCATCCACCCCGCTCGCCTCCCTCGCCATCACGGGGGCGGCCCACGGCGAGGCCGGTCTGGTCTCCGGCCTCGTCAACACCTCCCGCACGATGGGCGGTGCGCTCGGTCTCGCCATGCTCTCCACCGTCGCCGCCGCACGCACCGCGGGCGGCACCGGGCCTCAGGAGCTCACGGCCGGGTACGCGCTGGCGTTCCGGACGGCCGGCACGGTACTGCTGGGCGGACTGCTGCTGATGGCGCTCTGGCTGCCGCGCGACCGGTCCGACCGTCGAACCGACTCTGCCGCGTGACACCTGGCACGCACGCTCGACAGGACCTGGGAGGCCGTGAGGCCTCGCCTACAGCCACCCCTGTTGCCGCGCCGCGCGCACCGCCTCCATCCGGTTGCGCGTACCCGTCTTGCCGATCGCCGACGACAGATAGTTCCGCACCGTCGACTCGGACAGATGCAGCTTCGCCGCGATGTCGGCGACCGTCGCCCCGTCCACCGAGGCGTTCAGCGCGTCCCGCTCCCGCGCGGTCAGCGGGCTCGGTCCGGCGCTGAGCGCGGCGGCGGCCAGCGCCGGGTCGATGACCGTCTCACCGCTCAGCACCCGGCGGATCGCGGCGGCGAGCTCCTCGACCGGGCCGTCCTTGACCAGGAACCCCGCCGCCCCGGCCTCCATCGCCCGGCGCAGATAGCCGGGGCGGCCGAACGTGGTGAGGATCAGCACCCGGCAGTCCGGCACCTCCTCGCGCAGATCGGCGGCGGCGTCCAGACCGCTGCGGCCCGGGAGTTCGATGTCCAGGAGCGCCACATCGGGGCGGGACAGCAGCGCGGCATCAACGATCTCGTCCCCGGCGCCCACCTGTGCCACGACCTCGATGTCCGGTTCCAGGCCGAGCAGCAGGGCGAGCGCACCCCGCATCATGCCCTGGTCCTCGGCGAGCAGAACGCGTACGGACTTGGTCGGACGGTGATCCTGCGGCATCTCGTTCACCGGCCCAGCGTATGGCTCGGGGCGTACCCGGCGGCCGGGTTCCCGTCCGTCGGGTACGGCCCGTCCACCGGCAGTTCGGCGGTGAGCACGAAGCCGCGCTCCGGCCCCGGGCCCGCCTTCAGGGAGCCGCCCGCCGCGGCGAGGCGCTCGGCCAGGCCGGTCAGTCCGGTGCCGCCGACGCCGGGTGTGGCCGGTGCGTCGGGGTCCGGTCCGTAGCCGTCGTCCGTGACCGTCAGCCGGACCCGTCCGGGCGTGCCGTCGACGACGAACGTGCAGGTGATGGCGCGGGAGTGGCGCACGACATTGGTGACGGCCTCTCGCACCGCCCAGCCCAGCAGCGCCTCCGCCTGCGGGGCGAGCGGCGGTCCGGAGCGGCGGAGCACCGGTTCGATCCCGGCGGCGGTCAGCGCCGAGCGGGCCCGGTCCAGTTCGGTGGCGAGGCTCCCCTCGCGGTAGCCGGTGACGGCCTCACGGATCTCGGTGAGGGCCTGGCGGCCGACGGACTCGATGTCCGCGACCTGGAGGAGTGCCGCATCCATGTCGCGCGGTGCCAGTCGGCGCGCAGCCTCCGACTTGACCACGATCACGGAGAGCGTGTGGCCCAGCAGATCGTGCAGATCGCGGGAGAACCGCAGCCGCTCCTTCTCGACGGCGGTGCGGGCCAGTTCCTGCCGGGTCGCGCGCAGTTCCATCACGGTCTCCGCGAGGGTGAGGATCGCGGCGGTCACGGCGCCCGAGATGAAGGTGCCGTACCCGATGGTCCACGGGGCGGAGCCGCCGTCCCCGCGCCACACGGCGATGACCGTGGCCACCACGGAGAGCGAGAGCAGACCGGCGGCCAGCCGCCGGTCGCGCAGGATGGTGCCGCAGGCCAGCGAGAGCAGCGGGAAGAACAGCAGCCAGCTTCCGCCGTAGCCGATCGCGAGCCCGAACGTGACGACGGCCATCGCCGCGAGCAGCCAGTACGACACCGGGCTCTCGCGCTTCTTCTTGTCGAAGCCGCGGAACACCACGGAGATGTAGAGCGAGTTGAAGACGAACAGCCCGACACCGCCGAGCCAGGGGTTGGGCGCCTCGCCCTGGAAGAGATTGGAGAAGGCGCCCATGCCCATCAGCAGCCAGGGCAGCAGGGTGTACGGTCCGGGCGGGCCCGGACGCTGGTTCTCACACCGCTGTGCGCGCCGTTCCCGACGCGTACCCGTCCACCGGTCCGTCCGGTTCCTGGCCATGTCCACTCCTGTCACACGGTCCTCGCGGACCGACGGTACGAGGTCACGGCGTACGTACCGAACAGCAGGAGCCACGCGCAGAGCACGGCGATCGTGCCGCTGCCGGGCGCGTGTCCGTCGGTGGTCGCCCAGCCCAGGTCGGCGAACCGGTTGGCGGGGGTGAACCGGCCGATCGAACGCAGCCATCCGGGAAGCAGTTCCAGCGGGAACCACAGCCCGCCGACGATCGCGAAGCCCATCAGGCAGGCCATGTTGACGACCCCGGTGCCCTGCGGAGTGAGCCGGTAGCCGTTGCCGAGGCCGAGCAGGGTGAACGGGAGCGCCCCGATCCACAGCAGCAGCGTCAGGGCGGTCCACTGCCAGGCGGCCAGTCGTACCCCGTTGACCAGTCCGCCGGCCAGCAGCACCGTCAGGATCGTCGGCAGTACGGTCACCGAACCGCTGATCGCCCGGCCCACGACCGCGTGCGAAGGGGCGAGCGGGGTGACCCGCAGCTGCTGCAGCCAGCCGAGGGTCCTGTCGGAGGCGACCCCCGTACCGATCGACATGGCGGAACCCAGTGCTCCGTACGCGGCCATGCCGACCATCGAGGCCGTCTTCCAGCCGTCGGCAGCGCCACCGCCGATGTTGGTGAAGAGCAGGTACATCATCACCGGCATCCCGGTCCCGAAGATCAGGAAGAAGCCGTCACGCAGGGTCCGGCGGACCTCCAGCACGATATAGCGGAACATCACGCGATCTCCTTCTCGGTATCGGTCGAGGCTGCCCCGGCGGCCGGTGCGGTGAGGGCGAGGAAGGCGTCCTCCAGCGTGGTCCGGGAGACCTGGAGGCCACGGATCGCGCCGAGGCGCGCCAGCTCCACGACAGTGGCGTCCGAGTCGTCCGTGTGCAGCAGCGCCCGGTCCCCGGTCACCTCGACGGTGACGACGCCGGGCAGCAGTTCCAGGCCCTCGGTCGGCCGGCCCGCCAGGTCGAAGGAGACGAGGCTGCTGCCGGCCGAGCCCCTGATCGTGTCGCCGCTCCCGTCCGCGACGATCCGGCCCCGGTCGATGACGACGATCCGGTCGGCGTTCTCGTCGGCCTCCTCCAGGTAGTGGGTGGAGAACAGGACGGTGTTGCCGCGCCGGGCGTAGGCCCGCATCGACTCCCAGAACGTCCGGCGCGCCTCCACGTCCAGGGCGGCGGTCGGCTCGTCCAGGACGATCAGCTCCGGGTTGCCGGCCAGCGCGACGGCGAAACGGACGCGCTGGGTCTGGCCACCGGAGAGCTTGTCGACGCGCCGGTCCGCGTACCCGGTGACGCCCGCCAGGGAGAGCGCCTCGGCCACCGGCATCGGCCGCGGGTAGGTCGAGGCGACGAAGGTGATCAGCTCGCGGACGGTGACCCGCTGGATGGGCCGCCCGTCCTGGAGCATGGCGCCGACCAGACCGGCCCGGACCGCCTGCTCGGCGGTCCGGCCCAGCACCCGCACGCTGCCGGACTCCGGCTCGTCCAGCCCCAGCAGGAGGGCGATGGTGGTGGACTTGCCCGCGCCGTTGCGGCCGAGCAGGGCGACGGTCTCGCCGCGGCCGATGGACAGGTCGATCCCGTCCACGGCCCGTACGGTCCGGCCCGCCCGGCCGAAGGTCTTGACCGCCCCGGTGAGGTCCACCGCGGCCGGATTCCCCGTTGTCTGCTTCATGGCCACGACGGTACGGAAAGGGGCCCGAGGCCCGGCAGGGGTGTGCGTACGGACTTCGCGATGACATTTGTCATGGGCGAGCGACGGGCCCGGCAACGTATCTGACGCCACGTCAGCAGTGGTCTTCCCAACTGCTGGGTGCTGCGTTATACATGGGGTCATCGGCTAGAACGCGTTCTAGAACGGGGCGTGGAGGCCGGTCCCGCACGACCTCGGTGCGGCCGACGGTGCGGACGGCCGCGCCGAGGTCTTCCCACCATCAAGGAGCAGCTTCGCCATGCCCATTGATGCCGAAAAGGCTGTCGCCGCCGAACCGCGGTCCACCCGGATCAGCTGGGACCACAAGGACGTGCAGCTCTACCACCTGGGGATCGGCGCCGGAGCCGACCCCGACCGGGCCGACCCGGCCACCGACCCCGGCGAACTGCGCTACACCCTGGAGTCACGGCTCCAGGTGCTGCCCTCCTTCGCCACCGTCGCGGGGGCGGGCATGGGCGTCGTCGGCGGACTCTCCTCGCCCGGCATCGACGTCGACCTGGCCGCCGTCCTGCACGGCGGACAGAGCGTGCGGGTGCACCGGCCGATCCCCGTGAAGGGCAGCGCCGTACAGACCTCGAAGGTTGCCGCGGTGTACGACAAGGGCAAGGCGGCCGTGCTGGTGCTGCGCACCGAGGCCGCCGACGACGAGGGCCCGCTGTGGACCAACGACGCCCAGATCTTCGTCCGGGGCGAGGGGGGCTTCGGTGGCGAACGCGGCCCGTCCGAGCGGGTCGCGTATCCCGCCGTCGCCCCCGATCGCGTGGTGGAGCGGCCGATCCGCCCGGACCAGGCGCTGCTGTACCGCCTCTCCGGGGACTGGAACCCGCTCCACGCCGACCCCGAGTTCGCCGAGCTCGCCGGCTTCGACCGGCCGATCCTGCACGGGCTGTGCACCTACGGCATGACGCTCAAGGCCGTCACCGACACGGTGCTCGGCGGCGATGTGACCCGTATCCGCTCCTACCGCACCCGTTTCGTCGGGGTCGTCTTCCCCGGCGAGACCCTCCGCATCCGGATGTGGACCGGCAAGGACCACGTCCGGGTCGAGGTGCGGGCCGTCGAACGGGACGACGCCCCGGTCCTCGGCGACACCTTCGTCGAACACTCCTGAACCAACTCCAAGAGGTCCACGGACCCATGAGGGGAGCCGCACCATGCGCGCAGCCGTACTGCACGAGATCGGTCAGGACAAACTGGAGGTCCTCGACGACGTCGAGGCGGTGGGCTTCGGCCCCGGCAAGGTCAGGCTCCGTATCCGGGCCACCGGACTGTGCCACTCCGACGTCTCCGCGATGAACGGGGTGCTGCCGCAGCCCGCCCCCTTCATCCCGGGCCACGAGGGCGCGGGCGAGGTCGTCGACATCGGCGACGGCGTCACCGGGCTGAGCGCGGGGGACAGGGTGCTGGTCTGCTGGCTGCCCGCCTGCGGGGCGTGTCCGTCCTGCAGACGCGGCCAGACCCAGCTCTGCCTGGCCGGCTTCATGAACGCCGGCACCCCCAACTTCAAGCGCCCCGGGGGAGACGTCTTCGGCTTCGCGGGCACCGGCACCTTCACCGAGGAGGTCGTCGTCGACGCGGGCTGCGCGGTGCCGATCCCCGACGACGTACCGTTCGAGATCGCAGCGCTGATCGGCTGCGGGGTGACCACCGGGCTGGGCGCGGCCATCAACACCGCACAGGTGGAGGCCGGTTCTTCGGTCGCCGTGATCGGCTGCGGCGGGGTCGGCATCTCCACCATCCAGGGCGCCAGGGTGCAGGGCGCCGCGCAGATCGTGGCCGTGGACCCGGTCGCATCGCGGCGCGAGGCGGCACTGCGGTTCGGCGCGACCGAGGCGGTGTCCCCGGACGAACTCGCCGACGCCAAGCAGCGGATCACCGCGGGCGAGGGTTTCGACTACGTCTTCGAAGTGGTCGGCAAGTCGGCCACCGCCCGCACGGCGTACGAGAACACCCGGCGCGGCGGCACCCTCTGCATCGTCGGCGCGGGCGCGATGGACGACAACTTCCAGGTCAACATGTTCGAGCTGTTCTTCGACGAGAAGCGGATCCTGCCCTCCATGTACGGCGGAGGCGATGTGCTCCGCTCGTACGAACGGGCCATCGCGCTCTGGCGGGCCGGCCGGATCGACCTCGAATCGATGATCACCCACCGGGTGCGGCTCGACGGCATCAACGACGCCCTCGACCAGATGAGGACCGGCGAGTCACTGCGCACCTGCATCGAACTCTGAACCACACCCTGCTCCCGCCCTGCTCCCACCTGAGAGGACTCCGAGATTCCGATGTCACTTCCCCTGGAAGGCATGTCCGCGATCGTCACGGGCGCGGGCCGCGGCCTCGGACGCGCCGAAGCACTGGAACTGGCGCGGCTCGGCGCGTTTGTCGTCGTCAACGACTACGGGCAGCCGGGCCGCGACGGCTCCGGCGAGGCGTCCGCGGCCCCGGCCGAGGAGGTCGCCGAGGAGATCCGGGCGGCGGGCGGCCGGGCGGTCGCGCACCTCGGCGACGTCTCCGACCACGAGCAGGCCCGCGCCCTGGTGGAGCTGGCCGTCGACACATACGGAAAGCTCGACATCCTGGTCAACAACGCGGGCATCCTGCGCGACCGGATGGTCTTCTCGATGACCGAGGACGAGTGGGACTCCGTCATCAGGGTTCACCTCAAGGGTCACTTCAACACCACGCACTTCGCCGCGTCCCACTGGCGTGCCCGCTCCAAGGAGTCCGGCGGGCCGGTCTACGGCCGGATCGTCAACACCTCGTCGGAGGCGTTCCTGGCCGGTTCGGCGGGCCAGCCGAACTACGCGGCGGCCAAGGGCGGCATCGTCGGCCTCACCACCTCCACGGCCCTGGCCCTGTCCAAGTACGGCGTCACCGCCAACGCCATCTGCCCGCGGGCCCGCACCCGGATGACCGAGGATGTCTTCGCGGGCTTCCAGGAACCGACGGACGGCCGGCTCGACGCGCTCGCCCCCGAGCACGTCTCTCCGCTGGTCGGCTACCTGGCCTCCCCGGCGGCCGCCAAGGTCAACGGGCAACTGCTCGTCGTGCACGGCGGGATGGTCGCGATCGTCGAACGCCCCAGGGTGGCGGCGAAGTTCGACTCGTCGAAGGAGACGTTCTCCTTCGACGAGCTGGACGAGCTGATCTCCCCGTACTACGAGGACCGCCCGACGGGCGAGACCTTCGCCGCGGCGGAGGTGCTCGGTCTCAAACGGGGCTGACCGCAACGGAAACGGGTGGGCCCCGGCAGCCGATCGGCTGCCGGGGCCCACCCGTCCCTCGTTGATGTTCCGCGCGGTCAGGCCGCCCTGCTGTCCCCCTCGGAGGGGCGGCGGTGGCGGCCGTGCGGCTGTGCCGACGCGTCGTTCACCGACACACCCCCTCGGTGCTTTCCGGAGCCGCCGGCTTCGGCCCGTTCCGCGTCCGCCCCCGGCGGACGCGTCTGGGTCGTGTCGGTTCGGGCTTCAGACATGTGGGAAGTCACCCCGTTGTGATCGCTTACGTGTGTGTCACCAGGGCCGATCACGCCACCGCAACACGGCACGGTCACCATCGGCGACCGTCGCACACGGCTGCGTAGCCCAGGCCCAGGATCTTAGACCGACCGGCAAATGGGGGGCGGCGTCGCGGGGCTGGGCACGCACATCTGCCGCGTTGTCGTCAATCACCATGGCTCCGCCATGTCTCAATCCTCCGCCTTGCAGCTGCACGCACCCAGCCCCGCTCCTTCTCCCACCCCCCATTTGCCGGTCGGTCCTAACCAGGCACCATGCGCCCCATGAGAGGCGCCTGCCCCAGTGGAATCGGCTTGCACATCGGAAGAGGCGCAGCGGCGGCGGACGGTTGCATACCGCTTTCCGCGCCCGCCTCCGCCGTCGGTCCCGTGCCGCGTTCCCCGTCCACCGGTGCCTCCAGCAGTGCCACCCCGCACGCCACGTTCTCGTCGGCGTACGGAAGTCTGAGTACGCCGTCCCGGGTCCACACCCCGCGACCGGCCTGCCACCCCTCGGGGGCGGCGAGTTGATGCAGCCGGCGCCCCGCCGGGCGCCACACACCGAGCCAGCTGCCGGCCGCCCCGTCGATCCGCAGGGCCACCGCGCAGCTCTCCGGCATCAGCATCTGCCCCGGCTGTACGGCGAACGGCGTCACCGCCACATCCGCCGGGCGCAGGCACTCCGGGAAACGCACCGGCAGACAGCTGCCCAGCACCCCCCACCCGAGCCGGTCGTGCCCCGGCGCGTCCGAGCGGATCAGCAGCAGCCCGCTGTCCGCGTCGGCGAGCAGCAGCCGGTCGTTGCTCTCCGGTGCGATCTGCAGCAGCGGTGTCACCTCGCCGCCCCGCTCCAGGTCCACGGCGACCGCCTTGACCGGCCCGCCGCCCGGCATCTCCCGGTCCAGGGCCAGCATCCGCCCCGCCCGGTCCAGCCAGACCCCACCGGAGCAGCGCCCCGGCACCTCCGCGACCAGCTCGGGCCCGAAGGCGCCGCCCGCCACCAGCCAGACGGCGGTGGAGTGCGCATTGACCGACAGGGCGTACGCGCTCGTACCGTCCGGTGACGGCGGCAGCAGGGTCGGATCCGCGCATCCGACGGCGCCGAGCGGCAGTTCACCGGTGCCGGGGCCGGTCGGATAGAGCAGCGAGAACGCATGCCGGTCCGCGACCCGTCGCCGGATCAACACCCGTCCGTCGGCCAGCGGCAGCACCTGGGAGTCCGGCTCCTCCGGCTGATCGAGGGGGAGCGGCACGGCGTACGGCTCGTGCCCGTCGAGCGTCCAGCGCTCCACGAACCATGCCTGCGCGGCCTCGTCGGCGGCCTCCGCGGCGACGTTGCGGAGGGCGAGCCGGGCCGCGTACGAACCGTCCGCGGCGATCGTGAGCGCGGGCGGGGCGACGGCTGCCCCGGCGGGCACGCCCGATTCACCCGGCGCACCGGCCTGCTCGGGCACGCCGTCCCCGCCGTCCCCGCCGTCCGCCCCGTCCTTGCCGGGCATGCCGAACCCGGCCGGCTCCCCGGGTGTGTCCGGCTCGTCGTTCCCCAGGGCCGCATCCCCGGCGGCGCCGGCCGCCCCCGCGGTCTCGTTCTCGATGGCACAGGCAGTCATGGACTGGTCACCTCCGGCAACCGAAGCTAGTTTTCGCACTTCCTGCCGAACAACACGAGACCCACCACTTCACACATAAGGGTGGTGCTGCCCGGATTCGCCTGAGGGTGAGGGGGTGCCTGTGCTCGGCACGAGACTGGTGAGTAAGGTAAGGCATCCCTAAGTGATATCTGTGTGACCGTGAACTGGAGCAAGTGATGTCCCTTCGTCGCCGCGGTACTGCCGCAGTCGGCCTGGCAGTGGCTGCCGCCCTTTCCCTCTCGGCCTGCGGGAGCGACGACGGAGGCTCGGGCGGCTCGGCCGAGTCCGAGGGCGGCGGTGACAAGAAGGCGGCCGTCGCGACGGGCGGCAAGGACTTCGCCGACGCCGCGAAGAAGACGGCGGAGTACGGCACCGACGCCAAGGCCGGCCAGTTCCCCCGGACCCTCACCCACGCCATGGGCAGGACGGAGATCAAGTCCGCCCCCAAGCGCGTCGTCGTGCTGGACGTCGGCGAGTTCGACAACGTCGTCTCGCTGGGTGTGAAGCCGGTCGGCTACGCACCCTCCGAGGGCGACGCGGCCATCCCCTCGTACCTGAAGAAGGAAGCGGGCAACCCGAAGAACGTCGGCACGATCAACAACCTCAACCTTGAGGCGATCGCCGGCCTGAAGCCCGACCTGATCCTCGGCAGCCAGCTGCGCGCCGCCGACAAGTACGACGCGCTCTCCAAGATCGCGCCGACCGTGTTCTCCATCCGCCCGGGCTTCACCTGGAAGGAGAACTACCTCCTCAACGCCGCGGCACTGGACAGGACGGCCAAGGCCGAGAGCGAGCTCGGTGCCTACGAGGCGAAGGCGAAGAAGCTCGGCGAGGACATCGGCCCGAACAAGCCGACCATCTCCATGGTCCGTTACCTGCCGGACCGGATCCGTCTCTACGCCAAGGCGTCCTTCATCGGCACCATCCTCGACGACGCCGGTCTGCCGCGGCCCAAGAACCAGCAGATCAACGACCTCGCCGCGGAGATCAGCCCGGAGAAGATCGACGAGGCCGACGCCGACTGGATCTTCACCGGCGTCTACGGCGACGTGAAGGCCACCAAGCGCGACACCGCCCAGTCCAACCCGCTGTGGAAGAACCTCAAGGCGGTCAAGGACGGCCAGGCCAAGGACGTCTCCGACGAGACCTGGTACCTCGGCCTCGGTGTCACGGCGGCGAACCTGGTCCTTGACGACCTCCGCGCCGACCTCGTGAAGTAACGATTCCCTGGGTTCCGTCGCCGGACTGCCGCCTGCCGCGCGGCGTCCGGGCGACGACGGCAGTCCGACGACAGGACCCAGCAGGCTGCGGCCCGTCCGTACAGGTCGCCGAAGCCATGGGCGACGGGGCACGGAGGGCAGGTAGCCTTTCCTTGTGCCCCGTCTGTCTGAAGTCCTCGCCGAGCTCGACGCTCTCTGGCCGCCCGAGCGGGCCGAAGGTTGGGACGCGGTCGGCACCGTCTGCGGAGACCCCGCATCGCAGGTCGACCGTGTGCTCTTCGCCGTCGACCCCGTCCAGGAGATCGTCGACGAGGCGCTCAGGCTCGGCGCCCAGCTGATCGTCACCCACCATCCGCTCTATCTGCGGGGTACGACGACGGTCGCGGCCGACACCTTCAAGGGCCGGGTCGTGCACACCCTCATCAAGCACGACGTCGCGCTGCACGTCGCCCACACCAACGCCGACACCGCCGACCCGGGCGTCTCCGACGCCCTCGCCGGTGCGCTCGACCTGCGCGTCGAGGGGCCCCTCGTACCGGACCCGGCCGACCCCAAGGGCCGTCGCGGCCTCGGCCGGATCTGTGTGCTCGACCACCCCGAGAGCCTGGCCGACTTCGCCGCCCGCGCGGCAGCCCGACTGCCCGCCACCGCGCAGGGCATCCGGCTCGCGGGCGACCCTGCGGCGGCGGTGCGCTCCGTCGCTGTCAGCGGCGGCTCCGGCGACAGCCTCTTCGACGCGGTACGCGCTGCCGGTGTCGACGCCTTCCTCACCGCCGACCTGCGCCACCACCCGGCCTCCGAAGCCATCCAGCACTCCCCGCTCGGCCTGGTCGACGCCGCACACTGGGCCACCGAATGGCCCTGGTGCGAACAGGCCGCAGCGCAGCTCGACGCGATTTCCGACCGCCACGGATGGGACCTGCGGGTCCATGTCTCGAAGCAGGTCACCGACCCCTGGACCACCACCACCCACCACTCTTCTGGAGCCCCCAACTGAACGCCGCGCCCGCCGACCAGATCCGACTCCTCGACGTCCAGGCCCTCGACGTACGTCTGTCGCAGCTTGCGCACCGGCGCAAGTCGCTGCCCGAGCACAGCGAGATCGAGTCGCTCACCAGCGACCTCGCGCAACTGCGTGACCTGCTGGTCGCCTCGCAGACCGAGGAGAGCGACACCGCCCGCGAGCAGACCAAGGCGGAGCAGGACGTCGACCAGGTGCGCCAGCGCGCCGCCCGCGACCAGCAGCGCCTCGACTCGGGTGCGATCACCTCGCCCAAGGACCTGGAGAGCCTCCAGCGTGAGATCACCTCGCTGGCCAAGCGCCAGGGCGACCTGGAGGACGTCGTCCTCGAAGTGATGGAGCGCCGCGAGTCCGCCCAGGAGCGCGTCACCGAGCTGTCCGACCGGGTCTCCGCCGTCCAGGCCAAGGCCGACGACGCGACCGCCCGCCGTGACGCCGCGACCAAGGAGCTCGACGAGGAGACCGCGACCGTCACCAAGGAGCGCGAGCTCGTCGCCGGGTCCGTCCCCGCGGACCTGCTGAAGCTGTACGACAAGCTCCGCGTCCAGCAGGGCGGGGTCGGCGCCGCCCGCCTCTACCAGCGCCGCTGCGAGGGCTGCCGTCTCGAACTGAACATCACCGAGGTCAACGACGTGAAGGCGGCCTCCCCGGACACCGTCCTGCGCTGCGAGAACTGCCGCCGCATCCTGGTCCGTACGTCGGAGTCGGGCCTGTAATGACCCAGCCGCGCCAGTTCGTCATCGAGGCCGACGGCGGTTCCCGGGGCAACCCCGGGCCCGCCGGTTACGGTGCGGTCGTCATCGACCCGGTGACGGGGGAGACCCTTGCCGAGGCCGCCGAGTACATCGGCGTCGCGACGAACAACGTCGCCGAGTACAAGGGCCTCATCGCGGGTCTGAAGGCGGCGAAGGCGCTGGTGCCGGACGCCTCGGCGGACGGTGCGCTCCAGGTGCGGGTCCGGATGGACTCCAAGCTGGTCGTGGAACAGATGTCGGGCCGTTGGAAGATCAAGCACCCCGACATGAAGCCGCTCGCGGCGGAGGCCGCCAGGATTCTGCCGGCCTCCGCCGTGACGTACGAGTGGATCCCGCGCGAGAAGAACAAGCACGCGGACCGGCTTGCCAACGAGGCGATGGACGCGGGCAAGCGCGGCAAGCAGTGGGAGCCGTCGTCGTCGACGGCCGCACTCGACACCCCCCGGCCCTCCACCACCGTCGGCCTGCCGCCCGTCTCCGGCCCGCCCGGTGACGCGGCAGCGGGTGCGGCCAGGGCCCGCGCGGCCCTGTCCTCCAGGCCGGGAGCGGCGACAGGCGCGGCAGCAGCCCCCACGCCTACGGCATCGTCCACCGCCCCCCAGGTGGGCTGGGCCGCGGCGCCCGATCTCGGGGCGCCCGCCACCTTCGTACTGCTCCGGCACGGCGAGACGGCCCTCACCCCCGAGAAGCGGTTCTCGGGCAGCGGCGGCAGCGATCCCGAACTCTCGGCGACCGGCCGCCACCAGGCCGAACGCATCGCCCAGTCGCTGGCCGCCCGCGGCACGATCGAGGAGATCGTCAGCTCCCCGCTGCGCCGCTGCCGCGAAACAGCGGCCGCGGTGGCGGCCCGGCTCGGCCTGGAGGTCCGGATCGAGGACGGCCTGCGCGAGACGGACTTCGGTGCCTGGGAGGGCCTGACGTTCGCCGAGGTGCGTGAGCGGTACGGCCCCGACCTGGACGCCTGGCTCACCTCCGCGAAGGCGGCCCCCACCGGGGGCGGCGAGAGCTTCGCCGAGGTCGCCCGCCGCGTCGCGGCCACCCGTGACCGCCTCACCGCCCGCTACGCGGGCCGCACGGTCCTCCTGGTCACCCATGTGACGCCGATCAAGACCCTGGTCAGGCTGGCGCTGGGCGCCCCGCCGGAAGCGATGTTCCGTATGGAACTCTCGGCGGCCTCGGTCTCCGCGGTGGCGTACTACTCGGACGGGAACGTGTCACTCAGGCTGCTGAACGACACATCGCACCTGCGGTAGGGGACGGGAGGCTCGCGTGGGCGTGCGGCGCCCCGGGGAGGGGCAGCGGAGCGACTCCCCGGCGGCGTGAAGCTGCCGCTTCCTCGGGTGGCGGGGTGGCCCGCACCCCGGTCGGCACCCACCGGGGTCCGGGGCGGAGCCCCGGTTCCGGGAAGGGGGCGGGTAGGGGAAATCAGCCGCGCAGCGCCGCCGCCTCGCTCGCCAGCCGCTCCACCCGCGCCCAGTCCTTCGCCGCCACCGCATCCGCCGGGACCATCCAACTGCCGCCCACGCAGCCGACATTGGGCAGCGCCAGATAGGACGGCGCGGAGGTGAGCGAGATGCCGCCCGTGGGGCAGAACCGGGCCTGCGGCAGCGGCGAGGAGAGCGCCTTCAGATATGCCGTGCCGCCTGCTGCCTCGGCCGGGAAGAATTTCATCTCGGTGACCCCGCGCTCCAGCAGCGCGACCACCTCGGACGTCGTCGAGACGCCCGGCAGGAACGGCACCCCCGACGCCTTCATCGCGTCCAGCAGCGTGTCCGTCCAGCCGGGGCTGACCAGGAACCGGGCCCCCGCGGCGACGGTGTCGGAGACGTTCCGTACGGAGATCACCGTGCCGGCCCCGACCACCGCGTCCGGCACCTCGGCCGCGATGGCCTTGATCGCATCCAGTGCCGCGGCGGTGCGCAGCGTCACCTCGATGGCCGGGAGCCCGCCCGCGACCAGGGCCCGGGCGAGCGGCACCGCGTCGGCGGCGTCCTCCAGAACGACAACCGGGACGACGGGGGCAAGGTCCAGCACAGAGGGGGTCATGCGCACATCCTGCCGCGCCCACCGCGCACTGCGCAACGAGCGTTGCACATGATGCAACATGACAGCTTTCCCGGTTCAGTGAATCTCGGTCACCACGACATCGAGCGACCACGTCCGACCGGCCCGCGCGGGGGCCTCGGCCTCCACCACGTACCCGAGCTCCCGCAATGTCTCCACCAGCTCCGCGGGCCCCTTCGGCCGTGCGCCCGCCAGCAGCAGATCGCGGACCATCCGCCCCTTCGTCGCCTTGTTGAAGTGGCTGACCACGGAGCGCTTCTCGACCCCGTTCACCATCTGGGAGTGCAGCACCCGCACGCTCGCCGTACGCCCGGCCACCTCGCCCTTCGGCTTCCAGGCCGCGGTGTACGCGGAGGACCGCAGGTCCAGGACGAGCCCGTCCCCGGCCGCCTCCGGCATGACCTCCGCCATCGGGTCACGCCAGTACGCCCCGAGCGGGCCCAGCCCCGGCAGCTTCACGCCCATCGAGCAGCGGTACGAAGGAATCCGGTCGCCCACCCGCACGGCGCCCCACAGCCCGGAGAAGACCAGCAATGACCTTCCGGCCCGCCGCTTGGCCGCCGTGTCCAAGGAGGCCAGATCCAGGGCGTCGTACAGCACCCCCGTGTAGATCTCCCCGGCCGGACGCGTCCCCGCCGTCCGCAGCTCGACGTTCTTCGCGATCTCGCCGCGCAGCCCCTCGCTCAGCCCCAGCACCTCACGGGCCTTCTCCTCGTCCGCCGCACACAGCTCGACCAGCTCGTCGACGACCGCGGCCCGCGCCGCAGCCAGGCCCGGCAGCGACAGCGACTCCGGCTTCAGGGGTGCTCCGCGCCCCGACGCGGCCTTTCCTTCGGAGGGCGGCAACAGCACGAGCACGGCGGTTCTCCTTCGTACGTACGCACAGGTAAACGGGCTCAGAAAGCCCTGGGTCCCGTCGTCGAACTGCCGTCTGCCGTGCGACGACGGCAGACGGCAGTTCGACGACAGGACCTGGCACCAGCGTACGGGGACCCCGGTACCGCACCGGGGCCCGTCCGGCGGATCAGAGCCGGACAGGCACTCGCCGCCACCCGGGATGCCGCCAGGCCCGCCCCGCCATACGCTCGGTCCATGCCCCGCCGCCATCTCCATATGACCGGGCCGGCCAAGACCCCGCTGAGGGCGGCCCTGTGCAAGCTGCGCACCGAGCTCGAACTGCCCGACGGCTTCCCGCCCGACGTCCTCGCCGAGGCGGCGCAGGCGGCGGGGGCCCCGGCGGTGCCGGCCCACAAGGACGCGACGGACCTGCCGTTCTTCACCATCGACCCGCCCACGTCCACCGACCTCGACCAGGCCATGCACCTCGAACGCCGCCGCCACGGCTTCCGCGTGCACTACGCCATCGCCGATGTCGCCGCCTTCGTACGCCCCGGTGGTGCACTCGACACCGAGGCCCATCGCCGGGTGACGACCCTCTACTTCCCCGACGGCAAGGTGCCGCTCCACCCCACCCTGCTCTCCGAGGGCGCCGCCAGCCTCCTCCCCGGACAGACCCGTCCCGCCCTCCTCTGGCAGATCGACCTGGACTCCGAGGGCAGCGCCGTCACCACCTCGGTGCGCCGGGCCCTCGTCCGCAGCCGAGCCAAGCTCGACTACGCGGGCGTCCAGCGGCAGATCGACACCGGCACCGCCGAAGAGCCCCTGGCCCTGCTCCGGGACATCGGACGGCTCCGCGAGGAGCAGGAGGTCGCCCGAGGCGGCATCTCCCTCAACGTGCCCGAGCAGGAGATTGTCGAGCGCGACGGCACCTACGGCCTGGAATACCGTGCCCCGCTGCCCGCCGACGGCTGGAACGCCCAGATCTCCCTCCTGACCGGCATGGCCGCCGCCCACCTCATGGCGGAGACCGGTACCGGCATCCTGCGGACCCTGCCGGTCGCACCCGACGGCGCCGTGGCCCGGCTCCGGCGCTCGGCCGAGGCGCTGCACATCGACTGGCCGCACCATGTTCCGTACGCCCAGGTCGTCCGCTCCCTCGACCCGAGGCGGGCCAACCACGCCGCGTTCCTCCAGGAGTGCACCACCCTGCTGCGCGGCGCCGGCTACACCGTCTTCGAACACGGCGAACTCCCCACCCTTGCCGTCCACGCCGCCGTCGCCGATCTCTACACGCACTGCACCGCCCCACTGCGCCGCCTCGTCGACCGGTACGCGGCCGAGCTGTGCCTCGCCGCCGTCGCGGAACAGGACCCGCCCGAGTGGGTCCTCGCAGCGCTGCCCGGCCTGCCGAAGGCTATGGCGGACGGAACCAGGCGAGCCAACACGGTGGAGCGCGAGTGCGTCGATGTGGTCGAGGCAGCGCTGCTCAAGGACCGGATCGGTGAGGTCTTCGAGGCGTACGTGGTCGACGTGAAGGAGCAGGAGCCCACCACGGGCACCGTCCACATCGACGACCCGGCAGTCGTCGCCCGGGTCGAGGGCGGCACGGCGAAGCTCCCGCTGGGGGAGCGGCTGCTGGTCAGGCTCGCCCAGGCGGATCCTGGCTCGGCGAAGGTCCTCTTCGCCCCCGCGTGAGCGCGTCCGGTGGAAACGTTGACGCAACGGCAGGGTCAAGCGCTCACCGCGCCCGTCCGCATCTGACAACTCCGCACCCTCCTGTGCCACGATCGAAGGAAGTACTCCCATCTCACGGACGGCTGATCCACTGATGTCCCAATCTGGCGAGCGACCGAGGAAGGGGCGTGACATGACTGCCATGCCGCACGAACCGCTCACGCAGGCGGACGTCCTGCTGGAGGGCTTCCTGGCGCTGGATACGCCGGAGGGCTTCCGGGCCGAGCTGATCGAGGGGGAGATTGTCGTGACGCCGCCGCCGGACGGGGACCACGAGGACTACATCAGCCTGATTCCGGAGCAAGTGATCACCCGCTCTCGCACCAAGATGCAGTTTTCCGGGAACAAGGGACTGAAGCTGAAGAGCGGCGGCCGCTGTCCCAGGAACCACGTCATTCCCGACGGCACCTTCGCCCCCACCGAACTGCGTCTGTACCGGGGAGCGGACCCCTGGATGCCGTGCGAGGGGGTGGCCCTCGTCGTCGAGGTCACCTCGTCCAAGCCCCGGGCCGACCGCACGGACAAGCGTCACTGCTACGCCCGCGGACCCGTCCCTCTCTACCTCCTGGTCGACCGTGAGCAGTCTTCGGTGACGCTGTTCAACGACCCGGAGGGGGACGACTACCGTCAGCACTGCACGATTCCGTTAGGCAAGCCGCTTTCCCTTCCCGCTCCGTTCGCCTTCGACCTGGAGACCGGGGCGTTCATCTGAGCACCCCGTCCGACGGCTCCCGCCAGGCGGGTAGCATGGTCGGCACGGCAGACGAGCCGGGCGGACGGCCGCGTGGGGATCCTCGGATCCCCCCGAGGAACGTCCGGGCTCCACAGGGCAGGGTGATGGCTAACGGCCACCCGGGGTGACCCGCGGGACAGTGCCACAGAAAACAGACCGCCGGGGACTTCGGTCCTCGGTAAGGGTGAAACGGTGGTGTAAGAGACCACCAGCGCCTGAGGTGACTCAGGCGGCTAGGTAAACCCCACCCGGAGCAAGGTCAAGAGGGGCCGTCGCAAGACGGCCCTGCGCGAATGTCCGAGGGCTGCCCGCCCGAGTTCGCGGGTAGACCGCACGAGGCCGGCAGCAATGCCGGTCCTAGATGGATGGCCGTCTCCCCGGCCGCCGCGAGGCGACCGGGCGACAGAACCCGGCGTACAGCCCGACTCGTCTGCCGCTTCACAGGCGCCCTGTCTGCCGTCATGCTCATGCAGACTGGCTAGGCTGCGGGCATGAGTGACGTGTATGCCGTGGACCTCGCCCTGAACCTCCGGGCCTCCGCGCCGAGCGCCGTGCTCGCCGATCTGCGATGGCATCTCGGCATCGATGACGCGGCGGACGCCCCGGCGGATGGCATGACAGGCGAGATCGGCGACATGTTCCCCCTGCTCGCGGCACGCGGGCCCGCGGCGCGCATCGGCGGGGTCCTTGTCGGTGAGCCGGCCCGGACTGCCGACGGACGGTTCCTGGCGGCACGTCAAGAGGTGCACGCCGAATCCCTGCTCGAGCTGGACGCACTGGCGGTTCGGCTTGCGCGGAATTCCGGCACCGAGGGGGTCATCGGGCAGATCCGCTTCTACGAGGAGGATGTCCCCGATCTCCTGGTCAGCAGGGCGGGAGAGCTGGTGAAAATGGCTCTGGCTCCCACGGGAGAAGTATCCGGCTGACCGATCGGCGGTCGACGCAGTCTTTCAGGAGACGCCGAACTGACCTTCCGGAGGGACTCCTTGTTGCTGGGCGTCCCATACCCGCATGTGAATGAGTGTGCCGGGACCGGGCGATGGCCACTCTGACCAGCCATCAGAAACCCAACCGCTCACTACAAGGCACTTCAGCTCAGCAGACCGACAGCAGCTCACAACCCCCTGTGACACACGTGACAGCCGGACGGGGTGCGAGGTGCCGGGCCGCATCATGGGAGACGATCTCGTTCGGTCCGTCCTCGGGAAAGGTTCTCCATGTCCGATCGCGCCTACGGAAACCGCGGTTCTCTGCTCGCGGTGAGCGACCTTCACGTCGGGATGGCGGACAATCGCCCCATCGTCGAGTCCCTGAGGCCGGATTCGGACGAGGACTGGGTCATCGTCGCCGGTGATGTTGCGGAGAAGGTCGAGGACGTGGAGTGGGCGCTGCGGCTGCTCGCGGGCCGGTACGCCCGGGTGATCTGGACCCCCGGGAACCATGAACTGTGGACGACCAATCACGACTCGGTCCAACTGCGGGGCCGGGAACGCTACGAGCATCTGGTCGAGCTGTGCCGGAGCCTCGGGGTGTCCACTCCACAGGACCCGTATCCGCTGTGGCCCGGCCCCGAAGGGCCGGTGGCCGTTGCGCCCGTGTTCCTGCTGTACGACTACAGCTTCCGGGCGCCGGGCACGACGACCAAGGAGGAGTCCCTGGCGTACGCGCACGAGACGGGGGTGGTGTGCACCGACGAGTTCCTGCTGCACCCCGACCCGTACCCGAGCCGTGACGCCTGGTGCCGGGCGCGAGTGGCGGAGACCGAGAAGCGTCTCGTCGCGCACGATCCGGAGATTCCGCTGGTCATCGCCAGTCACTGGCCCCTGGTCCGCGAACCGATGGCCGTCCTGACGTATCCCGAGTTCGCCCAGTGGTGCGGCACGGAGCTCACCGCCGACTGGCACCGGCGCTTCAATGTGGCGGCCATGGTCTACGGCCATCTGCACATCCCCCGTACAACCTGGTACGACGGGGTGCGCTTCGAGGAGGTCTCCATCGGTTACCCAAGGGAATGGCGCAAGCGGGGTCACCCCAAGGGGCTCCTGCGGCGGATCCTCCCGTACGACGACGGTGTCACCGGGCCGGGGCCGGTCAGCGATGGCCCAGCACGTTGATCACCCGGCCGTTGGGGTCGCGGACGAAGAAGCGGCGTACGCCCCATTCCTCGTCGTGCAACGGGTACACGATCTCCGCGCCGCCCTCCCGCATGGCGGTGTAGGCCGCGTCCACGTCCTCCACCTCCATGCTCATGTCCGGCGTGACCGGAGCGGTTGCGTCGGCCTCCACGATGCTGATCTGGGCCGAGGGATGGGAGGGAGAGGCGAGCGTCATGATCCAGCCGTGGTTCATGACCTCCTGGAGGCCCAGCAAGCCGTAGAACTCCGCGTTCCGCTTCATCGCGGCAGCAACGGCGCCGTTGGTGGTGGCGTTGGCGTTGGCGTCCGATTCGACACCGGGGCCGGTGTCGGTCCGGATGTTGGGGATGATCCTGCGGACGGACATCGGTAACTCCTGTCTCGGGATTGACGCTGTGCCACCCGGCCCCGTCGTGGATCAGATGACCGGTGGCCGTCCCAGTTTCGTCATCCGCCACACCGTGCGCCACCGCATGGGCTGCCGCCGCCCGCACGGCGTACGGACGCCCTCGGCGAAGCCGCCAGCCCAGGCGCGCAGCCCCGTCGCCGACCGGGTGCGGGCCACGGTCAGGAGGGTCCAGGTGCCCAGGTAGGCCGGGACCAGGGGGAGGGGAAGATTGCGGCGGGCCAGCCAGACCCGGTTGCGGGCCGTCATCCGGTAGTAGACGGAGTGCCTGGCCGGGGAGGTCTTGGGGTGCTGGAGCAGCAGGTCGGGCTCATACAGGATCTTCCAGCCCGCGTCGAGCGCCCGCCAGGACAGGTCCGTCTCCTCGTGCGTGAAGAAGAACTCCGCGGGCCAGGGCCCCGTCTGGGCGAGCATCTTCATGGAGAGGGCGTGGCCGCCGCCCAGGAACGCGGTGACCGGGCCGCGCCGCATCGGGTCGGCGGCGCGCAGGCGCGGGACGTGGCGGCGCTGGGTCTCGCCGTGCTCGTCGGCGATCCGGAAG
Source organism: Streptomyces sp. NPDC088246 (assembly GCF_044741025.1). Taxonomy (NCBI): domain Bacteria; kingdom Bacillati; phylum Actinomycetota; class Actinomycetes; order Kitasatosporales; family Streptomycetaceae; genus Streptomyces; species Streptomyces sp. NPDC088246. Next base: position 106,582 of record NZ_JBIURV010000019.1, read on the forward strand.
CCGACGATGCCGAGCCGCGGGTCGGCGGCGTACAGCTCCTGGACCTTGCGGAACACCCCGCCGTCGACCAGGAGCCCGTCGTCGTCGAGTTCGATGACGACATCCACGTCGCCGAACTCCGCCAGCTTGCGCAGGGCGACGTTACGGCCACCGGGGCAGCCCAGGTTCTCGTCGAGTTCGATCGCCGTCACACCGCCGGACAGGTCGGACAGACCGGGAAACGCGGAGAAGTCCGGGAGCGGTGAGCCGTTGCCCACGACGACGAGCCGGGCCGGCCGGACGTCCTGTCCGGCCACCGAGGCCAGCAGGGCCTCGACCTGCTGCGGGCGATCGCCCATGGTGACGATGGATACGGCGATGCGCGGTTGGGACACGGTCGGCACTCCTGGTCTCGCTGGGTGCCCGCGATCGTAGCCGCAACTCATCGTCGCCCGATGTTCAGCCAGTCGTCGCTGCCGTGTCATGCCCCGTGACTCCTCGTCGGGGAGGCTCCGCCCGTCAGCCGGGTGCGCCGGCCTGGCTGGGGACTGATCCGAGGGTGCCGAACAGGCGCTCGCCGCGGTCCTCGGCCATGTCGAGCGTGGCCAGCACGGCAGGGGTCGAGATGCTCGGCAGTACGTAATGCAGAAGGACCGAGATTCGCCGCCCCAAGTCCTCGCGCTTGCACAGGGCTTGAGACATCACCTGAATGCCGGAGAAGGAACCCGCCAGCATTTCGGCGGTCTCGCGGGCGTCGACGTGCGGCAGGAGTTCGCCCTGGTTCTTCGCGGCGGTCAGCAGATGTTCGAGCCGGTCTATCCAGGCACGGAACGGGGTGCCCCGGTCGAGGCCTTCCACCGCCTGATCCATGGCCAGCCCGACGCTGGCGCGTACCAGTGGCTCATGCCGGAGCCGGTGGGCGAGCAGCATGCCCTGATCGACCAATTCCTGAAGCTTCGTCAGCTGGGCGGGAAGCGGATCGCTGTCCAGCTGTACGTCCATCACCCCGAGTGCAAGGTCTTCCTTCGAGGTGAAATGGAAGTAGAGCGCACCCTTTGTCACTCCGGCCCGCGCAAGAATTTCACTGATGGTGGCGCTGCTGTAACCGCGTTCGTCGAAGACGGCGGCGGCCGCCACCAGGATTGACCGTCGAGTCTGGATCGCGCGCGCCTGCTGTGCCATCAGCTACGAGTCTCTCTCAGTCGTGGCGTGGTCAGCGCCACTGGGATATGGCTGGATAGGAAAACCGGACTGTCAGTATCTTACTGCGAGGGCGGCCCGCCCTCCCGGTATGGATCCTCTGGGAGGAAAATTCATGGTTCAGCTCACCTCGCACAGCACTTCGGTGTCCGTCGAGGGCAAAGGCGCCGCCGAATTCACCGCAACCCCCAAAGAGGGCGGGACGGCGTCCAGGGGCAGACATGGGGAGGCGGACTTCCCGAGACACCTGGTCCACCGGTCCGATGCCGAGGATGTCTTTCCCACCGGCTGGACCCCACAGACCGACACCCAGTTCTCGGTATCGGCCCGTTGGCCGCATGCGCACCGCTTCTTCGCCCCGGTGTCGGGCCGCTACCAGGACCCGCTGCTGATCGCGGAGACCATGCGGCAGACGACGATGCTCCTGGGGCATGCGGCGTTCGACGTCCCGGTCGGGGACCAGTTCGTGATGTGGGAGCTTGCGTACGTCTGCGAGCCCGATCGGCTGCTCCTGGGCGAGGCGTCCTGGGACATCACGGTGGATGTGTCCTGCTCCCGGATCCGGCGGCGCGGCCGGAGCATCGGCTCCATGCATGTCGAGTTGCTCCTGCACCGGCTCGGCACCGTCCTCGCCAGAGGCGGAGGGCGTATCAGCTGCACCTCGGCCAAGGTGTACGACAGGCTGCGGGGCGACCGGCAGGACGTGATCGGCGCCCCGATACCCCTCCTGCCCGCCGTCGCACCGGCCGAGGTGGGCAGGACCGATGAACGTGATGTCGTGCTGGCGCCGGGTCCGCAGCGGAACGTCTGGCAGCTGCGGCTCGACACCGCACACCCGACCTTGTTCGCCCGGCCCAACGACCATGTGCCGGGCATTTTGCTGCTGGAGGCGGCCCGTCAGGCGGCCGTCGCCGTCACCCCCGGCCATGACTTCCTCCCGGCATCGGTGAAGACCGACTTCCTCCGGTACGTGGAACTCGACCGTCCCTGCTGGATCGAGGCCCGGCCCGTCCCGGCCGGCGACCGCAGTACGGCCGGGGTGCACGTCTCGGCGATCCAGGACGGCGAGCCGGTCTTCACCTGCACCCTCGGCTCCCCGAGCGGCCTGCACGGTACAGCGGGGAATCAGGGGAGCCGGCCGGACGACCGGCAGAATGACCAGTCATGACACTGCGCATACTCATCACCGGCGCGACCGGTTTCATCGGCAGCCATGTGGTGGCCGCGGCCCGGACCACCCCCGGTGTCCGGCTGCGGCTGATGACCCACCGGACAGCCCTCACCGCGTCGGCAACGGCAGGCGCCGGGCCCGGCATCGAGACGGTGTACGGGGACCTCGCCGACCCCGCAACGCTGCGCGGCAGCTGCGAGGGCATCGACGCGGTGATCCACTGCGCCTCACGGATCGGCGGCGACGAACCGACCGCCCGGTCCGTAAATGATCAAGGAACCCGTGCCCTGGCCGAAGAGGCGGCCCGCTGCGGAGTCACCCGGATCGTCCACCTGAGCACGGCGTCCGTCTACGGCCGGGGCCCGTTCACCCGGCTGCGGCCCGGACAGGCCGAGCCGGCCCCGGCCTCGGCCACCAGCCTGACCCGCGCCGCCGCCGAACAGCACGTCCTGGCGGCCGGCGGCGTCGTCGTGCGCCCGCACATCGTGTACGGGGCCGGGGACCGATGGGCCGTGCCCGGCCTGGTCGCGCTCGTCCGGCAGCTCTCGGCCGGACTGACCGGGTGCGAGGCACGGCACTCGATGATCGACGTACAGACGCTGGGGCGGGCGCTGCTGGGTGCGGCGCTGTCCCCGAAGGAGCCGGCCGGGGTCTACCACGTCAACCACCCCGAACCGGTGAGCTGTTCGCAGCTGCTGTCCACGGTCGTCGACGAGCTCCGGCTGCCCTGGGGAGCCACCGGCATCGATGTGGACACGGCCCGCGAGCGGCTCGCCGACGTCCCGTACGCGCTGCACCACCTCGGCATGCTCGCCGTGGACCACTGGTTCACCGACGAACGGGTCGGCCAGGACTTCGACTGGGAGCCGGGCGAAGGGTTCGCGACCGCGTTCGCCCGGCACGCGCCGTGGTACCGCCGGCACCTCAGCGGCTGACGGCGCCGCGGCGCCCCCTCGTCAGGCCTCGATCCGGGTACCCGTACCGCTCACCCGTACCCGCGCGTCGCCCGCCCGCAGTTCGACCGTGAGCGTGCCGGGGCGGCCCATGTCCTCGCCCTGGTGGAGGGTGAGGACGGCGGTGTCCGGGACGAGGTCCAGGGCGCGCGCATAGGCGCCGAAGGCGGCCGCCGCCGCGCCCGTGGCGGGGTCCTCCACCACGCCGCCGACCGGGAAAGGGTCGCGGACGTGGAAGATGTCCGGCGCCGCCCGCCACACCAGCTGCAGGGTCGTCAGGTCCAGCCGCTGCATCAGGGCTTCGAGGCGCGCGAAGTCGTAACCGAGGTCGGCAAGCCGCTCACGGGTCGCGGCGGCCAGTACCAGGTGGCGGGCACCCGCGAAGGCGATCCGGGGCGGCAGGGCGGGGTCGAGATCGGCGGCCGGCCAGTCCAGGGCGGCGAGCGCCTCCGCCAGGTCGTCCGGGGCGATGTCCATGACGTCCGGTTCGACGCTGGTGAGCGTGGCGCGGAGTTCGCCGCCCTCCCGGGTGACGGTGACCGGGACCGTACCCGCGCGGGTGCTGAACACCAGATCGCCGGGGCCGTCGCGCTCGGCGAGTGCGAGGGCCGTCGCCACGGTGGCGTGGCCGCAGAACGGGACTTCGGCCTTCGGGCTGAAGTAGCGGATCGTGTATCCCCGGGCGGCCGACGGCCCTTCGTCGCCCGGCTCGTCCCGCCCGGTCAGAAAGGCCGATTCGCTGTAACCCAGCTCCGCCGCGACGGCGAGCATCGCCGCGTCGTCGAGACCGGACGCGTCAAGGACGACACCTGCCGGATTGCCGCCCTCCGGGTCGGCGGAGAAAGCGGTGTAGTGCAGGATCTCGGTACTTGAATGCTGCTTCATGCCGCAGGTCAACCCTGCGGCGGCCCGGGGCATTCCCGCTCCGGCCGGCCGGATTGCCCCGAGCTGCGGTTGCCCGGCTCAGTGGCAGTTCTTGGTGCCCTTGCTCGACTTCGTCCAGGAGCAGGAGTCCTGGAGCTTGCCGTTCGGCTTGATCAGCCGGGCCTTGTCGCCGGTGTTGTTCCAGACGTACGAACCGCGGTTCCAGTAGACGTGGCCCGAGGTGTTCTTGCCCTTGCCCGTGTGGACCTTGACGGTCCTGCCCGCGCCGATGGTGTAGCTGCCGAAGGTGTACGTGTACCCGGTGTTGTCCTTCAGCTTGAAGCCCTTGAGCTGAAGCTTCGACTTGCCGTTGTTGTGGATGTCCACCCACTCGGCGTTGAGGGACGTGTTGGTACGGGTGTCCTTGCCGGGGCTGTCGTACTGGATCTTGCCGAGGTGCAGCCCGCCCTGGTGCGAGGCGGCCGAGGCCGGGGCCGTGACGAGCAGTGAACCGGCCAGGGCGGCGGCGGAGGCCAGGGCGAGCGGCGCGGCGGCACGTATGTGCATGCGGTGATCCTTACGTGGAGTTCCGGTAAAGAACTGTGATCATAAGGGCAGCGCGCACCGACCCGAGGGGGAAGTGCATATTCCGGCCGGGGTGTGGTCATCCAGGTGGCAACCGCCCACGCCGGGCGGCCGGTTCGGGCGGCCCCGTCAGCCGCGCCCGATGTACGGCATCGCCGTCGCCAGGACCGTCGCGAACTGCATGTTCGCCTCCAGGGGCAGCTCCGCCATATGGAGCACCGTCCGGGCCACGTCCGCCGCCGCCATCACCGGCTCCACCGCCAGTTCGCCATTGGCCTGAAGGGTGCCGGTCCGCATCCGCTCCGTCATGTCCGTGGCGGCGTTGCCGATGTCGATCTGCCCGCAGGCGATCCGGTACGGACGGCCGTCCAGGGACAGCGACTTCGTCAGGCCCGTCATGGCGTGCTTGGTCGCGGTGTAGGCGATCGAATGCGGGCGTGGTGCGTGGGCGGAGACCGAGCCGTTGTTGATGATCCGGCCGCCCTGCGGGTCCTGCGCCTTCATCAGCCGGTACGCCGCCTGCGCGCAGAGGAACGCGCCCGTCACATTCACGTCCATCACCGAGCGCCAGTCCTCCACGGACAGGTCCTCGACCGGGACGGAACGCGGGCCGAACGTGCCCGCGTTGTTGAAGAGCAGATCGATCCGGCCGAAGCACTCCCGTGCCGAGGAGAAGAGCGCATCCACGTCCTCGGGGCGTGACACATCGGTGGGGACGGTGATCACCCGGGCGTTCCCCCCGGCCAGCGCGGCGGTCTCGGTGAGGGGTTGCGGGCGCCGGCCCGCGAGCGCCACCGACCAGCCGGCGCCGGCCAGGGCGAGAGCCACCGCGCGGCCGATTCCGGATCCCGCGCCCGTTACGACCGCCGTCTTCGGGCCGGATTTCAACAGTTTGTTGCTCATGACGCCGCAGCGTACGCCTTCTCGTTCTGCGGGTCGCGCGGGGCCGCACGAGGTCAAGACGGCGTATGCGGCGGCGGGTTCACGTCTCGGAGGGCGGGTATCGATGATCATGGTCTCCGTCGCGTATGCGCACTTTGTCGTGGGCATCCATTCCCGTCGTACTCCTCATCCGCACGATGCCGGAGCGACGCGAACACGACAGCCGCTCGATGCGCCGGCCCGGTGCTGTCCGAGTACACCACCAGCCAGGGGAGGGACAGATGACGCACTCATCGCACCAGCAGGAGATGCGCGACGCCGCCAGGTATGTCGGACGTCGCCGCTTCCTCACCGCCACCGGTGCCGCTGCCGCGCTGGCCTTCTCGGTCAATCTGCCGGCCGCGGGCACCGCGAGCGCCGCCGAGCTGGACGGCCGGAGAATCGGCGAGGACCCGTTCACCCTCGGCGTCGCCTCAGGCGACCCGCGGCCCGACTCGGTCCTGCTGTGGACGAGACTCGCACCCCGCCCGTACGAGACCGGCAGCGGACTTCCCCGGTCCCGTGTCGAGGTGAGCTGGGAACTCGCCCACGACGAGCGCTTCTCCCGCATCGTCCAGCGAGGGTCGGCCACCGCCCACCCGGAGTTCAACCACAGCGTCCATGTCGAGGTCAAGGGCCTCGAAGCGGCCCACGTCTTCTACTACCGCTTCCGCACCGGTACGTGGATCAGCCCTGCGGGCCGGACCCGCACCGCGCCCGCCCACGGCGCCCGCAACAGCGCGCTGAGCCTGGCCGCCGTCTCCTGCCAGGCCTACCACGACGGCTACTTCACCGCGTACAAGCACCTCGCCCAGGAGGACGTCGACGTCGTGTTCCACCTCGGCGACTACCTCTACGAATACGCCGTCAACGCGACCGGCGGAGCCCGTAACTACACCGACCGCAGGCTCCCCGCCCATTTCAACCGGGAGACGGTCACGCTGGAGGATTACCGGCTGCGGTACGGCCTCTACAAGTCCGACCCCGATCTGCGCGCCGCCCACGCCGCGCACCCCTTCGTCGTCACCTGGGACGACCACGAGACCGAGAACAACTACGCGGGCGACACCCCCGAGAACGGCGTACCGTCGGAGGAGTTCCTGCTGCGGCGCGCCGCCGCCTACCGGGCGTACTGGGAGAATCAGCCGCTGCGCACCCCGCAGCAGCCGACCGGCCCGGACATGAAGCTCTACCGGCGCCTGCAGTTCGGAAGCCTCGCCCAGTTCGACATCCTCGACACCCGTCAGTACCGCAGCGACCAGGCCTACAGCGACGGCTGGCACAAGCCCGGACCGGAGTCCGAGGACCCCTCGCGCACCCTGACCGGCGCCACCCAGGAGCGCTGGCTGCTCGACGGCTGGCACGCCTCACGGGCCACCTGGAACGTCGTACCGCAGCAGGTGACCTTTGCTCAGCGGCGCGATGTCCCCACCGACGCCTATCTGCTCTCCATGGACGCCTGGGACGGCTACCCCGCCTCCCGGGACCGGATTCTGAAGGGGGCCGGGGCTGCCGGGATCGACAATCTGATGGTGCTGACCGGTGATGTGCACGTCGGCTACGGCTTCGACCTGAAGAAGGACTTCGACGACCCGTCGTCCCGCACCGTCGGCACGGAGATCGTCGCCACATCCATCACCAGCGGCAAGGACGGTACGGACAAGCCGGCCGGCTGGAACAACCAGATGCAGGCCAACCCGCACATGAAGTTCTTCAACGGCCGCCGCGGATACGCGGTCATCACGCTGGGCCTGAAGCAGGCGCGCGCTGACTACCGCACGGTGCCGGCCGTCACCACGCCCGGTGCGCCCGTGACGACGGCCGGATCGTTCGTCACGGAGGTGGGGAACCAGGGCCTCACGCCCGCGTAGGACCGACCGGCAGATCGGGGGGAGAAGGAGCGGGGCCGGGCGCGTGCCCGGCCCCGCGCCGCCGCCCTCCATGTGCCGGTCGGTCCAAGGCCCTTCTCGGACAGGTCCCGGTCAGAGGAGGCCGTCGGCCGGGTAGCTGACGCCGATGCGGTCACGTACCGCGTCGAGCGTCCGCATCACGGCAAGGGAACCGTCCAGCGGCACCAGCGGCGACTCCGTCTCGCCCGCCCGCAGCGCCCGCGCCACCTCGGCCTGCTCGAACTGCATCCCGCGCAGCCCCTCGCCCGCCGCCCCCGCGGTGAACTCCTCCGGCTCGCGCCCCTCCCGGTGCAGCACGAACCGTTCCGGGTAGAAGAAGCCGCGCGGGAAGTCGATCCGCCCCTTCGTGCCCGTGACCGAGGCGGTCAGCGGCGTGTCCGCGACGATCGAACAGTTCAGCAGCGCCGAGGCGCCCGCCTCCGACCAGCCCAGCAGCATCGCGGTGTGCAGATCGACGCCCTCGGGGGAGAGCAGCGCGTCGGCCTGCACCCGGTCCGGCTCGCCCAGCAGCAGATGCGCGAACGACACCGGATAGACCCCGAGGTCCAGCAGCGCGCCGCCGCCCAGCGCCGGGTCGCGCAGCCGGTGCTCGGGACCGAAAGGACCCGCGAGCCCGAAGTCGGCCTGCACGGTACGGATATCGCCGATGGCGTCGTCCCGCACCAGCTCCGTCATGCGCCGGATGACCGGGTTGCAGTACGTCCACATGGCCTCCATGAGGAAGAGGCCGCGGTCCCGGGCGAGCTTCACCAGCTCGTCCGCCTCCCGCGCGTTGAGCGTGAACGCCTTCTCGCACAGCACGTGCTTTCCGGCCTCCAGACAGAGCGCGGCCGCCTCCCGGTGCGCCGAGTGCGGTGTCGCGACGTACACCACATCGACCTCGTCGTCGGCGGCGAGATCGGCCCAGCTGCCGTACGCCCGGGGTATCCCGAACCGCTGCGCGAACGCCTTCGCCGCGGCGTCCGTACGGGATGCGACGGCCACCACCTCCGCGTCCGGCATCGACCGCAGGTCCTCGGTGAACGTCGCGGCAATACCGCCGGTCGCCAGCACGCCCCAACGCACAGCCCTGCTCATGCCTGTCATGCCTGCTCCCCAAAAAGGTCTCGACCAGTCCGGCTGAGCTGAGAGCATAGAGGCGGATTCAACGACATGGAGATGAGAATGCCGGAGAGCGGCGCAAGCCGGGCCCAGCAGGAACGTACACACATATCGACCACCCAGGCCGTGGCCGCGGAGTCCGCGGCCACCGGCACACCTCCCGGAAATCCGGCCGCCACCGACGCGGCCCGGCGCACCGGACTCCTCGTCACCCTGGTCCTCGGCGGCCTCACCGCACTGCCGCCGCTCTCCATGGACATGTACCTTCCGGCCCTGCCCGCGGTCACCGAGTCCCTGCACGCCCCCGCCGCGACCGTGCAGCTCACCCTCACCGCCTGCCTCACCGGCATGGCGCTCGGCCAGGTCGTCGTCGGACCGATGAGCGACCGGTGGGGGAGACGCCGGCCGCTGCTCCTCGGCATGATCATCTATGTCGTCGCCACCGCGATCTGCGTCTTCGCCCCCACCACGGAACTCCTCATCGGCTTCCGCCTCCTGCAGGGCCTGGCCGGTGCGGCGGGGATCGTCATCGCCCGTGCCGTGGTGCGCGACATGTACGACGGCGTGGAGATGGCCAGGTTCTTCTCCACTCTGATGCTGATCTCCGGCGTCGCACCGATCGTCGCGCCGCTGATCGGCGGACAGGTGCTGCGGTTCACCGACTGGCGGGGGATCTTCGCCGTCCTCACCGTCGTCGGCGTGGTGCTCACCCTGGTCGTCTGGAAGTGGCTGCACGAGACCCTGCCGCCGCAGGACCGGCACACCGGCGGCATCGGCGACGCGCTGCGCACCATGCGCGGACTGCTCGCCGACCGGGTCTTCACCGGCTACATGATCGCGGGCAGCCTCGCCTTCGCCGCCCTCTTCTCGTACGTGAGCGCCTCGCCGTTCGTCGTGCAGGAGATCTACGGGGCCTCGCCGCAGACGTTCAGTCTGCTCTTCGGCATCAACTCGGTCGGCCTGATCGTCGTGGGCCAGATCAACGGCAAGGTGCTGGTCGGCCGGATCAGCCTGGACAAGGCGCTCGCCTTCGGGCTCTCGGTCATCGTGCTGGCCGCGGCCGCGCTGCTGCTGATGACGTCCGGGGTCTTCGGGCACGTGGGCCTGGTCCCGGTCGCGGCCGGGCTCTTCGTGCTGATGTCGGCGATGGGGCTCGCGATGCCCAATACGAACGCACAGGCCCTGATGCGTACGAAGCATGCCGCCGGGTCCGCCTCCGCACTGCTCGGTACGTCGTCGTTCCTGATCGGCGCCGTCGCCTCGCCGCTCGTCGGGATCGCGGGCGAGGGGACGGCCGTTCCGATGGCTGTCGTGCAGCTGGTGTGCGCGGTGGGTGCGATGGCCTGCTTCCTGGGGTTGTGCCGGCCCTGGCAGCGGGTTTCGTAGCGGGGGCCGGGTTCAGCCCCAGGTCTCGCCGCTGATCAGGTCCGGTCCGAGGTGGCGGGAGGCGACGGAGACGATCGCCGGTACCGCGCCTTCCTCCGGCGCGTGCTTGAAGGTGTGGACCACGCAGGTCCGCACCGTAGCCGCGCTTGTCGTATCGGGCGGCAACGTTCAGGCGTACGCGCGCCGGTGCTCGGACTGGTGGCACCGTGCGGTTCGGGCGTTCAGCGGTGGTGTCCGGGCAAATGCGAGTCGTCCCAGCGTTCGGGGCCGGCGAGGTTGAGCAGTCGTATCTGGTGGAGCAGCTCTTCGGGGGCGCCGTGGGCCCGGAGTCGGGCGGGGGCATGACGCAGTAGCCAGGCTGTCAGCTCGGCGCACATGTCTTCCTCGTCGTGCCAGGTGTCCCAGGGGAGTCGATCTCCCCGAAGGTCGTACTCCCAGGAGGTCACGGCTTCGGCCAGGTGCTGGTCGGCCGTGGGGTGATTCTGCTCCTCCCAGGTGTGGAGCCAGGGGCTGAGCGTGGCGGATGCCTCGGCGGCCAGTGCGAGGACCTGGTACGCGGGCACGGCGGGGTCCGGCTCGGTGAGAGTGTGAGCCCACCAGGCATACAGAAATTCTCTTACTGCCGCGGCCTGTTCGGCGGGCCACTGCGGCCACTCGGCGCGGTGGAAGGTGCGTCCGGCCTCCTCCATGCCGAAGAGGGGGTCGATGAGACCGGTGGTGAGGGCCGCGGCGAACTGGGGCAGGATCCGGCGGAGCACGGATGCCTTGTAAGTCCAGTCGGTGGCCTGCCAGGTGCGACGGAGAAGGTCGGGGTCCAGCACCGCGTCCGGCACCTTCAGCTGCGCGAGGTCTTCCGCACTGCCCCAGTGGCACTCGCAGTTGTGCTCGTCGGGGTGGGCGGTCATCCCGCGAAAGACAGCGGCAAGGCTGTCCAGCGCGGCGTCGAGACGAAGGCGTGCAGGCACCTGGGCGGGGTTCGTCATAGGCTTGCCCTTCGGGGACTCCGGGAGCTTGCGCCGCCCGAAGACAACCAACTTAGACCGACCGGCAACTGGGGGGCGGCGTCGCGGGGCTGGGCACGCACTCCCCCAAGGCATTAAGGGTCAGGGGGGACCCCCTCCAGCGTCGTCGTCGGTCACCAACTTCCCCAAGCTCTCGGCTTCGCTCGAGCAGGGGAGACCCCATTCGCGTTGCCTCAATCCTCCGCCTTGCAGCTGCGCGCACCCAGCCCCGCTCCTTCTCCCACCCCCCCATTTGCCGGTCGGTCTTACCGAGCCGGGCCCCGAGCCGGGCCCCGAGCCGGGCCCCGAGCCGGGCCCCGAGCCGGGCCCCGAGCCGGGCCCCGAGCCGGGCCCCGAGCCGGGCCCCGAGCCGGCACCATCACGGCGGCATCCCTCCTCCGCAAGCGCTGACGACCGTCCCAGGACCACGTCACACGATCAGCGACAGAGCCCACTCATCCGTACGCGGGTGGGGACGTTCAGGTGCACGCCGACATCACGACGAGGCCGGTCAGCAGAAGCGCGCCGCCGGTCAGGGTCCCCCACTGGCGTGTGCCGGGGTCGCTGAGCACCAGCAAGAAGAGCACCTGCAAGCACAGGGCGAAGGCAACCATCAACTGGCCCCAGCCATAGAGGCGGGGGCGGCGGACCGGTCGCCGGTTCGTGGGGAGTACCCAGCCACGGGTGACCGCCGCTACGCCGGAGGCGGCGATGAGCAACGCCAGCAGAACAAGGGGTATGGCCAGGTAGAGCTTCACGGTTTCTCCCTGCGCACCGGACCCGCGCCGGATGCCCGCGCGATCATGACACCTGCCGCGCCGCGCGTCCACGCGCTTCCCCGCAACCCTCATGATCGGCCGGACAGGTCCTAGTTCGCGCTCGGGTAGCCGATCAGATGCGGGCGGTCCTTCTCGTCCGTCCAGCGGAACAGGCCGACGCCGTCCGACGTCACCGCGCCCGGAATCCGTTGGTTCGAGGGCAGGGCGCCCGTCGTGCCGCTCCTGATCGCCACCGCGACGGGGGTGCCGCCGCCGGCCAGCACGTCGGCCGCGTTGCGTGCGTTCGCCGCGCCGTACGCGATGCCCTCGTCGTTCACGGACGCGAGCGTCAGCGGCTTCGTGCCGTCCGTCCCCTCGAAGCAGAACCCCCGCTTCGTCAACAGGTCGAAGGCGAGCGGTCCGGCCACCAGGAAGTTGCCCGAGGGAGCGGCGACCAGCTGCGGGTACTGGCCCGGCTTGATCGCGGGCTTGCTGCACTCCACCGAGGCGAGGGGCTTGCCCGTCTCCATGTCCTGCACCGTCCACAGGTCATGGGTGGTGGCCCGCTTCGCCCCCTTCGCGAGCTGCCACTTCGCCAGTACCAGGCCCGGGATCACCGATGTCGGGATTCCGCTGAGCCGGTCGGTGCCCTTGGGGGCGACATTGCGGCTGAACCAGCCGCCCTGCACCCAGAATTCCTTGGCCCCGCTGACAAGCAGACCCTTCTTCGTCAGCCCGCGCACCTCGGTGAGCTGCTTGCAGGTCGTGCAGCCCTTCGGGTACTTGAGCGCGGGGGCGGTGATCTCCGAAACCCGGCCGGTCACCGGGTCGACCACGGCGCTGTTCGTCCGGCCGTCGCTGATGAGGATGCCGGGGCCGGTGGTGGTGACCGTGGGTACGGAGTTCCACGGCACCTCGATGCGCCGCCGGGAGCCGTCCTCCACGTCGTAGACATCCAGCGAGACGATCGCGTCGGCGGGGGTCAGCGCGTTCTCGCCGACCTTCCCGTACGCCCATGTCACGAAGTACTCGTGGTCGTCCACGGTGACCGGGAGGAGCTTCGGGAAGTGCTGCGGGGACGGGGGCCGCCAGCTCTCCCCGTGCCAGCCGGCCTCCCCGGTCTCCGAGTCGATGGTCCGCAGCTGGAACTTGGTGTCCGAGACCCGCACGAGATAGGCGAGGCTGCCCGTCGTCCGGGAGAGCGCGTAGTCGGGCGAGGTGCCTATGAGCTCCCAGCCGTGCTCGGTCGCGAACACGGAGGGGACGGTGAGCTGTGTCACCGGGGCCGCGCTCGCCTTGACCTGCTTCTTCGGCTTGTCGGAGCTCTTCTCGCCGCTGCCGCAGGTGGCCAGTAGAAGAAGCATGGCGAGCACGAGCACTCCGCCGACCAGAACCAGGCGCACGATCTTCTGTCTCATGGTTTCCCTCGATGGGCGATCCCGACCTCGCGCCGGTCAGCGTAGCAACTTGCGTAGGTGTCGCGGCAGTTCGCATGGGGTGCTGTTCGCTGTGGGTGCCGGGTCGCAAGCGGGTCCGCCGCCTTTGCCTACAATTCGTCGGTGAACGCCACCCTCCCCACCGCGGAAGCCCTGCGCGCGGCGCTGGCCGGACTGCTCGACGGGCTGCCGCCCAAGCAGGCCGCCCAGGCCGTCGACCGGCTCATCGCCAACTACCGCGGGACCACCCCCACGGACGCCCCGGTGCTACGCGACCGCTCCGACGTCGCCGCGTACGCCGCGTACCGGATGCCCGCGACCTTCGAAGCCGTACGATCCGCGCTCGCCGCACTCCAGGAGGCCGCCCCGGACTGGGTGCCCGTCACGCACACCGACATCGGCGGCGGCACCGGAGCGGCGAGCTGGGCCGTGGCGGGAGCCTGGGAGGGGCCGAGGACGACCGTCCTGGACTGGGCCGAGCCCGCACTCGCCCTCGGCCGGGAGCTGGCCGCGATCTCCGGTATCCCCGCCCTGCGCACTGCCGAGTGGCGCCGGGCCCGGATCGGCACCGGCCTCGAACTGGCCCCCACGGACCTGATCACCGTCTCCTACGTACTCAAGGAGCTGACGGCGGACGCCCGCGCCGGCCTCGTCGACACCGCGGCGGCCGCCGCACAGGCGGTCGTGATCGTCGAGCCGGGCACCCCCGACGGCTACGCCCGGATCATCGAGGCCCGCGACCGGCTGATCGCCGCCGGGCTGAAGGTCGCCGCGCCCTGCCCGCACGACGACGCCTGCCCCATCGAGCCGGGCACGGACTGGTGCCACTTCTCGGCCCGGGTCAGCCGCTCCTCGCTGCACCGGCAGGTCAAGGGCGGCTCGCTGCCGTACGAGGACGAGAAGTTCAGCTATGTCGTGGCGACCCGCTTCCGGACGGAACCCGTCCGCGCGCGGGTCACTCGCAAGCCGCAGATCCGCAAGGGGCAGGTGCTGCTGGACCTGTGCACCCGTGACGAGGCCCTGCAGCGCTCCACGGTCACCAAGCGGCACGGCGAGCTGTACCGGGCCGCCCGGGACATCGCGTGGGGCGACGAGTGGCCGCCGCGCGACGCGGGTGGGTCCGGCGTCTGAGAGCCTGTCGGGTGACCTCCGATCGGATAGCGGACGCGGTCTGGTGCGTGCGATTCCAAGGCGGAGGAGGGAGTCGACGCGAAGGGGGTCCCCCCATGCCTTCAGCTATGGGGGGAGTTGGTGACTGACGACAACGCGGGAAGCGTGCGTGCCAGGACGTGGCCGCCCGGTCGGAGGCCACCCGACAGGCTCTGAGCGCGGCAGACGCCCGCGACTGCCGGACCCCCGGCTACCCGCGCAGCTCCTGCGTGCAGCACTTCACGCTGCCGCCGCCCTTCAGCAGTTCGCCCAGATCCATCGGCACCGGCTCGAAGCCGCGCGCCCGCAACGGATCGAAGAGCCCCGTGGCGGCCTGCGGCAGCAGCACATGGAGTCCGTCGCTCACCGCGTTCAGGCCGAGCGCCGCCGCATCCGCCTCCTCGGCGATCAGTGCGTCGGGGAAGAGCCGTGCCAGCACCGACCGGCTGCCCGGCGAGAAGGCGCCCGGGTAGTACATGATCTCGTCGCCCGCGTCGTCGAGCACGGACAGAGCCGTGTCCAGGTGGTAGTAGCGCGGGTCGACCAGATCGAGCCCGACCACCGGGCGCCCGAAGAACTCCTGCGCCTCGTCGTGCGAGAGGGGACTGGACCGGAAGCCCCGCCCGGCCAGGATGTACGAAGCGGTGACCGCGAAGTCGCCTTCGCCCTCGTTGACGTGGGCCGGTTCATGGATCTCGGTGAAGCCGTTGTCCCGGAACCACTCGCGATGGGCCCCGGCCTCCTCGTACCGCTCCTGGTACGCGAACCGGGCGCCGAGCACCCGGCCGTCGATGACGGTGGCGCCGTTGGCGGCGAAGACCATGTCGGGCAGCTCGGGGCGGGGGGTGAGCAGCTCCACGGTGTGTCCGAGGGCGCGGTAGCGGTCGCGCAGGTCCTCCCACTGGGTCTGGGCCAGGGGGAGATCCACCGGCTTGCTGGGGTCCATCCACGGGTTGATGGAGTACGTCACCCTGAAGTGGGCCGGGGCGCACATCAGGTAACGGCGGGGTGTGGCTTCACGAGGCAAGGAAGGCTCCTCACGAAAAGCAGGGGTTACCTGCCGGGGGACTTCGCACGGGTATGTGCGTGAGCCCATGGTCCGCTTTCCGGGGCCCGCGCGCAGTGATCCGATCGGGTGGTTCCGCACGGTGATGAGACGAAACGTATCGACTCGTGCCGCTGCTAGATTTACCGGCATGGTAGAGAACCGGCCCCCCGACTCCAGCCGCCGCAGCGAGCGCTCGCGCCGGGCGATCTACGACGCCGCGCTCGGCCTGGTCGGTGAGGTGGGATACCCCAGGACCACCGTCGAGGCCATCGCCGCGCGGGCCGGCGTCGGGAAGCAGACGATCTACCGGTGGTGGCCCTCCAAGGCGGCCGTCCTCCTGGAGGCCTTCGTCGCTCTCGGCGACCGGGCCGCCGAGGAGAACGGCGCGGGTGACGTGCGGGGGCTTCCGGACACCGGGGATCTCGCGGCCGACCTCAAAGCAGTTCTGCGGGCCACCGTCGACGAGCTGACCGACCCCGCCTTCGAGGCGCCGACCAGGGCACTGGCCGCCGAGGGGATCGTCGACCCGCAGCTCGGCGCCGAATTCGTCCAGAAGCTGCTCGATCCATCACTCCGGCTGTACGTCGCACGGCTGCGCGCCGCCCAGGTGGCGGGTCAGGTGCGCGCCGACATCGACCCCCGGATCGCCCTGGAACTTCTCGTGGGCCCGCTCACCCACCGTTGGCTGCTGCGCACTCTCCCGCTCACCCACGAGTACGCGGACACGATCGTCGACTACACCCTGCGCGGGCTGGCGCACCCCTGAGACGCACCCGTCATTTCATGACAAGAAGTGGCACAGTGCCCAGCTCGTGGCGTCGTCCCCCGTACCCCGCTTCGGGACTCTGGCCACCCGAGGCGCAGGATGGTGGGACCATGGGGCAGGAGCAACGCTGAGGTAAGGGGATAGATGGGCGCCGATTTCGGCCGTTATCGCGGCTCAGAGAGCAAATTTTCCCAATGGCTTCGCCGCCGACCCAAACCGCAGCAGAGCGAGGTCGACGACACCGCCCGGGAGGCGCTGCTCCTGGCTGTCGCCGAGGCCGGAATGCCGATCGCGCCGGCCGCCCATCCGGTCGGCTACCGATGTTCGTGCGAACGCATCGGCTGTCCCACCCCCGCCCGGCACCCCATCTCCTTCGCCTGGCAGACGCAGTCCACCACCGACCGCGCCCAGATCGAGCGCTGGGCCCGCAGCCAGCCGCAGGCCAACTTCATCACCGCGACCGGCATGATCCACGACGTTCTCGACGTGCCGCTGTCCGCGGGCAGCCAGGCACTGGAACGGCTCCTCGCCGCGGACATCGACGTCGGCCCCGTCGCCCGGTCCGGCGACGACCGGATGCTCTTCTTCACCGCCACCCGCGGTACGCCCGAGGACGAGGACGAGTGGTGGCCGTGCGAGCTGGACTGCCACCCCGAGACCATGGACGAGCATCCGGGACTGCGGTGGCACTGCCGCGGCAGCTACGTACTCCTGCCGCCGGCCAGGCTGCCCGGTGAGCTGGATGTGCAGTGGGTGCGGGGGCCGGAGAACCCGCTGCCCGATCCGCTGACGCTCCTGGAGACGCTCACCGATTCGTGTGCGCAGTACGCGGACGCGGCGGACCAGAGCGATCTGGACCATGACTCGGTGGCGTGGCCGCTGAGCCGCTAGCTCAATGACCGGGGCCGTCCGGTGGGCCGCTTTGTCCTCAATCGCCGGACGGGCTCAACGACGTCCTCAATCGCCGGACGGGCTCAACGACGTCCTCAATCGCCGGACGGGCTTGAACCTGCCCCGGTCACGACCCCTTCGCCGCCGTCAGGCCCGGCAGCCGGTTCAGCATGACCACCTTGCCGTCACCGCCGCCCTTCTTCGGAACGAACACCAGCTGGCTGGAGACCCGCTCCTTGGTGAGGGTGGACTTCACCTCACCGGTCAGCAGCGCCTCCACATCCGCGTTGAGCGGCGGACGCAGCCCCTTTGCCGCGGTCTGCCGTTCGAAGTGCTTGCTGCTGAAGAAGACCAGCGCCCCGCCGTCGTCCGTCTTCAGGCCGAGCGGGGCGAACGTACCGCTGTCCAGCGGCTGGTCGATGTACTGGTACGAGAAGCCTGCCCGACGGGTGGTGCGGCGCGCGTCCCGCCAGCCCGAAGTGGCGGTGCCTGGAGCGAAGACGTCCGGGGTGCCCTTCTGCAGGTACTGCGTGTACTGGGTGCCCAAGTCCTCCGGCGCCACGGCCAGTTCGGAGCTGTCCGCGGCCACCGGCTCGGCCAGGCCGTCGCCGTCCTTCGTGAAGCCGGGCAGCTGGGACGGTGTGACGACCGACAGATAGGAGGCCTTCCACCCCGCGTCCGGCCCGGACTTGACGAAGACGACCAGCCAGCGGGTGTCCAGTTTTCCGCTGTCCTCATCGCGGTTGGAGTCGGTGTCCGCGAGGAACCACCGCGGCCAGCCGGCCTTCTTCGGGATGAGATACCTGGCGTCGGTCAGCTCCAACGGCGTGTGGTTCGCGTTGCCGTCCGGATTGTTCTTCTGCCGCGCCTTCAGCCCGGCCTGATTGATCGCGCCGAGCGGGCCCGTGACCCGGTCCGCGTCCAGAGCCGGGTCGTAGGCCTTGTCCGCCGCGTTGTACGCGGTGGTGAAGGCCTTCAGGGCCTGTGCGGCCTCAGACCTGGTTGCCGCCGGCACCACTTCCAGCTCGCCGTGCACCGTCACGCACCCGCTCGCCGTCATGGACAGCACCGTCGCCGCCGCGAGCCCCGTCGTCAGCCGAATCGGCCTCAGGCTTCTCATCCGTTGCTTTCTGCGCCTTCTGATCCGTCGCCCCCACTGACCGTCCGAACCCTACCGGGGCGAGGAACAGCGCGAGAGTGGGGATCAGATACAGCGCCCACACCGTGATCTGAAGAACGGTCGGGTCGGGCTGGAAGTTGAACGTGCCCTTCAGCAGCGTGCCGTACCAGCTGTCCGGCGGAATCGTGGTGCTGATGTCGAACGCCCTGTTGTGGATACCGCCCAGGAACTCGGCTTCCTGCAGGTCATGGACGCCGTACGCGAGCACGCCCGCGGCGACGATCACCAGCATGCCGCCGGTCCAGGTGAAGAACTTCGACAGGTTGATCCTCAGCGCACCGCGGTAGAACAGCCAGCCCAGCACGACGGCGGCCGCGATGCCGAGGAACGCACCGATCATCGGGTGCCAGCCGTCGTCCGCCGCATGCACCGCACGCCACACGAACAGCGAGGTCTCCAGGCCCTCCCGGCCCACCGCGAGGAGCGCCGTGGCGACCAGCGCGCCGGTGCCCATCGCGAGTGCCGCGTCGAGCTTGCCGTGCAGCTCCGTCTTCAGATGCCGCGCGGTGCGCCGCATCCAGAAGACCATCCAGGTGACCAGACCGACCGAGACGATCGACAGCGAACCGCCGAGCGCCTCCTGGGCCTTGAACGTCATCTCCTGCGAACCGAATTCGAGGCCGGCACCGAACGCCAGGCTGACGACGATCGCGATACCGACGCCGATCCAGATCGGCACCAGTTTGTTCTTGTTGCCGGTCTTCACCAGATAGGCGATGAGGATGCAGACGACCAGGCTGGCCTCAAGGCCTTCGCGCAGGCCGATCAGGAAGTTGCTGAACACGTTTCGGTTCTCCTTTTCTGCTTCGGCCCGTTACGAGAACAGCGCCCGGCCCCACCAGTCGTCCTTGTCGCGGACGCCCGGCGGGACGGCGAAGTGCGCCGAACCCACGTGCTGGATGTATTGGTTGAGCGCGTCGTGCGCCGCGAGACTCCGCTGCAACGGGATGAAGGCCCTGCGGGAATCGCGCTGGTAGGCGAGGAAGAACAGCCCGGCGTCGAGCCGGCCGAGGCCGTCCGTGCCGTCGGTGAAGGAGTAACCGCGGCGCAGGATCGTCGCGCCGCCGTTGCTGTCCGGGTGGGCGAGCCGCACATGCGCGGTCGGCAGCATCGCCTTCAGGAACGGCTCGTCGTGCTCCTTGGACTTGCCGACCGCGGCTCCCTCGCCCTTGTCGCGGCCGAAGACGTCCTCCTGCTCCTGGAGCGATGTGCGGTCCCAGGTCTCGATGTGCATCCGGATGCGCCGGGCCACCAGGTACGAACCCCCGGTCATCCAGCCCGCGTCCTCCTTCTCGCCCACCCACACGTGCTTGTCCAGGGCGGCGGTGTCGGTGCCGGAGATGTTCCGGGTGCCGTCCTTGAAGCCGAACATGTTGCGCGGGGTCTGGGCGTCGGGCGTCGTCGAGGACGTCTTGCCGAAGCCCAGCTGGGACCAGCGGATCGCGGTGCGGCCCATGCCGATCCTGGCCAGGTTGCGGATGGCGTGCACCGCGACCTGCGGGTCGTCCGCGCAGGCCTGGACGCAGAGGTCGCCGCCGCTGCGGGCCGCGTCGAGGTT
The DNA here is from genome assembly GCF_044741025.1 of Streptomyces sp. NPDC088246. Lineage (NCBI taxonomy): Bacteria > Bacillati > Actinomycetota > Actinomycetes > Kitasatosporales > Streptomycetaceae > Streptomyces > Streptomyces sp. NPDC088246. The sequence goes on from NZ_JBIURV010000019.1 coordinate 126,439, forward strand.
GTCGCCGGGGAACTTCGGCAGATCGACGAGCGCCTCGGGCCGCTTGTCCTCCAGGCCGAAGCGGCCCTTGGCGAAGAGCGAGGGGCCGAAGCCGATGGTGAGCGTGAGCCGCGACGGCTTCAGCCCCAGCGCCTCGCCCGTGTCGTCCGGCGGGGCCTCGGCGAGACCGCCGTACGCGCCGTCGCCGACCGCGTGACCGGCCGTCATCCGCTCGGCCGCCCGGGTCCACTCCTTGAGCAGCGAGATCAGTTCGGCGCGGTCCTTCGTCGTCACGTCGAACGCGGCGAAGTGCAGCCTGTCCTGTACGGCGGTGGCGATACCGGCCTGGTGCGCACCGTGGAACGGCACGGCCGCCCCGCTGTCCGCGGCCGGCACCGGGTCGCTCTCCGGACGCACCGCGGCGACAGCGCCTCCGGCCGCGACGGCGCCGAGCGCCAGCCCGGCGCCACCCCAGCCGAGCAGCGCCCGGCGGGACGGGGCGGGGCCGCCGGAGGCCACCGCGGGGCCGGTGGTGTCCTGCTTCTGATCGGACATGACCAATTCCTCCCCGCCCGTTACTTCGTCACCGCGGCGGCGAGCCGGGACAGCGGCTCGGCCAGGGCGTTGACGGCGTCCGACAGCTCCTTGCGGTCGGCCTTGCCGACCTTCTCGTACGAGGTGAACTCGTAGGAGCTCTTGTCCTTGCGGTACTTGTCCAGCAGCGTGTTCAGCGCCGCGAACTGCTTGTCCAGGGACGCCGTCAGCGCCGGGTCGTTCTTCGACGCGACCGGCTTCAGCAGCTCGTAGGACTTCTGCGCGCCCTCGACGTTGCCCTTGAAGTCGATCAGGTCGGTGTGGCTGTAGCGCTCCTCCTCGCCGGTGACCTTGCCGGTCGCGACCTCGTCGAGGAGTTCCTTGGCACCGTTGGCCATCGACGTCGGGGTGATGTCCGCCGTGCCGACCCGCTTCTGCCAGTCGAGCAGGTCCTTGTAGAGGAGCGGTGCGAGGGCCTTCTCCTCGGCGCCGAGCTTCTTGTCGTGCCACAGCGCCTTTTCGAGACGGTGCCAGCCGGTCCACTTCTGGCCTGCCTCCAGGCCGTCCTCGCGGAGGTCGACCTTCGGGTCGATGTCACCGAACGACTCGGCGACCGGCTCCGTGCGCTCCCAGCCGAGCCGGGAGTCCGCGTAGATCTTCTTGGCGGCCTCGATGTCCCCGGCCGCCACGGCGTCCGTGAACTTCTTGGCCTTCGGCAGCGTCTCGTCGGCCTGGGCCTGGACGTAGGTGCGGTACTCGGCGACGGCCTTGTCCATCTCGGGGCTGCGCTTGGCCGCGTTGCCGCCGGTGACCTCGATCTTCTGTCGGATGCCGTTGCCCTTCATGCCGGGCTTGCAGGCGATCTCGTACGAACCGGCCTTGATCTCGGCCGTGATGGTGGCCTTGGTGCCGGGCCCGATGTTCTCGCGCTCGGCGACGATGCGGTCGTCCGGGAACAGGACGTAGACCTCGGTGACCTTCGAGCCCTTGTTCTGCACGGCCAGTTCGACGTGACCGGCGGGCAGCTTCTTCTTCGAGACCTCGCAGGAGTCGTCCTTCGCGACGACCTGCAGGGCCCCTTCGCCCTTGCCGTCGCTCTTCTGCGCACAGCCCGTGACGGCGGTCAGGGCTGCCACCGTGGCGGCAGCGGTGACGACGGAGAAACGAACGGCTCGCATACGGGCTCCACAGAAGATGAAGGAGAAGCAGGAGAACTGGACAAAGACGGTCGGACAAAGATAGGTGAGGCAGACCTAACTTAACCGAGGCTTACCTGGCCGGTACCCACCCGTGCAGTGATTCACCTCTCATCCCGGCGGTACGGGAACGGGTCGATCACGACTGCCTCATGAAGGCATCACGGAAAGGTCAAGCGGAAGTCAAGTCCCTCGTGTCGGTACGACGAGGGGCGCCCCGGTCCGCGGATGCGGGAACACCTCGACCGGCTGTCGGTAGACCTCGCCGAGCAGTTCGCCCGTGAACACCTCGGCGGGCGGGCCCGCCACCGCGATCCGCCCGTCGTGCAGCACGGCAGCCCGGTCCGCGTACGCCGCGGCCAGCCCCAGATCGTGCAGCACGACGACGACCGCGTCACCGGCGGCGGCCCGATCCCGGCAGATCCGCAGCACCAGTTCCTGGTGACGCAGATCGAGCGCGGCGGTCGGCTCGTCCAGCAGCAGCAGCGGGGCGCGCTGCGCCAGCACCCTGGCCAGCGCGACCCGGGCCCGTTCACCGCCGGACAGCGCGGAGAAGGGGCGCCCGGCGAACTCGGTCACCTCGGTGGCCGCCATCGCCGCGGCGACCGCCGGATCGTCCTCGTCCGCCCGCTCCGTCCCGGCCCACGGTGCCCGCCCCATCCGTACGACGTCCTCCACCGGGAACGGGAACGACAGCGCGGCGGACTGCGGCAGCACCGCCCGGCGCAGGGCCAGTTCGGGGGCCGACCAGTCGGTGACCGGGCGTCCGTCGATCCGTATCTCACCGCTCTCGGCGGGCAGATCGGCGGCCATCGCCGCCAGCAGGGTCGATTTCCCGGCCCCGTTGGGCCCGACGAGCGCCAGCACCTCGCCCGCGTACGCGGCCAGTTCGATGGAGTCGAGTACCGGCCGCTGCCCCAGCCGCACCCGCAGCCCGCGCGCCTCGACGACGGGGTAGCCGGGGGAGACGGGAGCGGGCAGCTGACGGCCCCGTACCCGGAACGGGTTCTTCAAGGCCCTCATGCCCAACCACCTTGCTTGCGACGGGTTCTGCGCAGCAGCCAGAAGAAGAACGGGCTGCCGAAGAGCGCGGTCAGCACGCCGAGCGGCAACTCGGCGGGATCGGCGACGGTACGGGCCGCGAGATCGCCCGCCACCAGCACCAGGGCGCCGCCGAGCGCGCTGCCGGGGACGAGAAAGCGGTGCCCGGGACCGTTCGCCATCCGCAGCAGATGCGGAACCAGCAGCCCCACGAACGAGATGATCCCGGCGACCGCCACCGCGGCCGCGGTCAACAGCGCCACGACGAGGACGAGCGTGATCCGGAGCCGCTCGACATCGACCCCCAGATGCCGGGCGGGCCGCTCGCCCAGCGCGAGGAGGTCCAGCTTCCTGGCGTAGAACGGCGCGACGAGCAGCCCGAGCACCGCACAAGGCAGCACGGCGAGCACCTTGGGCCAGGTCGCCTGGGCCAGCGAACCCAGCTGCCAGAAGGTGATCTGCGAGATCTGCGCGTTGTCGGCCAAGAAGACGAACAGCCCGATCAGCGCACCCGCGAAGGCGTTGACCGCGATCCCGGTGAGGATGAGCGTCACGACCTCGGTCCGCCCGCCCGACCGCGACAGTGCGTACACCAGCAGTACGGTCGCGAGCCCGGCGGCGAACGCGCAGACGGTGATGGTCCAGTTGCCGAAGAAATTCAGCCCGAGCGCGATCGAGGCGACCGCACCCACCGCCGCACCGGAGGAGATCCCGATCACCCCGGGCTCGGCGAGCGGATTGCCGAACACACCCTGCATCAGGGCGCCCGCGCAGCCCAGCGACGCCCCGACGAGCAGGGCGAGGACGACCCTCGGCAGCCGTACGTTCCACAGCACGCTCTCGCCGACCCGGTCCAGCGCGGCTCCGCCGAGCCCGAGCCGGTGCTGGACGGAGCCGAGGACATCGCCGAGCGGAATGCTGTACGCGCCGAGCCCGGCGGAGAGCAGAGCGCACACCACGAGAGCGGCGAGCAGCCCTGCGGTCAGGGCGAAGGGGGCGGAGCGCCGGGGCTCGGATGCCGTCGGCGGCTGAGGCTCCGGTTCCATGGGAGCGCCCGGCCGGGTGCGTTCCTCGTACGAGGTGGTCACTTGCCCGCCCCGTCCTTCGGGTGGAGCTGCGCGATGAGTTCGCTCAGCGCCCGGTCCGTGCGCGGCCCGTAGTTCAGCAGCACGCCGTCGTCGATGGAGATGATCCGCCGGTCCATCCCGGCCGGGGTCTCGGCGACGCCCGGGATCTTCACCAGACCGTCGACGCCGCCCACCGATTCGAGTCCCTTGCTCATCACCAGGATGGCGTCGGGGGCGGCCTTGGCGAGGGCCTCGCTGGTGATGGCGGTGAAGTCCTTCTTCAGCCCGGACGCCTTGCCCGCGTCGACGGCTCCCGCCGCTTCGAGGAGCGAGCCGGCACCGGACTCCCGGCCGCCCAGCAGATATACGGAGGCCGAGCCGCGCAGATAGAGGAAGGCGACCCGAGGCTTCTTCTGCCCGTCCGCCGGGGCGGGCGCGGACTTCTGTACGGCGTCGATACGCGACTGGGTGCGCGACTTCAGTTCGGCGCCCGAGTCCGGCACGCCCAGGGCCGCCGCCACGGTGTCGATCCGGTGGCCGACATCGGCGAGTTCCTCGGCCGGTTCGACGACGACGAGCGGAATGCCGGCATCCCGGATCTGGCCGATGGCTTCGGCGGGGCCGGTCGTGGTGTCCGCGAGGACGACGGTCGGCTTCAGCGACAGCACGCTCTCCGCCGAGACGTCATGGGCGCGGGTCACCACCGGGAGTCTCGCCGCCTGTTCGAAGGTGGCGGTGATGTCACGGGCCACGACCTGCTTGCCGAGGCCGAGGGTGAAGACGATCTCGCTCAGGCTGCCGGTCAGCGGAACGATCCGGTCCGTCGAGGCGACGGTGACCTCGGAGCCGTCCGCCGACTTCACCGTGACCGGCAACTGCGGCTTCGGAGCGGTGGCCAGGGGCTCGACGCGGTCGGCCGCGGCGCTCCTGGAACCGGCGGCAGGAGTCCCCGTATCCGTACCGCCGCCGCAGCCCGTCAGAACGAGGGCCAGGGCGACGACGGCGGTCGGTGCACCCAGCGGTCCACGGGTCCTGACCGGCCCGCGCCCTGGCCGCCGGGCGCCCGGGCCCCACGGGGCGAAGTCCTGCGAGAAGCGCACTGGGGCACCGTCCTGTCGTTCTGCGGTGAGCAGTTGGCAATGTTTTGCGAGCAATGCGATGGAAGGGGGGTACCACCACAAGATCTACATATCTTAGGTTAGCCTTACCTGACTTTCTAGATCTCGGAGGGGTCCTCATGCTGCCGTCCAGACCTGCCCGCGCACCCGCACAGGCACTGACCGTCGCGCTTCTCGCGGTGCTGCTGGGAGCTCTGCTCCCGGCAACCGCCGCGCAAGCGGCGAGCCGCACGGTGCAGGGCGGCAGACTGGACTGGGGCATCAAGTCCTCTTTCCAGAGCTACGTCACGGGCCCCATCGCGAACGGAAGTTGGAGCCTGACCGGTGGTGCCGCCACGGTCGGCGGCAGTCAGTTCCGTTTCCACTCCGCCGCCGGTTCCTACGACCCGGCGACCGGCGCCTTCGGCTCCGGCTTCTCGGGCGGCGTCCGCTTCATCGGCCACAAGAAGTCCGACGGCGGCTACGAACTGGACCTCACCATCAGTCGCCCCACCGTCCGCATCACGGGCGGCACCGGCACCGTCCATGCCGACATGGTCAGCAAGGACCGGGGGAGCGGACGCGTCACCTCGGCCTCCCAGGTGCCACTCGCGGCACTCGGTCTGTCCGGGATCGACATGAAGGGCGGTTCCACCCCCATCGCCCTCAACAACATCCCGGCAACACTGACTTCGCAGGGCGCGAAGGCGTTCGCCGGTTACTACACGGCCGGCACGCCGCTCGACCCGGTCAGTCTCTCCGTGGACACCTCCGCCCCGGCCGGGAAGCCGGCCATGTCCAAGTCCCCCGAGAAGCCGGCGGAGCCGAAGAAGACCGAGCGGGCCGCGGGCCGCTTCGAGGACGCCGCCGTCGACTGGGGTGTGCGCCGGACCTTCCGCGAGTACGTCACGGGCTCCATCGGCAAGGGGAAGTGGACCCTCGCCGACGGCGCCCAGGACGGCGGGGCGCTCTTCCGCTTCCCGCGCGGCAAGGGCACGTACGACCCGAAGGAGCAGACCCTGGACGCCGACTTCGCCGGCAGCGTCCGCTTCACGGGAGCCGACGGACTCGATCTGAAACTGTCGGCGGTCGCGGTCCGGGTGAAGGCAGGCAAGGGCACGTTCTCGGCCGACGTCCTGAGCGACGGCGACCGGCGCAAGGCCGTTCCGCTCGTCACCTTCACCGCAAAGGACTTCACGGCGAAGGACGGTCTCGCCGTCCTCACCGAAGCCCCCGCCACCCTCACCGCCGACGGCGCCGAGGCGTTCGGCTCGCTCTACAGGGCGGGCACCGCAATGGACCCGCTCTCGCTGGCCGTCGCCGTCGACACCAAGGCCGAACTGCCCGCTCTGCCCGACCTGGGCAGTGCTCCTGACCCGTCCGACCCGCCCGCGGAGAAGACCATCACCGCGGCATCGGTGTCCGACTCCGGCGCCGGTTCCCGCACCGGGCTGTATCTCGGCATCGGCGGCGCGGGCGTGCTCGCCGCCGCGGCAGGCGCGCTGTACCTCGCCCGCCGCCGCAGCACCCAGCAGAACAACAGCTAGGTGCTGAAGATCCTGGCCGGGCTCGCGGCGTTCGGCACGCACATCTGCGGCGTTGCCGAAACGCCCTGATGGCTCCTTCCCCGAGCTCTCAGCTTCGTTCGAGCAGGGGAGGCCCCATTCGAGGACGCTCCGGCGCCTTGCAGCTGCACGCACCGAACGCCGCTCCCTGATCCGGCCGAGATCTTCAGCACCCTCCTGGCCCACCCCCAACCCCCCGTTTCATTCCTGAGGAGACCACCGACCATGGCAGCAACCCGCCGTCCCACAGCTCTCGCCGCCGCCGTCGCCACGGCAGCCGCCCTCGGTGCGACCGTGTTCGCCCTTCCGGCGCTCGCCGCCGACAGCACCGCCCCCGACGGGGCGGCAGCCGCGGCGCCGAAGCTGGAGCTGAAGGACGGCACGCTGGAATGGGGCGTCAAGGAGTCCTTCCGCAAGTACCTCGCCTCGTCGTTCTCCGGCGGGAAGATCACCGTCAAGGACGGTGCCACGCAGGCGCCCGACAACGGTGTGTTCACCTTCGTCAACGGCAAGGGCACCTATGACACGGCCACGCACGGCACCGACACCGTCTTCGAGGGCGGCGTCAACTTCTACGCCCACGGGGGCGTTCTCGACATCACGCTCTCGGACGTGAAGCTCGCCACGACCGGCACCGGCGGCGCGATCACCGTCGACGTGGCGACCCCGGAAGGCACCCGGAACGATGTGGCGTTCGCGGCTCTCGACCTGTCGGCGGTGAAGCCGGGCCGGGGTGCGGGCGGCGCGATGGTCTTCAAGGACATCCCGGCGACGCTCACGAAGGCGGGCTCCGAGGCGTTCAACGGCCAGTACAAGGAGGGTGACGCGCTGGACCCGGCCACGCTCTCGGTGAAGGCGGTCTCGGCCCCGACCACCGAGCCCACCGGGAAGCCGACCACCGAGCCGACCGGGAAGCCCACCACGAAGCCCACCGGGAAGCCGACCACCGAGCCGACCGGAAAGCCCACCTCGACCGCGTCCCCGTCCCCCTCGGCCACGGTCGCCGACAAGCCGGCCGCCGCCGAGCAGGGCGCGATTGTCGACGGCACCCTGGACTGGGGCGTCAAGAAGTCCTTCCGTACGTACGTCACCGGCCCGATCGCCCACGGCAAGGTCGAGACGACGGCCGGCGCCGGCGCATCCGGCGACGGCTACCGATTCCCGGACGCCACCGGCCACTTCGACGCCGACAAGCAGACCCTCAACGCGGACTTCGACGGCAAGGTCCGCTTCCTGGGCCACCAGGAGAACGGCGCCTATACCCTCGACCTCTCCCTCACCGGCATGGAGATCCAGGTGAACGGGACGAAGGGCACTCTGATCGCGGACGTCTCCACCAAGGACCGCGAGACCAAGAAGGTCAGCACATACACCGGCCTGGCCGTCGCCGACCTGAAGCTGCCCAAGGGAGAACTCGCGGCCAGGGACGGCGTGGTGACCCTCTCGGCCGTCCCGGCGGCCCTCACCGCCGACGGAACCAAGGCTTTCGGCGGCATGTACCGGACGGGCGAGCAGCTCGACGCGCTGACCGTCGCGGTCGCCCTCGACAGGGACGCCGCTCTCCCGGGCGGCACGGGCGGCACCGGCTCCACAGGTCTGGCGGGAGGCTCCGCGGCCACCGGCGGCGGCTCGGTCGGTGGCTCGGTTGGCGGCTCGGGCTCCCTCGCCGCCACCGGCTCCGACGTCCCGGCCGGCGCCCTGATCGCCGCCTCGGGGGTCGTCGTGGCGACCGGCGCCGGAGCAGTGATCGCCGCCCGCCGTCGCCGTAACGCCTGATCCGTCCGGACCGCCCGACGACACCGCCCGGGTGACGGCCCAGTTGTACGGCCGTCACCCGGGCGGTGTTTGAATGCCCACGTGAGCGACAGCGACTTCGACGTACCCGCAGGCATCGACGTACTGCGCGTGTTCTGCGGCCCCGACGGCCGGCACGGCAACGCCCTCGGGGTCGTACGCGACGGGCGTACGTACCCCGACGAGGCGTCCCGGCAGGAACTGGCCCGCCGGCTCGGCTTCAGCGAGACCGTTTTCGTCGACGACCCCGAGCGTGGGCACGTCGACATCTACACCCCGGGACTCCGCCTCCCCTTTGCTGGGCATCCGCTCGTCGGCACCGCATGGCTGCTCGATCTGGAGATCCTGGAGCTGCCGGTCGGGGAGATCTTCGCCCGTCAGGACGGGGAGTTCACCTGGATCAGCGCCCGCCCCGAGTGGGCGCCGCCGCGCAAGCTGGAGCGGTACGCATCCGTCGCCGAGGTCGAGGCGCTGACCGGGCCGCCACCGGGCGAGGGCTGGCTGTACGTATGGGCCTGGGAGGACGAGGCGGCGGGCCGGGTCAGGGCGCGGGCGTTCCCGCGGCGCGACGATGGGATCGTGGAGGACGAGGCGACGGGCGCGGCTGCCCTGCTGCTCAGCGACCGGCTCGGCCGTGCCCTCAACATCGCACAAGGACGCGGCTCCCAGATCCTCACCGCACCCGCACCGGACGGCACGGTGGAGATCGGGGGCCGCGTCACGCTGGCGTTTCAGTCAAGCCCTTCCGGCGATTGAGGACAGAGCGGCACGGCGGACCGGGCCGGCCGACTGCCCCCCGTCGCCCCCTCCTCCCGCACCGCCACCGCGCTAGGCGCTGAGCGGGAACACCTCGCCCAGCTCCCGGAACACCGCCGTGTTCAGTGCGAACGCCTGCTTGCACTCGGCGACGATGCGCTGCTTCTCCAGGTCGTCCGCGTTCACCGCGTCCAGCAGTTCGCGGTAACCCCGCTTGAACGAGGCGGGGTTGGAGATCTCCTCGAAGACATAGAACCGGACCCCGTCACCCTTGCGTGCGAAGCCCCAGGTCTTCTCCGCCTTGTCGCGGATGATCTGGCCGCCCGAGAGGTCGCCGAGATAGCGGGTGTAGTGGTGCGCGATGTAACCGGCGGGCCAGGTGCGGGCGCATTCGGCGACCCGGGCGGCGTACGCGGCCGTGGCGGGCAGCGGCGCCAGGCCCTCGCGCCAGCCGGTACCCCGCAGGTGGGCCAGATCGCGCTCCAGCTCGGTGGTGCGCATCAGCTCGGGCTGTATGAACGGGCCGGCGACCGGGTCGTTCCGCAGCACCTGGGCCCCCTCTTCCAGTGCCCGGTACACGAACCACAGCTGCTCGGTGTAACGCGTGTACGCGTCCACTCCGAGGCGTCCGCCCAGCAGGTCGCTCATGAAGGCCGAGGTCTCCGCCTCGGTGTGCTGCTCGTGCGACGCGGTGCGGATGAGCGTCGAGAAGGGCGTGGCGGCGGTTGCGTCCAAGGCGGGCCTCCGGGGACCGAGGGCGGACGGGAAGTCCGGAAAGGGGCAGGAACAGAGACAGAAACATCGGCAGCGACTGCGTAGGGCAGCGGCTGTCGACATCTCCGATCTTGCTACTTAGGCTTACCTAAGTCAACAGCTTCCCGACGGGCTGTCGGTAAAAACGATACGCCCGGCTCCGCTTCCGCGCGGGCGCAGCGGACGCGGCGGGAGCAGCGGGGGAGCACGCGAAAGCGGCCGCCCGGGGGCGGCCGCTTTCGAAAGGGAGCTGTCTGCGTGTTTACGGGAGCGTCAGGATCTCGGCGCCCGTCTCCGTCACCACCAGCGTGTGCTCGAACTGAGCGGTGCGCTGGCGGTCCTTCGTCACCACGGTCCAGCCGTCGTCCCACATGTCGTAGTCATGGCTGCCCAGCGTCAGCATCGGCTCGATGGTGAACGTCATCCCGGGCTGCATCACGGTGGTCGCGTGCGGGCTGTCGTAGTGCGGAATGATCAGACCGGAGTGGAACGAGGAATTGATCCCGTGCCCGGTGAAGTCCCGCACCACCCCGTACCCGAAGCGCTTCGCGTACGACTCGATGACCCGCCCGATCACATTGACCTGCCGGCCCGGCCGGACCGCCTTGACGGCCCGGTTCAGCGACTCCTCGGTGCGCTCCACGAGCAGCCGCGACTCCTCGTCCACGTCGCCACAGAGGTATGTGGCGTTGTTGTCGCCGTGCACACCGTTGATGTACGCCGTGACGTCGAGGTTCACGATGTCGCCGTCGCGCAGCACCGTGGAGTCCGGGATGCCGTGGCAGATCACCTCGTTGAGCGAGGAGCAGAGCGACTTGGGAAATCCGCGGTAGCCGAGCGTCGACGGATACGCGCCGTGGTCGCACATGAACTCATGGGCGACCCGGTCGAGTTCGTCCGTCGTGACGCCCGGAGCGATGTGCTTCGCGGCCTCCGCCATCGCCTGCGCGGCGATCCGCCCCGCGATGCGCATGCGCTCGATGGTGTCGGCGTCCTGGATCTCCGGTCCGGTGTACGGGGCAGGGGCCGGCTTGCCCACGTATTCGGGGCGCCGGATGTTTCCGGGTACGGAACGGATGGGAGTGATCTCCCCGGGTACGAGCAGCGACTGGCCAGACATGTCAGCGAGTCTAACCAGCGTGCTTGGGGCAGCATGGCCCCGAGGGAAGGAGCCGATGATGGCCCTGTTCAAGAAGCGCACGGCCGGCAAGCCGGGCGAGTGGTACTACTGCCTGCAGCATCAGAAGGTCGAGGAGGGCCCCGAGTGCCCGGCCAAGGACCGTTTCGGGCCGTATGGCTCCCGCGAGGAGGCGGAGCACGCGATGCAGACGGCGCAGGAGCGGAATCTTGAGTGGGAGACGGATCCCAAGTGGCACGACCGGGCCACGCCGCCCGACCCGGAGGCGTGACCGGGGGCTCCGGCCGGGGCTCCGCCCCCGGACCCCCGCTCCTCAGACGCCGGAGGGGCTGGACTCTCCGGCCGCGCGCCTGCGTACCGCGTCCTCGTCCGTCCCGGAGTCGTACGTCAGCAGCTTCGGCAGCGCTGCGGTGAGCAGCGCGACCGAGGCGACGCACGCCACACCCCCGCTCCAGATCGCGGAGCGGGTCCCCGTCCAGCCCGCCATCGCGCCGGCCCGCACCTGGCCCAGCTGCGGGCCGACGCTGTACGAGAGCACCTCGATGCCCGCCAGCCGGCCCCGCAGCTCCTCCGGGATGGTCTGGTTCCAGATCGTGGAGCGGCCCAGACCGCTGAGCATGTCCCCCGCGCCCGCCACCGCCAGGCAGACCAGCACCAGCCACACATCGCTGAACCATCCGGCCGCCGCGATCGCCAGCCCCCAGGCCGCCGCCCCGAACACGACGAACAGCCCGTGCCGCCGTACCCGTGACGTCCAGCCGCTGGTCAGGCCCAGGACCAGCGAGCCGACCGCCCCCGCCGCGTACATCAGGCCCAGCGACCACTCGGCATCCAGCTCGTCCGCGAGGAACGGGAAGATCGTGTTCGGGAAGGCGAAGAACATCGCCGCCAGATCGACCGCGTACGTCCCCAGCAGCACCGGGCGGCTCCAGGCATACCTCGCCCCCTCGGCAATGCCGCGCAGCGACGGCTTCAAGCTGCCCGGGGCGGCCGGCGCGGGCGCCAGCCGCAGACACAGCAGCACGGAGACGGCGAACGTGACCACCGTGACCGTGTATGCCGTGGCGTGCCCGGCGTAGGCCACCACCAGTCCTGCCACCGCCGGGCCGGTGATCTCGCCGAACTGCCAGCGCAGCGAGTTCAGTGCGGCGGCCGCGGTCAGCTGGTCGTGCGGCACGATCCGGGCCATCAGCGAATCCAGCGCGGGCCGCTGGAGCCCGGCGAGCGCGGAGACCCCGCCCGCGACCAGATAGAGCGGCCAGAGCATCGGGTCGGGCAGCGCGGCGTTCACCAGGAGTACGAGGGCGAGCAGCCCCAGCCCCGCCTCGGTGCCCAGGATCACCTTGCGGCGATCCGCGGAGTCCGCGAGCGCTCCGCCGTACAGACCGAAGACGACCAGCGGCACCAGCTCGACCGCCCCCATCGCACCGACGGCCAGCGGCGATCCCGTCAGCTCCTTGATCTGGAGCGGCAGCGCGATCAGCGCCATGAAGCTGCCGAAGTAGGTCACCAGGCCCTGGATCCACAGCAGCCGGAAGTCGGCCGAGGAGCGCAGGGGCGAGAGATCGGGCAGCAGAGCGGAGAGCCGGGCGGCCGGGGAGGGAGCTGAGGTCACGAGGGCTCATGGTCCGGCGCCGTAGGTGCCCTCTGCAACAGATTTTGGCGGCGGCCGGGGCGGCCGGCCGGTCCCGCCGCGGTACCCCGGACTCTCACCACCGGGCAGGTGGTGGCGCCGTCAGCTGGTCGGCGAGCCGGGACAGCCGGTCCCGGAAGCGGCGGCCGCGCGGTGCGGGGGCGCTGTTCTCCCCGGCCGCCGCGCTCACCAGATGCTGCACGGTGTCCAGATCGACATCGTCGCCGCCGGTCACCGTGAGCGTCTCGTGGGCGAGCCCCCGCACCTCCGGGTCACCGTCGTCCAGCGAGAGCACCGTCGCTCCGGCCCGGCGGGCTCCGTGCACCCGCTCCAGCAGCCCGGCGCCGGGCCGCTCCGGGGCCACCAGGAGCAGCGTCTCGCCCCGCCCGGCCGCCTCGATCCTGCACAGACCGACGGCCAGATGCGCCGGATCGCCCGGTTCCACCCGGTGGCGTACCAGGGTGGGTGTCAGCTCGGGCAGCCCGGACCAGGTCGACTCGTCGACCAGATGGGCCGCCAGATGCCACGGCTCGTACACCGCAGTCCCCACCAGCAGCAGCCCGCCGCGGTGCGGGACGACGGACGACCTGAGCGCCCCGGCGAACCGCCGGGCCGCCGCGGGCCACTCGGTCCCGGCGAGCACTTCACGCAGCAGGGCGACGCGTACGGCATCCATGGCCCGGCATCATGCCCCAGGGCCTGGCCCCGCCACCGGTGAACGACGGCCGAACCATCCGAACGGGCCATGCGGAGCGATCCGGATCGCGCGGCCGACGACGGAGCGTTCGCCTCCGACGCGGGCAGTAGTGTCGAAGCCATGACTACGAATGACAATGGCAGTGCGCCCAAGCCCCCCGCCAAGGACCCCTGGGACCTCCCCGATGTGTCCGGGCTGACCGTCGGCGTGCTCGGTGGCACCGGACCGCAGGGTCGCGGGCTCGCCTACCGGTTCGCCCGCGCCGGGCAGAAAGTGATCATCGGCTCCCGTGCCGCCGACCGCGCACAGACCGCCGCCGACGAGCTGGGCCACGGCGTCGAGGGCGCGGACAACGCCGAGTGCGCCCGGCGCAGCGACATCGTGATCGTCGCCGTGCCGTGGGACGGCCACGCCAAGACCCTGGAGACGCTGCGCGACGAGCTCGCGGGCAAGCTCGTCATCGACTGCGTCAACCCGCTCGGCTTCGACAAGAAGGGCGCCTACGCCCTGAAGCCCGAGGAGGGCAGCGCCGCCGAGCAGGCCGCCGCCCTGCTGCCGGAGTCCCGGGTCACCGCCGCCTTCCACCACCTCTCGGCGGTGCTTCTTCAGGACGAGGCGATCGAGGAGGTCGACACCGATGTGCTGGTACTGGGCGAGGCCCGCGCCGACACCGACCTGGTACAGGCGCTGGCGGGCCGGATTCCCGGCATGCGCGGCATCTTCGCCGGGCGGCTGCGCAACGCCCACCAGGTCGAGTCGCTGGTCGCCAACCTGATCTCGGTCAACCGCCGCTACAAGGCGCACGCGGGTCTGCGTACCACCGACGTCTGAGCCGGACACGTTCCCGGCGCACCCTGCGGCGAGCGGAAAGGGGCATGGGGGACACTGGACGGGACCGTGCATCACCCCGGACAGGAGCCGCCCCCCATGCCCCGCCTCGCTCTCTACGCCATCGCCGTCTGCGTCCTGGCCGTCGTCGCGGCCGTGATCTCGTTCGTCCAGGGCAGCTGGCTCGGGATCGTCTGGGTGCTGCTGGCCGGGCTCTCGTCCAACATGGCGTGGTTCTACCTGCGCCGGCAGCGTGCACAGACCGCCGGTCAGAGGTTGAGCGTGCAGACCGGATCGGCCGTTTGCCAGAAGCGGTAGGCGTCGAAACCGCAGTACGTCGTGAACTCACTGATACCCAGTACCCGCAGCAGGGCGTGGATCGCGTCGAAGAACACGTGGTTGACCTCGGGGATCCACAGGATGCCGAAGACCGCGATCAGCCCGAACGGGGCGAACGGCTCGACCTGCCGGCGGATCCGGTACGAGAGCCAGGGCTCGATCACTCCGTAACCGTCCAGCCCCGGGACCGGGACGAAGTTGAGGATCGCCGCGGTGACCTGCAGCAGTGCCAGGAAGCCCAGCGCGTACTGGAAGACGACCGGGACGCCGTCCAGCGCGTGCAGCCAGAACGGCGCCGTGCAGACAGACGCGAACAGCACATTCGTCAGCGGACCGGCCGCCGAGACGAGGCTGTGCTTCCAGCGCCCGCTGATCCGGCCCCGCTCGATGAAGACCGCACCACCGGGCAGGCCGATACCGCCCATGATCACGAACAGCACCGGCAGCACGATGCTCAGCAGTGCATGGGTGTAGGCGAACGGATTGAGCGTCAAATAGCCTTTGGCGGTGACTGTCGTGTCGCCACTGTGCAGTGCGGTGCGGGCGTGGGAGTACTCGTGCAGACAGAGCGACACCACCCAGGCCGCCGTCACGAAGAGGAAGAGCGGGAATTCGGGCCGCTGCGCGAAGTCCGTCCACACCGCCCAGCCCGATACCGCCATCACGGCGACGATCCCGAGGAAGACCGGGCTGATCCGCCGGTCGCTGCGGGCTGCTGC
This sequence comes from Streptomyces sp. NPDC088246, assembly GCF_044741025.1. Lineage (NCBI taxonomy): Bacteria > Bacillati > Actinomycetota > Actinomycetes > Kitasatosporales > Streptomycetaceae > Streptomyces > Streptomyces sp. NPDC088246. The sequence goes on from NZ_JBIURV010000019.1 coordinate 141,575, forward strand.
GGTGGTCATCGGCGAACTCCTGGTGGCTGGCCGGAAAGGGGGCGGGATGGCGGTCGGCGAGAGCGACCGTACAGGCGACACGTCACAAACGTCTCGCGTCGGGGCGGTGGTTCCGTGAAGGGTGGGAGCATGACGAGCGATCCCGGCACACAGCGAACACGGACACGGTCGTACGTGTGTCCACTTCCCGGTCCCGGTCACGGAGAATAGGCGCGTGCGCTACTGCATCCTCGGGACGACCCAGGCACTCCGCGACGACGGCACGGCCGTCGCCATCGGCGGGGCGCGGCTGCGCGCCCTGCTCTCCGTCCTCGCGCTGCGTCCCGGCCGCACCGTTCCGGCCGCCGTGCTCGTCGACGAGGTGTGGGACGGCGACCCGCCGGCCGACGCGGTGGGCGCCCTGCAGGCACTCGTCGGCCGGCTGCGGCGGGCCCTCGGCCATGCCGCGATCACCTCCGCGGAGAGCGGCTACCGGCTCGCCGCCGAGCCGGACGCGGTCGACCTGTACCGCTTCGAGCGGCTCGCGGGGGAGGGGGCGCGGGCACTGGAGGAGGGCGACGCGGCGAAGGCCCAGGCCGTGCTCGACGACGCGCTCGCCCTGTGGCGCGGACCTGCCCTGGCCGATCTGCCCGACCGCGGCGCCGTCGCGGCCCGCTGGGCGGCCCGGCGTCTGGACGCCCGCCGCAGCAGGCTCGCCGCGGCCCTCGCGCTCGGCCGCGCGGACGAGGCCCTGCCCGAACTGGTCGCGCTCTGCGCCGAGCACCCGATCGACGAACCCCTCCAGGCGCTGCGGCTGCGGGCCCTGCGCGATGCCGGGCGCACGGCGCAGGCGCTGGCCGCGTACGACGAGGTGCGCACCGTACTCGCCGACCGCCTCGGTGCCGACCCCGGAGCCGAACTGCGCTCTCTGCACGCGGAGTTGCTCCGCCAGGACCCGGTGCAACCGGTCGCGGCGGCAGTGCCGGCCGAGCCGCACCGGCCCTCCCGTACCCGGACCCCCACCGCCCCGCAGGGAAACCTCCGGGCCAGACTCACCAGCTTCGTCGGGCGCGAGGACGACATGGAGGCCCTGCGCGAGGACCTCTCGCACGCCCGGCTCGTCACCCTCCTGGGCCCCGGTGGCGCGGGCAAGACCCGGCTCTCCCAGGAGGTCGCCGAATCCGTCGGGCCCGCCTGGCCGGACGGCGTCTGGCTGGCCGAACTCGCCCCCGTCGACGACCCCGAGGCCGTACCGGAGGCCGTGCTGACCGCGCTCGGCGCCCGCGAGACCGTGCTGCGCGGAGCGGGCGCCGAGGAACTCCGGGTCGCCGAGGGGAACGCGGGCGACCCTCTCGTACGCCTCACCGAGCACTGCTCCCGGCGCCGCATGCTGCTGCTCCTGGACAACTGCGAGCACCTCGTCGGGGCCGCTGCCGCCCTCGCCGACCATCTGCTCGCCCACTGCCCGGAGGTCACCGTGCTCGCGACCAGCCGTGAACCCCTCGGGGTACCGGGCGAGTTCGTCCGACCCGTCGACCCGCTGCCCGACCCGATGGCGCTACGGCTGCTCGCCGACCGCGGCGCCGCCGCGAAGCCAGGCTTCCGGATCGACGCGGACGAGGAGACCGCGGCTGCCGCCGCCGAGATCTGCCGCCGCCTCGACGGACTGCCGCTCGCCATCGAACTCGCCGCGGCCCGGCTGCGGATGCTCACCCCGCGCCAGATCGCCGACCGGCTCGACGACCGGTTCCGCCTGCTCACCAGCGGGGCCCGTACCGTACTGCCCCGTCAGCAGACCCTGCGCGCCGTCGTCGACTGGTCCTGGGACCTCCTCGACGCCGCCGAACGCGCCGTCCTGCGCCGCCTGTCGGTCTTCGCCGGCGGCTGCACCCTGGCCGCGGCCGAGGTCGTCTGCGCGGACGGGCCGCAGGACGCGCGCGAGGTCGCCGGGCTGCTCGGCTCGCTCGTCGACAAGTCCCTCGTCGTCGCCGCGCCCGCCGACGACGGCGAGATGCGCTACCGGCTGCTGGAGACCGTCGGCGAGTACGCCGCCGAGCGGCTCGACGGGGCCGGGGAGCGGGACACCGTGGAACGGCACCACCTGGTGTACTTCCGGGAGCTGGCCCGTGCCGCGGAGCCCGGACTCCGCGGCGCCGGACAGCGGTCCGTCATCGACCTCCTCCAGCGCGAGTACGAGAACCTCCGCACCGCCCTGCGCCGCGCCGTCGCCGCCCGCGACGAGCAGGAGGTGCTGTGCATGGTGCTCTCGCTGTTCTGGTACTGGCAGATGCGCGATCTGCGCACCGACGCCCTGCAATGGGCCGCCGCGGCCGCCGCACTGGGCCCCGACCCCTTCGCCCCGCCCGTCGAGCCCGCACCCTCCCTCCACGAACGCTGCACCGACGCGCCGCCGCCCATGAGGCCCGAGCTGCTCCAGGAGGCCCGGCGCCAGGTGGCCCTGATCCGGCTGGTCAGCATGGACCACGCCAAGGACGAGTGGACCGACGAGAAGAGCATGGCCCGGCTGCGCGTCATCGCGCGTACCTACCGGGTGGGCCAGCCGCAGACCTGCCGTACTCCGGCATCGCTCTGGTTCTTCGCGGTCCTGCTCACCGGGGAAATGCGCGATCTGCGCGAGCTGCTGGACGAAACGGTGCGCGCAAGCCGGGAGTTCGGCTACGAGTGGGAGCTGGCCGCGGCCCTCCAGATGCGGGCCAATATGCTGGCCAACCGGTTCGAGTGGGCGGGCGACGCACAAGCGGACGCCGACGAGAGCCTGGAGATCTTCACCCGGCTCGGCGACGACTGGGGCGCCGCCGAATCGCTCTCCTCCCGGGGCGAGGCCAACGAGAAGCGGGGCGAGTACACCCGCGCGGCCGAGGACTTCCGGGCCGCCATCGGATTCGCGGAGAAGCTCGGCGCCCAGTCCCAGGTGTCGATCCTGCGCGCCAGATACGCGTCCGTGCTCACCGAACTGGGCCGCGGTGACGAGGGCGAGACGATCCTGCGGCAGGTGCTCGCCGAGGGGCGTCAGGCGGGTCACGAGGCGATGCCCGCCGCCCGGCTCTATCTCGCCATGTGGCTCGGCCGCAGCGGCCGTACGGGCGAGGCGCGCGAGCAACTGGCGGCGCTGCGCGAGGAGTTCCGTTCCGAGACGGTGGCGATCTTCGAAGGGTTCGTGCTGGGCGCAATGGCCTGGCTGGACAACCAGGACGGGCTGTACGCCCAGGCCCTGCCCCGGGGCCTGGAGGCGCTGACGCGGTCCCAGGACCAGCTGTCGCAGATGGTGGCGCCCCAGATGTCCGTCATCCATCTCGTCACCCTCGCACGGGCGTTGGGCGGACTCGGCGGCGAGCGCCGGGCCGCGCTCGCGGCCCGGCTGCTGGGGGCCGGCAAGGGGCTGCTGTCCAAGGGCCACGTGCCGACGTCGATGGAGCGGCACGACTACGCCAAGGCGGAGGAACTGGCCGTCGCCGTCCTCGGCCGGGCCGCCTACGACGCCGCGTACGCCGAGGGCGGCGGCCTCTCCCTGGAGGAGGCCACCGCCCTCGTCGACGCGTACCGGGACTGAGGCCGGCCGGATCCCGGCCGGATCGCCGGTCAGGACTTCTTGCGGAACCTGGCGACGGCGAGCGGCGCCATCACCGCGGTGATCACCGCGGCCCAGCCGAGCGTCACCCACACCGAGTGGGCGACCGGTCCGCCCATCATCAGACCGCGCGCCGCGTCCGCCAGATTGGACAGCGGGTTGTAGTCGGTGAACGTCTGGAGCCAGCCGGGCATCGTCCTGGTCGGGGCGAAGATCGAGGAGCCGAACTGGAGCGGCATCAGCACGAGCACCCCCATTCCCTGAACCGCCTGGGCCGTCTTCATGGCCAGCCCGAGCAGGATGAAGATCCACATGATGGCGGCGCCGAACACCGCCGACAGCGCGACCGCCTCGATCAGTCCGAACACCGAGGTCTGCAGCTCCATGCCGAGCGCGAAGCCCATGCCCAGCAGGATCAGGGTGGCGACCATCATCCGGCCGAGCTCGACCACGATCTTCGCGATGAGGACCGAGGAGCGGGCGATCGGCATCGTCCGGAACCGGTCCATGACCCCCTTGCGGAAGTCGTCGTTGACACCGGTGCCGACCGCCATGGCGATGTTCATGCCCATCATCGCCATCAGCCCGGGGACCAGATAGTTCAGATACTCCTGTCGGCCGCCGCCCATGCTGCCGCCGACCGAACCGCCGAACACGTACACGAACAGCAGGATGAAGATGACCGGCATCAGGAGTACGTCGAACATCGACTCCGGATCCTTCTTGATCTGGAGCAGATTGCGCCGCGCCAGCGCCCCGATGTGCCGCAGATTGCCGCGCAGCCCGATCCGGCCCTCGTCGTGGAGCGCCTTCACCGCTGCGGGCGCGGCGGGGGCGGGCTTCAGAGTCGTCGTACTCATGCCGCGACCTCCTCGGGGATCGTGTCGGTGACGGAGGAGCTCTTCTCGCCGGTGATGGCCAGGAAGACCTCGTCCAGGCTGGGCAGGGCGGTGGCGACGTGCGCCAGCGAGAAGCCCCGGGTGCCGAGCAGGCCGATGACGGCCGTCAGCTGCTCGTCGCTGAGGATCGGTACGTACAGCAGTCCCTCGTCCGGGACGGCCTGCGCGCCCGCTACCCCGTCGAGTCCGGTTTCCCTGAGCGCGCGCGCCATCGCGGGCAGCTGCGCCGGGTCCGAGGGCCGGATCTGCAGGGTGCGGCCGCCGACCTTCGCCTTCAGCTCGTTCACCCCGCCACTGGCGATGATCTTGCCCTTGTCGATGACGGTGAGCTCATTGGCGAGCTGCTCGGCCTCTTCCATGTACTGGGTGGTGAGCAGGACGGTCGCCCCCTCCGCGACCATCCGCTGCACTTCGTCCCAGACCTCGTTACGGGTCCGGGGGTCGAGCCCCGTCGTCGGCTCGTCCAGATAGAGGACTGCCGGGCTGCCGATCATCGAGGCGGCCAGGTCGAGCCGGCGCCGCATGCCGCCGGAGTAGTCCATCGCGGCACGCCTGGCCGCGTCGGTGAGGGAGAACCGCTCCAGGAGCTCGTCGGCCCGGGACCGGGCGGTCCTGCGCGGCAGGTCGAGCAGCCGCCCGATCATGTAGAGGTTCTCCCAGCCGGAGAGCTTTTCGTCGACCGAGGCGTACTGCCCGGTCAGACCGATGGTGCGGCGCAGCTGCCGGGGCTGCTTCACCACGTCGTAGCCCGCCACGGTGGCGTGTCCGGCATCGGGGATGATCAGGGTGGACAGGCAGCGTACGAGCGTGGTCTTACCGGCACCGTTGGGGCCGAGCACACCGAGCACGGTGCCCTCGCGGACATCGAGGTCCACGCCGTCCAGAGCCTTGGTCGAGCCGTAGTGCTTGACCAGCCCCCGGACCTCGACGGCGTTCGGGCCGCTCCTGGGGTTCTTGTCGATTCGCGTCATGTCCACCATGGGACCAGGCGCCACCGACAGTCCACCGACAACAGGCCGACAGCCCGCCGATGGGGGATGTCGGCGGGCTGTCGGTGGTGCGGGCAGTGGCTCTGCCCAGGGCCTGATCCGCAGGATCGGCCCAAGGGCTTTCCTGCTGGTCAGGCCCGGGGGGAACTAGTGGAAGGTGTGCTCGGGGGCCGGGAAGCTGCCTCCCACGACCTCCTCGGCGAACTCCTTCGCCGCGTCACCGAGCACCTTGCGCAGGTTCGCGTACTGCTTGGTGAAGCGCGGCACCTTGCCGCCGGTCAGCCCGACCATGTCGGTGTAGACCAGCACCTGGGCGTCCGTGTCGGGACCGGCGCCGATGCCGACGGTCGGGATGTGCAGGGTGCGGGTGACCTCGGCGGCCAGTTCGGCCGGTACGAGCTCCAGGACGACGGCGAACGCGCCCGCGTCCTGCACGGCCTTGGCGTCGCGCAGCAGCTGCTGGGCTGCCTCCTCGCCGCGGCCCTGCACCCGGTATCCCATCGCGTTGACGGACTGCGGGGTCAGACCGATGTGGGCCATGACCGGGATACCGGCGTCGACCAGCAGCCGGATCTGCTCGTGGCTGCGCTCACCGCCCTCCAGCTTGACGGCACCGACACCGGACTCCTTGATCAGCCGGGTTGCGTTGCGCAGGGCCTGGACGGGCCCTTCCTGGTACGCCCCGAAGGGCAGGTCGGCGACGATCAGGGCGCGCTTGGTGCCCCGTACGACAGCGGCGGAAAGGATGGCGATCTCGTCCATCGTGACGGGCACGGTGGTCTCGTAACCGAGATGGCAGTTGCCCATGGAGTCGCCGACGAGCATGACCGGGATACCGGCCTCGTCGAAGACGGACGCGGTCATCGCGTCGTAGGCGGTGAGCATGGGCCACTTCTCACCGCGCTCGGTGGCGGCGGCGATGTCATGGATGGAGATACGGCGGGTGCTCTTGCCCCCGTACAGCGCCTTGCTGCTGTCGGTGGGGGCACCCGCGGGGGATGCGGCGGACTTGTTCTGCGCAGCCTGAAGCGACATTGCCAACGGCTCCTTCGTCATCTCGAGGCGCCCTGACGGCGTCCCCGGACCGGTTCCATGGTGGCATCCCGCGGCCGTCCACGGGAAGTGGGCCCGCATACCTCCCCCGGGAGGCGCCCACCCGGTAAAGACTTTACAATACGAGACGGTATCGTATCGAAATCATATAGGCTCCTGGCATGCCAATATCGTCGGGCGCTCGCCCCGCCCTGCCCCAGGTCCCCGAGGCGGTCCACCGCCGCCGTTGGGCGATCCTCGTCGTTCTCATGTTCAGTCTGCTCATCGTGGTGCTGGACAACTCGATCCTGAACGTCGCGGTCAAGACCATCGCCAGCCCCGCACCCACCGGCCTCGGCGCCACCCAGAGCGAGCTGGAGTGGGCGATCAACGCCTACACGCTCGTCTTCGCCGGACTCCTCTTCACCGCGGGCCTGCTCGGTGACCGCATCGGCCGCAAGAAGGTGCTGCTCTTCGGCATCCTTCTCTTCGGCGTCGGTTCCGCCCTCGCCGCCATGTCCGGCTCGCCCGGTGAACTGATCACCTGGCGTGCCGTGATGGGCTTCGGCGCGGCGTTCGTCATGCCGGCCACGCTCGCCGTCCTGATGAACGTCTTCGAACGCGACGAGCAGCCCAAGGCCATCGGCATCTGGGCCGGCAGCGTCGGCCTCGCCATCGCCATCGGCCCGGTCACCGGCGGACTGCTGCTCGAACACTTCTGGTGGGGCTCGATCTTCCTGGTCAATGTGCCCGTGGTGATCGTCGCGCTGATCGCGATGGCGGTGCTGGTGCCGGACTCCAAGGACCCGAACCCGGGCCGGACCGACCCGCTCGGCGTCGTGCTGTCCATCGTCGGTCTGATCCTGCTGGTGTACGGCATCATCCGCGGCGGCCAGCTCGCCGACTTCACCGACCCCACCGTGCTCCTCCCGGTCATCGGCGGTCTGGTCGTCCTGGCCGCATTCGTCCGGCACGAGAAGCGCACCAGTCACCCGGCCATCGACATCTCGTACTTCAAGGAGCCGTCGTTCTCCGCGGCCGTCGCCGCCATAGCGCTCGTCTTCTTCGCGCTGATGGGCGTGACCTTCTTCTCCGCCTTCTACATGCAGAGCGTGCGCGGCTGGAGCGCGTTGCAGGCCGGTCTGCTGATCCTGCCGCTGGCCGCCGCCCAGATGATCTTCGCGCCGCGGGCCCGGCTGGTCGTCGACCGGTTCGGCGCCCGCGTGGTCTGCACCGTCGGCATGCTGCTGGTCGCGCTCGGCCTCGCGGCGTTCGCACTGTTCGACGCCACCACGCCGGTCTGGGTGCTGTGCGTGCTCTTCTTCGTCCAGGGCACGGGCATGGCGCATGTGATGACGCCGGTCACGGTCTCGGTGATGCAGGCACTGCCCAGGGAGAAGGCCGGTTCCGGATCGGCCGTCAACAACACGTTCCGGCAGGTCGGCGGGGCGCTCGGCATAGCAGTGCTCGGCTCGGTGCTCTCCACCGTCTACCGCGGCGGCATCGAGGGGCACCTCGGTGCGCTCCCGGCCGGTGTCAGGGAGGCCGCGGGGGAGTCGATCGAGGCGACGCTCGGCATCGCGGACAAGCTGGGCCCCGCGGGCGCCCCGCTGATCGCCGCGGCGAACGACGCGTTCCTGAAGGCGATGCATGTCACCGCCATCGGTTCGGCGACCATTGCCCTGGTGGGCGCTCTCGTCGTCGCGATGTTCCTGCCGGGGAAGACGTCCGCCGGACAGGAGTCCGGACAGGGCGAACGGTCGGTGCATGCCGGGGCGGGCCGGTGACAGCCACGGCCCCGGAGAGCTGAAATCGCCGCCCCAGGGTTCCGGGTGGCCCCGGAACCCTGGGGCGGCTCACCGAGGCACCGCCGGCGTCGGCGAGAATCGGAACGGCGGACGGTGCGGCGAGAGGTGGATTCACGTGCAGGCAGAGGCGCAGGTACAGGGCCAAGGCTGCCCGGTGCGGGAGGATCCGGAACCGCGAAGGGGCCGGCCGCGCAGTGCGGCGGCCGAGCGGGCGATCCTGGACGCCGTCGTCGAACTGCTGGAGGCCGGTGAGCCCCTCGCCGGCCTGTCCATCGAGCGGATAGCCCGGACCGCCGGGGTCGGCAAGGCGACCATCTACCGGCGATGGAGCGGCAAGGAGGAGCTCTTCGTCGATGTCCTGCGAGACATCGAGCCCCCGGAACCCACCGTCTCCGGCACCGCCGGACTCGACGACCTGCGGCTGCTGCTGGAGTCACTGCGCAGACGCGGCCTGGCCCAGCGCTCCTCCGTTCTGCTCCACAACGTCTTCGCGCAGATGAAGAGCCACCCCAAGCTGTGGTCCGAATACCAATGCACCGTCATAGCCCCGCGCCGCGCCGCCATGCTGGCCGCCGTGCAGCGGGCGGTCGACGCCGGCGAGCTCCGCGGAGACCTGGACGTGGAACTGATGAACGACCTGTTCCTGGGGCCCATGCTCGTACGCACCATTCACCGGCCCGACGCGCCGCTGCCCGAGGATCTCGCCGACAGCATCATCCGGGTTCTGGCCGAGGGCCTCGCCCCCCGGCCCGCCGCCGACGGCTGGCACCCCCGGACCGCCCGAGTGTGATCGTTCTGTCACAAGCCCCCGCAGATCCCACCTGGCCGGAACCCGCCGGACCCCGTCTTTCGTCCTCGTGGCAGTACAGCCGTCGTGGACGGCAGGAAACATGCCGCCCATCGCCTAGGGTCGAGGGCGCGGCGACAAGCACGGCAAGGCAGTGAGGACAGCGCGATGGTGCAGGCGTACGGAGCGGACACCGGGAACGACCGTGCGGAGCCGCGGCGCACCGGGCCCGGATCCCGTTTCCGGGACCTGCGCGACAGATGGACCCGCGACAAGGGCATCTGGCGGCGAGGAATCGTCCTTGCCGTCTGTGCGGTCCTCCTCGCCCTCGTGATGGTCTTCCACGCCGACATCCCGAACACCATCGGCAACCTGGGCAGCCTCACCGAGACGTTCCTGCCATGGATCGGTGTCTTCGTCCCGCTGCTGCTGATCCTGGGCGTCGTGCGCCGCTCGGCGACCGCGCTGATCGCCCTGCTGCTGCCGGTCGTGGTCTGGCTCAATCTCTTCGGCGGGCTGATGCTCTCCGACAAGTCGGGCAGCGGCGGGGATCTCACCGTGGCCACCCACAACGTCAACGCCGACAACCCCGACCCCGCGGGCACCGCCCGGCAGGTCGCGGACTCCGGCGCCGACCTCATCGCCTTGGAGGAGCTGCCGAGCGGCAAGGTGTCGGCGTACGAGGCGGCGCTCGCCGACCGCTTCCCGTACCACTCGGTGCAGGGGACCGTCGGCCTGTGGAGCAAGTACCCGATGAGCGAGACCCGGCCGGTCGACATCAAGATGGGCTGGACCCGGGCGATGCGTTCCACGGTGGCGACGCCCAAGGGCGAGGTCGCCGTCTACGTGGCCCATATGCCGTCCGTACGGGTCAAGCTGCACGCCGGATTCACCGCCAACCAGCGCGACGGCAGCGCGGACGCCCTGGGCGAGGCCATCGCCGACGAACGGCTGGACAAGGTGATCCTGCTCGGCGACCTCAACGGCACGATGAACGACCGCTCGCTCAACGAGGTCACCTCCCAGATGAGGTCCACCCAGGGCGCGGCCGGCGACGGATTCGGCTTCAGCTGGCCGGCGTCGTTCCCGATGGCACGGATCGACCAGATCATGGTGAAGGGAGTCGAGCCGACATCGTCGTGGACACTCCCGGCGACGGACAGCGACCACCTTCCGATCGCGGCGCGCGTGGAGCTGTGACCGGCGGCCGGTCCGGTTCCAGCGGGCGCGGGGGCGTTCAGTGCCTCACCTCCGGTCGGTCCGGGCGCCGGGAAGCGCGAGCCTGCCCGTACGGGCGAGGACGACAACCAAGGGGGCCATGGCCGGCCAGCCGGGCCAGCCCGCGAGGCTCATGTGCAGCGGCTCCAGCGGGGCGTCCGGTTCGGCGAACTCCGTGACCATGCTCACACTGGCCGAGCTGACGAAGGCATGGCAGACCACCGCCGGTATCACCGATCCGGAGGCCGGCCGCAGCCAGCTGAAGACCGGCAGCGAGAGGCCGCAGCTCACCAGCATCGCGGGCACGGCGACGTACCACGGCTCACCGGGGCAGGCAGTCGGCCGACGCGCAGGTCCGTCGGCGGGGTCGGGCGGCTCCGTGTGCTCGGCCCCGGTCACCCGGCCCCGGTCACCCCGACCCGGTCACCCCGCCCCGGTCACCCCGCCCCGGTCACCCCGACTCGCGCCACCGATTGGTGATCGGCAGCCGCCGGTCCTTGCCGAAGCCCTTCGGGGAGATCTTCGTGCCCGGCGGGTACTGCCGCCGCTTGTACTCCGCCGTGTCCACCATCCGCAGCGTCTTCGCCACCAGCGCCTTGTCGAACCCGGCCGCGACGATTTCGTCCAGGCCCTGGTCCCGGTCGACGTACAGCTCCAGGATCCGGTCCAGTACGTCGTAGTCGGGCAGCGAGTCCGTGTCGACCTGGCCCGGGCGCAGCTCGGCGCTCGGTGGCTTGGTGATGGACGCCTCCGGGATCGGAGGGGTCTGCCCACGCTCCTCGGCAGCACGATTGCGCCACTTCGCGAGGCGGAAGATCGACGTCTTGTAGACATCCTTGATCGGGCCGTACGCCCCGACCGAGTCGCCGTACAGCGTCGAGTAGCCGACCGCCAGCTCGGACTTGTTGCCCGGCGCGAGGACGATCTGGCCCTCCTGGTTGGAGACGGCCATCAGCATCGTGCCGCGCAGCCGGGACTGGAGGTTCTCCTCGGCCAGGCCGGTGAGCCCCAGCGAGCCCATGTATGCGTCGAACATCGGCTCGATCGGTACGGTGCGGAAGTTCAGCCCGGTACGGCGGGCCAGCTCGGCCGCGTCGCCCTTGGAGTGGTCCGAGGAGTACTTCGACGGCATCGAGATGCCGTACACGTTCTGTGCGCCCAGCGCGTCGCAGGCGATGGCCGCGACCAGCGCCGAGTCGATCCCGCCGGAGAGCCCGATCAGCACACTGCTGAAGCCGTTCTTGGCGGCGTACGCACGCAGGCCCACGACCAGCGCCGAGTACAGCTCCTCGTCGTCCTCGAGCCGCTCCGCGTAACCGCCCGTCAGCTCCGTGTCGTACGCCGGAAGGGGCTCCTCGGAGAGCACCACGCGATCGATCCGCAGCCCGTCGTTCACGACACCGGACGGCGCCTCGGCCGCGGCGGCCGGCAGGTCCAGGTCGAGGACGACGCTGCCCTCGGCGAACTGCGGGGCGCGGGCGATCACGTCGCCGTTCCGGTCGACGACGATCGAGTCGCCGTCGAAGACCAGCTCGTCCTGGCCGCCGATCATCGCCAGATACGCGGTCGTGCAGCCGGCCTCCTGGGCCCGCTTGCGGACCAGTTCCAGCCGGGTGTCGTCCTTGTCCCGCTCGTACGGCGAGGCGTTGATCGACAGCAGCAGCCCGGCGCCGGCGGCCCGCGCGGCCGGCACCCGGCCGCCGTCCTGCCAGAGGTCCTCGCAGATCGCGAGTGCCACATCGACGCCGTGGACCCGCACGACCGGCATCGAGTCGCCCGGCACGAAGTACCGGAACTCGTCGAAGACACCGTAATTGGGGAGGTGGTGCTTGGCGAAGGTCAGCGCGACCTGCCCGCGGTGCAGCACCGCGGCGGCGTTCTGCGGGGCGCCGGCGGGCTGCCCGTAGCGCGGCTGGGCCGTCTCGGAGCGGTCGAGGTAACCGAGGACGACCGGCAGCTCCCCGAAGCCCTCCGCGTCGAGACGGGCGGCGAGTGCGCGCAGCGCCTGACGCGAGGCCTCGACGAAGGACGACCGCAGGGCCAGATCCTCGACGGGGTAGCCGGTCAGCATCATCTCGGGGAACGCCACCAGATGGGCGCCCTGTTCGGCGGAGTGCCGGGTCCAGTGGACGATCGCCTCGGCGTTGCCGGAGAGGTCGCCGACGGTCGAGTCGATCTGATTCAGTGCGAGGCGTAGTTGAGGCACGCGCCCCAGTGTAATCGTCTGACTGACGCGATGTCCTGGCGGGCCGCGCAATCGCGGAGCCACCCGCCAGGAACGGCTCAGTGGTGGTAGCCGAGGACCGTCATCATGCCCACGTCCGAGTGGTAGATGTTGTGGCAGTGGAGCATCCAGAGACCCGGGTTGTCCGCGTCGAACTCCACGGCGATCGAGGTGTGCGGCCGGACGATCGCGGTGTCCTTGCGCGCCCATGCGGCCTCGCGCCGGTGGGAGGCCCGGCGCTCCGGCCCCGCCGATCCCACCAGCCCGAACGAGTGTCCGTGCAGATGGATGGGATGCCACATCTCCGTGACGTTGTAGAACTCCATCCTCACCCGCTCGCCCGCCTTGACCGGATGGCGCTGCCTGGGGTTGTACGGCTTGTGGTTGAAGGCCCAGTTGTAGGCAGCCATGTTGCCGGTCAATTTGAACCGGAGGGTCCGGTCGGGCTCGCGGACGGACAGCGCCACGGATTCGTCCGGCGACAGTTCGCCCGCCTCCACCAGTTTTCCGTCCAGCTCCTTCGGCCGTACGGAGGCGGTGGGCGCCGCGCCATGTCCGGTACGGAGCAGGGCCAGCGCCGACGCCCGCTTGCCTTCGGCGAGCGCGGTCAGCGGGAACACCCCGTCCCCGGCGGTGACCACCACGTCGTACCGCTCACCCATGCCCAGCAGCAGGGCGTCCGTCGTGGTGTGCCGGACCGGGTAGCCGTCGGTGTGGGTGATCGTCATCCGGTGGCCGCCGAGTGCGACACGGAAAGCGGTGTCGCCGCCCGCGTTGATGATGCGAATCCGGATCCGGTCGCCGGGCTTGGCGGCGAAGGAGGTGGGGGCCTTCGGGATGCGCCCGTTGATCAGGTAGTGCGGGTAGTCGACATTGCCCCCGTGGCTGTCGAGCAGTTCACTGAACGAGTTCTTCATGATCCGAGAGGGGCCGGAGCGGCGCTTGGCGGACTTGGGGGAACCTCCGCGCCCGGCGCCGCCCGAATCGCTCTTGTCATCCATGCCGCTCTTGTCGCCCATGCCGTCGTGGCCCATCCCGTGGCCCATCCCGTGGTCCATGCCGCCCCGGCCCCCGCTGAGTTCGTCGAGCACCCCGTCCGGCGTGGAGCCGTCCACCCCGTCGACCCAGTCGTCGAGGACGACGACCCACTCCTTGTCGTACTTGAGGGGCTCCTTGGGGTCGTCGACGATCAGTGGCGCGTACAGACCGCGGTCCTGCTGGACGCCGGTGTGCGGATGGAACCAGTACGTTCCCGGGTGCGGCACCTTGAAGCGGTACGCGTACTCGGCGCCCTGCTTGATGGGCGGCTGGGTCAGGTCGGGTACGCCGTCCATGTTGTTGCGCACATTGAGCCCGTGCCAGTGCAGGCTGGTCGTCGCCGGAAGGTGGTTGGCGAGGGTGAGCGCCAGGGTGTCGCCGACCGCGACCCGGAGTTCCTTGCCGGGCAGCCGGCCTTCATAGGCCCAGGAGCTGACGACGAGCCCGCCGCCCAGATCGAGGCGGGACGGGGTGGCGGTGAGGTGGATCTTGTGTTCGGGGCCGGAGCCCCGCTTGGCCTCGGCCGCGGCGACCTCCGCGCCGTCGGGGGAGACGTACTCGCCCCTGGGCTTCGTGTGGGGGGCGGTCCCGTGGTTCGCACCGCTGTGGCTCGTGCCGCCGGCGTTCGCGCCGCCGGCCTTCGTACCGCTGCGTGCCGTGTCGGATTCGACGGAGCAGGCGGCCAGGACCGCCGTACCGGCAGTGGCGACAGCGGCGCCGAGCACGGCGCGTCGGGTGGGTGGAGTACGCATGGCGGAAGCACCTCGGGGTGTTGTCGGTATTTCGGTCTGCTGGGGGAGGGGGAGACACCCCTCCTATATGCACAGCACCGACAACGAAGCGAGATGGGTCCGGCCCGGCCGGGAAACCGGCCCCGCGGCCGGCGACACCCGCGCCACGACGCCCCTGAGGAGGTGAGCGATCCCGATGAGCAGCGCAACGAACAGCAACAACTGTCCGTATGTCGCACATCTGCTCAGGGTCATGTCGAGCACCCTACCCCCGCCCCGTATGCATCGCGCGCGGAAACGTATCGCCGCAGCAACACAGGGCCCGGCGGCAAGGACGCACAGCGACCCGGCACCCCTCGTGGGCAAGGGGTACCGGGCCATTGGGCTGGGTGATCGCGAGCCGGTCAGCCGGGGGCGTAGACCTTTTCCACCCAGAGGGCGATCTGCTCGTCGGAGAGGTGATGCGCCAGATCGGCTTCGCTGATCATGCCGATCAGCTTCTTGTTCTCGACCACGGGAAGCCGGCGGATCCGATGGGTCTGCATCTCCTCCAGAACCATTTCCACACCCGCCCCCGCGTCGATCCAGCGAGGGGTGCCCCGGGCGAGGTCGCCCGCGGTCATCTTCGACGGATCGTGCCCCATCGCCACACAGCCGACCACGATGTCGCGGTCCGTGAGTATGCCGATCATCCGGTCCTGTTCGCCTTCGGCCGAGATGGGCAGCGCGCCCACTTTGTGGTCGCGCATCAGCTGTGCGGCGCGGTCGAGTGTCTCGTGCGCGGGGATCCATGTGGCCCCGGTGTGCATGATGTCCTTGGCGGTGGTCATGAGGGATTCCTCCTGCGTGCCGGTGGGCATGCTGTACGACCCCGAGCGAACCCATCGTCATGGGCCCGTTCGGGGTACGCGACCGCTATCACCCGTTCGGGTGCATGTGCGGCTCGGAGGGAATCTTTCAGGACCGGGGCTTCGCACCTCGTGCCGCCAGCATCCGGGCCATCATGTCCAGCTCGGACTGCTGGGACTCGACCATTCCCCGGGCCAGCCGCTTCTCCACATTCACCGTGCACAGCCGGGTGCAGCCGCGGGCCATGTCGATGCCGCCCTTGTGGTGGTCGGTCATCAGCTGGAGGTACAGGATCTCGGCCTGCTTGCCGTTCGCCCTGCGGAGCCGGTCCAGCTCGGTCCTGGTGGCCATACCGGGCATGAGGGAGCCGTCATGGGCCCGGTAACCGGCCCCCGTGCCCGCCATCCCGTCCATTCCTTCCATGCCGTCCCTCGTGTGTCCCTCGTGCCCCGCCGCCATCCAGGCCATCGGCTCCTGCCCGGCGGCCGCCTTCGGCAGCTCCCACAGGTCCAGCCAGCCGAGCATCATGCCCCGCTGGTTGGCCTGCGTATTGGCGATGTCGTACGCGAGACGGCGTACCTCCTCGTCCTTCGTACGGTCACGCACGATGAAGGACATCTCGACGGCCTGCTGATGGTGAACCGCCATGTCGCGGGCGAAACCGGCGTCCGCCGAGTCCACCGCGGGCGTGCGCGGGGCGGGCGCGGCGGCGTGGTCCGCGCCGTCGTCCCGCGCGGAGGCGACCGTCGCCACCCCCGCGAACAGCAGCGCGAGCCCGACGGCGGAGCCCGCCACCCACTGGATGCGCCGGTCGCGTTTCACCACGGTCACCGGGCCCCCAGCCCGCCCGTGCACGCGGCACCGGGCTCGGGCGTCTGCGGCCCCTGGACGAACTTGGCGAAGAACTGGTCGACCCGCCGGTCATCGGCGCTGTCCACTGTCACCTGATTGCCCCAGGCGCTCAGCATGATCGTCCCGGCCTGGCCCTCGTACGGGCTCATCAGCGAGTACGGCGTCCTGCCGACCCGCTCGGCCAGCTTCGCCACATCGGCGTCCGAGGCCTTGTCCGTGTACGTCACCCACACCGAACCGTGCTCCAGCGAGTGCACGGCGTTCATGTCGGGGATCGGCTTTCTGTATACCTCGCCGTCGCAGTTCATCCATACGGGGTTGTGGTCACCGCCGACCGGGGGCTTCATCGGGTACGTGACGGTCTCGGTGACGTGGTTGCGGGTCAGCTTCTTCGCGTCCCACGTCTTCAGCCCCTCGATCGGCTCGGCGGCGGGCTTCTTCTGCTCCGCCGCGGACGCCTTGGCGTCCTCCGCCTGAACGGCCTTCTTCTTCTCCGACGCTTCGGACTTGTCCAGCACCATGTACGAGCCGAAGCCGACCAGGCCCACGACGACGAGGACGCTCAGGCTTATGGCCAGGACACGGTTGCGGCGCTCCCGCACACGGTCGGCGTTGCGCATCTGCTCTATGCGGGTCCTGCGGTCGAAGCTCATGTCGTCAGGTCCTTCTGCGAAGGGGCGGGGAGGGACAAGAAGCGATCGGCAAAACCGGTGCGTACCGGGCAGTTGCGAAGCCGCTCCGCCCCGTGCGCACCATGGGCGCCGATCGTAGTGGGTGGCCGGGTGCTCCATCTCACGTCGTGTGCGTAATCTGGGTGAAATCCCGGGTCGTGATACTGGAACTTCCCCCTATCCCGGGCGGTGGTGCACGGACCGTCTGAACTGCAAGGATGTGGCTATGGACAAGCAGCAGGAATTCGTCCTCAGGACGCTTGAGGAGCGCGACATCCGCTTCGTACGGCTGTGGTTCACCGATGTGCTCGGCTACCTCAAGTCCGTTGCCGTGGCCCCCGCCGAGCTGGAACAGGCGTTTGACGAGGGCATCGGCTTCGACGGCTCGGCCATCGAGGGCTTCGCCCGGGTGTACGAGTCCGACATGATCGCCAAGCCGGACCCGGGTACGTTCCAGATACTGCCGTGGCGCGCGGAGGCCCCCGGCACGGCCCGGATGTTCTGCGACATCCTGATGCCCGACGGTTCGCCGTCCTTCGCGGACCCGCGCTATGTCCTCAAGCGCATCCTCGCCAGGACCTCCGACCTGGGCTTCACCTTCTACACGCATCCGGAGATCGAGTTCTTCCTGCTGAAGGACAAGCCGGTCGACGGCAGCCGCCCCACCCCTGCCGACAGCTCCGGATACTTCGACCACACCCCGCAGAACGTCGGCATGGACTTCCGCCGCCAGGCGATCACCATGCTCGAATCGATGGGCATCTCGGTCGAGTTCAGCCACCACGAGGGCGCCCCCGGCCAGCAGGAGATCGACCTGCGGTACGCGGACGCGCTCTCCACCGCCGACAACATCATGACCTTCCGCCTGGTGATGAAGCAGGTCGCGCTGGAGCAGGGCGTGCAGGCGACGTTCATGCCGAAGCCGTTCTCCGAGTACCCCGGCTCGGGCATGCACACCCACCTCTCCCTCTTCGAGGGCGACCGCAACGCCTTCTACGAGTCGGGCGCCGAGTACCAGCTGTCCAAGGTCGGCCGCTCGTTCATCGCCGGTCTGCTCACCCACGCCGCGGAGATCTCCGCCGTGACGAACCAGTGGGTCAACTCCTACAAGCGCATCTGGGGCGGCTCCTCCCGCGCCGCGGGCGCCGGCGGCGAGGCCCCCTCGTACATCTGCTGGGGCCACAACAACCGCTCCGCGCTCATCCGTGTCCCGATGTACAAGCCCGGCAAGACCGGCTCCGCCCGCGTCGAGGTCCGCTCCATCGACTCCGGCGCCAACCCCTACCTGACGTACGCGGTGCTGCTCGCCGCGGGCCTCAAGGGCATAGAGGAGGGCTACGAACTCCCGGCCGGCGCCGACGACGACGTCTGGGCCCTGTCCGACGCCGAGCGCCGCGCGATGGGTATCGAACCCCTGCCACAGAACCTCGGCGAGGCGATCTCGCTGATGGAGAAGAGCGAACTGGTCGCCGAGACGCTCGGCGAGCACGTCTTCGACTTCTTCCTGCGCAACAAGAAGCAGGAGTGGGAGGAGTACCGCAGCGAGGTCACGGCCTTCGAGCTGAAGGCACTGCTGCCGGTGCTGTAACCGCAGGTCAGCCGCATTGCGGCGACGCAGTGACGATCCGGGCCAGAGGCGTTGTGTCTCTGGCCCTGAGTCCGTTCAATCGCCCTGGGCCGTCCGTGGGCCGTCAGGCGCGGAAGCGGTGGCGTCGTACATGCTGTCCGCGGCCTTCCGGGTGCGCCCCTCGCTGGTGGAGGCGCCCGA
The DNA here is from genome assembly GCF_044741025.1 of Streptomyces sp. NPDC088246. NCBI lineage: Bacteria > Bacillati > Actinomycetota > Actinomycetes > Kitasatosporales > Streptomycetaceae > Streptomyces > Streptomyces sp. NPDC088246. The sequence goes on from NZ_JBIURV010000019.1 coordinate 160,009, forward strand.
GGCGTCCCAGTCGATGGCACCCTCGGCGTCCGCGACGGCCTGGACCTCCTGGAGAAGCCGTTCCCAGGTCCCGTCGGCCGACCACTGCAGATGCCTCTTGTACACGGTCTTCCACGGGCCGAACCGCTCGGGCAGCTCACGCCGCCGCACACCGGTCCGCACCCGGTGCGAAACCCCGTTGATCACCTGCCGATGGTCCCTCCACCTGCCGCAACGCCCGCTGCTCACCGGCAGAAGGCCGGCTCGCCAGACGTCTTCGCTTGCAGTGAGTGGAAGTCGTCAGCCAGCGGCTTTGCCGATGATGCGATCCATCTCTTCTCGATCGAAGGCCCGCAGAGTCGTCGTACGGACGTTGCCCGCCCCGCCGAGCTGTAGGAGTGCTGCGGTAGCGGTTTCGTCGTCGGGCGCCTCGACGACGGCCACGAGGTCGTATGGACCGACGGTCCAGTAGATATTCAGCAGCTTCGCCCCGAGCTTCTGTACCTCCGCGCCGAAGGCCTCGGCACGTTGCGCGGTGTCCTTGTAATCCTGGATCCCTTGATCGGTCCAGTTCAGCAATGCGACGTACGTCAGCATGTTCTTTCACCTTCACGAGGAAACAGATCGCGAGGTCAATCCTGGACATCAGGGCTGAAGCCTGCACGAGATACGCACCCGAACGAGGTACGGGCGGCCGAGCGGTGCCGGGCAACGCTACTGACAGTCCTCCCGGTTCGGGCTCTTGTAGCTCATGAACCAGTGGCGGTCGAAGTGGCGAGCGGTCGAGTGGGGGTGCAGCGGGTCCGTGAGCATGCGGTAGATGAACTCCGCGGTCGAACCGTCGAACCGGTCCCATTTGGTACGGGCGTCGTCCGTGACGACGGTGGGCCACCGGTCAGGGGCAGAGCCCTCTGTGAGCCAGTAGAGCAACGTCCGTTGTTCGGTGCTCGCCCACTGCAGCAACCCGCCCCGAGCCGGATACAGACGGTAAGGCTCCCACGCGTCATGGCCGCCGTCCTCGGCCCATCGAGCCCAGGACTCATTGAACTCGACAATGTCGAGGCTGCCGGGCGGCCCGTCACCAACTTCAGACACCCGACTGACCGGCCAAGCGAACTGCAGCAATCGTTCCGCCTGAAGTTCGTATCGAGAGGATCGCCGGCAGCGCCCGGGGCGTGCCACTTGTGTGCGTAGAGAGGAGCCTTGCGGTCGGCGTGGCGACAGGCGTGGTCCTCCTCGGCCAGTGCTTCACCCGAGCCACGGCGGCGGAACGCGACCGGCAGTACCGCCGCCTCCAGGGACATCTCCGTCAGGTGGCCTCCCCGGCCGGGGACGCCGTCCGAGGCCGCGACTGAGGTAATGTGACCCCTCCCAACACGGGGACCGACCAAGGAGGTGAGACCCATTACCGCTGTATCAGGCTGGGTGCTCACCCCTCACGATCGCGTGGTCGACCCGACATAATCGATCGCGGAGCGCCCATCGGCTTTCCCGAAAGGCTCCGCTTCATGTCGGTTTCCGCTTCACCGCTCGCCGTTTCCTCCATCGTCACCACACTCCGCGCCGCCGGCTGCGTATTCGCCGAGGACGAGGCGGAGTTGATCGTCTCCACGGCCGCCGACCACGCCGAGCTCGCGGCCATGGTCGAACGGCGGGCCGCCGGACTGCCCCTCGAACACGTCCTCGGCTGGGCCGAGTTCAGCGGTCTTCGGATCGCCGTGGACCCCGGCGTCTTCGTACCCCGTCGCCGCACCGAGTTCCTGGTCCGGCAGGCCGCCGCACTCGCCGGGCCCGGAGCGGTCGTCGTCGACCTCTGCTGCGGTTCGGGAGCCCTCGGCACCGCGCTCGCCGCAACGCTCGACCGGATCGAACTGCACGCCGCCGACGTCGAACCCGCAGCCGTACGGTGCGCCCGCCGCAACATCGGCGACGCGGGCCGGGTGTACGAGGGCGACCTCTTCGAGCCGCTCCCCGGCTCATTGCGCGACCGGGTGGAGATTCTGCTCGCCAATGTGCCGTACGTACCGACGCAGGACGTCGAGCTACTTCCCCCGGAGGCCCGTATCCATGAGCCACGCGTCGCACTCGACGGCGGCCGGGACGGCCTCGACGTCCTGCGGCGGGTCACCGCCGAGGCCCTGAGATGGCTGGCACCGGGCGGGCATCTGCTGGTCGAGACGAGCGAACGGCAGGCGGCACGGGCCGAGGAGACCGTCGCCCGCAGCGGCCTGATCCCGCGTGTCGTCACCTCTGACGAGCTGTACGCGACCGTCATCATCGCGACCCGGCCGGAGCCGTCCGGGAACTGAGCGCGGACGGGCGCAGAGGCGGCCCGGTCCGGTCCGGCTCAGGATTCCGGCTTCCGCCGGACCACCGCCGTCCCGGCGTCCAGGTCCACCCCCATGCGGGGCGGCGCGCCGTCCAGCGCATCGTCCTTCAGGACCTGTTCCTCCACCCGGTGCTCGATCTCCACGCGCTTCGCCGAGTTGAGGAACGCGTGCAGCTCATCGGCGACCGAGGCCCCCACGCCCAGCCCATGACGAGGCGTGCGGGCCGCGAGGACACGTCGCAACCAGTCGGGCCGGCCAGTACGGACGACGGCGCAGCGGGCTGAGGCCAGCAGGAACGGCACCATCACCAGCACGGCCATCACTAGAGGCTCGACATCATCACCATGCCCGTCTCAAAGCCAGGCGCCGGGCCGCCGTTCCCGTTGCCGTACGGCGAGCCGGGGCCGCGAGGCCCCGCCGATCAGCTGAACCGCCACCGCGTCTGGCTGTACGTGGTGCCCTTGCCGAAGCCGAAGACCGTACGCGGTGACACCTCGAACACCAACGCCACATGGCCCGCGTGCCGGAACGTGCCGTCCTGGACGTCGAAGTGCCATTCGGGGCCGTACTTCGACTCCCAGGCCGCGGCCAGCCGGTTCAGCCGGTCTCCGTCCGTCACACGCTCCGCCCGGCCCTCGACCACCACGTCGATCCCCTCCGACAGGGTGTTGTCACCGGTGGTCAGTACCACTTCCGGGTTGGCGGCGAGATTCCGGCCCTTGCGTTCCGACGCGCCCGTGCTGAAGTACAGCGCGCCCTTTGACCACACCCCGATCAGTGGGGTGACATGCGGGCGGCCGTCCGGACGGACCGTGCTCAGCCAGTACATCTCCGCCCTGGTCAGAAGCTCCTTCGCCGCCGACCAGGTGCTGGCCGTCGCGCTCTCGTGGCTGTAACGGGTATCCAGCTCGGCATAGGGTTCGAATCCGGACATGCGGGCCTCCCGGTCGGGTCCTTGAAGCGATCGTGCCCCCGACGTGCGGACGGCGCACCCGCTACCAATTCATCGGTGCGGGGCTAGGCTCGGAACGCTGGAATGTGTGTGGACGGCGAGCGGGAGAGCACGGAATGACGACGGTGCCGGGGCGCAGGAGCAGTACATTCACCCGACTGCTGCGGCACGGTTTCACCGACCCCTCCGCAGCCGAGCGGCTCCTCGACCTGCCCGAGCTGTCGTCCGTACGCTCCGATCCGGTGCTGCTCGACGCCCTCGGGGCCACCGCCGATCCCGATCTGGCACTGCGCGGCGTCGTCCGGCTGGTGGAGGCCGAGGAGCCGGACGAGCGGCAGGTCCTCCTGGACACGCTCGTCACCGCCAAACCGCTGCGGGACCGGCTGCTCGGGGTGCTCGGGGCGTCCGAGGCGCTCGGTGACCATCTCGCCCGCCATCCCCGCGACTGGCATGCGCTCGTCACCTACGAGGCCACCGATCTGCACCCCGGGGTGGCCGAATTCGAGCAGGGGCTCGCCGGGGCCGACGACCCCGACTCGCTGCGCGTCGCCTACCGCCGGTGCCTGCTGGCCATAGTGGCCCGTGACGTGTGCGGTACGACGGACGTCGCCGAGGCTGCCGCCGAACTGGCCGATCTGGCCACGGCGACCCTGCGGGCGGCACTCGCCATCGCCCGTACGGCCGCACCCTCCGACGCCGCCCAGTGCCGGCTCGCCGTCATCGCGATGGGCAAGTGCGGTGGGCACGAGCTGAACTATGTCTCCGACGTCGACGTCATCTTCGTCGCGGAACCGGTCGACGGCTACGAGGAGAGCGCAGCCGTGCAGGCCGCCACCCGGCTGGCCGCGCACATGATGCGGATCTGCTCCGACACGACCGTCGAGGGCACCATCTGGCCCGTCGACGCCAACCTCCGTCCCGAGGGCCGCAACGGGCCCCTCGTACGGACGCTGTCCTCACACCTCGCGTACTACCAGCGCTGGGCCAAGACCTGGGAGTTCCAGGCGCTCCTCAAGGCCCGGCCGGTGGCAGGCGACCCCGAACTGGGCGCGGAGTACGTCGAGGCCGTCTCGCCGCTCGTATGGCAGGCCGCGGACCGCGAGAACTTCGTCGCCGACGTACAGAAGATGCGCCGCCGAGTCGTCGACAACATCCCCGCCGACCGCGTCGACCGCGAGATCAAGCTCGGTCCCGGCGGGCTGCGGGACGTCGAATTCGCCGTACAGCTGCTCCAGCTGGTGCACGGCCGCAGCGACGCCACCCTGCACAGCGGCACCACCCTGGAGGCCCTTCGGGCGCTCGCCGCGGGCGGTTATGTGGGGCGGGTGGACGCCGTGCAGCTGGACGACGCGTACCGCTTCCTGCGTGCCATGGAGCACCGGATCCAGCTCTACCGGCTGCGCCGCACCCATCTGGTCCCGGAGGGCGAGGCGGATCTGCGGCGGCTCGGGCGCTCCCTCGGGATGCGTACGGACCCGATCACCGAGCTCAACCAGGCGTGGAAGCGGCACGCCTCCGTGGTACGGCGGCTGCACGAGAAACTGTTCTACCGGCCGCTGCTCGACGCCGTCGCCCAGCTCGCGCCCGGCGAGTCCAGGCTCAGTGCGAAGGCGGCCGAGCACCGGCTCGAAGCGCTCGGATACGCCGATCCGGCCGCCGCGCTGCGGCACCTGGAGGCGCTGTCGTCCGGGGTGTCCCGCAAGGCCGCCATCCAGCGCACCCTGCTGCCGGTGCTGCTCGGCTGGTTCGCGGACTCCGCCGATCCGGACGCCGGGCTGCTCGGCTTCCGCAAGGTGTCCGACGCACTCGGCAAGACCCCCTGGTACCTGCGGCTGCTGAGGGACGAGGGCGCGGCCGCGGAGAACCTCGCCCGGGTGCTCTCGGCCGGCCGGCTCGCCCCCGACCTGCTGCTCCGTGCGCCCGAGGCGGTGGCGATCCTCGGCGATCCGCAGGGGCTGAAGCCGCGCAGCCGGGAGCATCTGGAGCAGGAGGTGCTGGCCGCGGTCGGGCGCGCGGAGGGTGCCGAATCCGCCGTCGCCGTGGTCCGCGGGGTGCGTCGGCGCGAGCTGTTCCGGACCACGGCCGCGGACCTCATCGGCTCGTACGGTACGGAGGAGAGCCCCGCCGAGGAGGACCCCGGGGCTCTCGTCGACCGGGTCGGCAAGGCTGTCACCGATCTCAACGCCGTCACGATCGCGGGAGCCTTGCGCGCCGCCGTACGCGAGCAGTGGGGGGAGACCCTCCCTACCCGGTTCGCGGTGATCGGCATGGGCCGGTTCGGCGGACACGAGCTCGGATACGGCTCCGACGCCGATGTGCTGTTCGTCCACTCACCGCGCGAGGGCGTCGACGAGCAGGAGGCGGGCCGGGCCGCGAACCAGGTGGTGTCCGAGATGCGGAGACTGCTGCAACTGCCCACCGCCGACCCGCCGTTGATCATCGACGCGGATCTGCGGCCGGAGGGCAAGAGCGGGCCGCTGGTGCGTACGCTGAGGTCGTACGAGGCCTACTACCGGCGGTGGTCGCTGGTCTGGGAGAGCCAGGCGTTGCTGCGCGCCGAGCTGATGGCCGGTGACGAGGAACTCGGCCGTGACTTCATCGAGTTGATCGATCCGCTGCGCTACCCGATGGAGGGCCTCGGGGAGGACGCGGTCCGCGAGATCCGCCGTCTGAAGGCCCGGATGGAGTCCGAACGGCTGCCGCGCGGAGCTGACCCGACCCTCCACACCAAGCTGGGGCGCGGCGGGCTGAGCGATGTCGAGTGGACGGTCCAGCTGACGCAGATGCAGCACGGCTGGGTGGAACCGGGGCTGCGGACGACCGGTACCCGCGAGGCGCTGGCCGCGGCGTGCGCGGCGGAGCTGATCTCGGGCGAGGACGCGCAGACGCTGGACGAGGCGTGGGTGCTGGCGACGCGGGTCCGCAATGCGGTGATGCTGGTGCGGGGGCGGCCGGGCGACACGTTTCCGTCGGGGCCGCGTGAACTCACGGCGGTGGGCCGGTACTTGGGGTACGAGCCGGGGCATGTCGGGGACATGCTGGACGACTACCGGCGGATTACGCGGCGGGCGCGGGCAGTGGTGGAGGAACGGTTCTACGGGGCGTGAGGGGTGGCCGCTGCGGCGCGGGGTGTGGCGGGAGCCGCCGGCGCCCGCCACGGTGCCGCCATCCGGCCCCGCGCCGCGGCGCGGGGCCGTGACCGTCCCCGGCCCCGCCACACCCACCACCACCGTCCGAGGAGTCCCACCGTGCCCGCAGCCGGTCTCCTCCTCACCGGAGCCCGTGTCCGCATCCCCGGCCCGACCCGGCCCGGCCCGAAGCCACCGCCGTGGCGGTCAAGGACGGGTTGATCACCGCCGTCGGCGACGAGGCCGAACTGCGCGAGTGGCACGGGACCGGCACGGAGAGAGTCGACCTGGCCGGGGCCACCCTCACGCCCGGCCTGGTCGATGCGTACAGCGACCCCGTCTGGGGCCTGGAGATGGCCACCGGCACGGACCTCACCGCCGTCCGCGACCTCGACCAGCTGCGCGCCGCACTCGCCGGGGCCGAACGGGCCGAGGGCTGGGTCATCGCCCAGGGCCTGGACCACAACGCATTCGGCGGCCGGCCCGTCGACCGGGCCCTCATCGAGGACAACCGGGCCGATCTGACGGCGCTCGGGGCGGACCCGGTGCTTGCCCCGGCGGACGAGGTGGGGGAGGCACCGGTGAGGGGCACGGTGTGCGGGGGGCGTGTGGTGCACAGGGGGTGAGGGGCGGGGCGGCGTGGAGGGAGTGGGCGCCTGTGGCGGGCCTGTTCCCCTGCCCGCCCCTTCCCGGCAGCATCGATATGCGGCTCCGCCCCGGACCCCGGTACCCAATCGCCGGACAGGCTGGAAGATGTCCTCAAACGCCGGACGGGCTTGAATTGCCCGCTGCCGCGTCCGTCGCCGGGCGTCGCGTCCGGTTCGGCGTGCCCGCGGACAGGCCGGCCGGCCGCGACCTCCCCCGCGGTAGCGGAACCCGCTTCGGGAGGTGGTGCGGCAGCGAGCCGTACCAGGCGTACGAGATCGCGTAACCGAAGGCCAGACACGTCATGCCCCCCAGCGCGTCCAGCCAGAAGTGGTTGGCGGTCGACACGATCACCAGCAGGGTGACCGCCGGGTAGAGCAGGCCCAGGATGCGCGCCCAGGGCGCGGAGGCCAGCGCGAAGATGGTCAGGCCGCACCAGAGCGACCAGCCGATGTGCATCGAGGGCATCGCCGCGTACTGGTTCGACATGTTCTTGAAGTTGCCCGAGGCCATCGATCCCCAGGTCTGATGGACCAGGACGGTGTCGATGAAGTGGCCGCCGTTCATCAGGCGGGGCGGTGCCAGTGGATACAAGTAGTAGCCGAGCAGTGCCACGGCCGTGGTCGCGAACAGGGCCAGACGGGCCGCCGCGTAACGGCCGGGGTGACGGTGGAACAGCCACACCAGCACACAGATGGTGACGATGAAGTGCAGTGTCGCGTAGTAGTAGTTCATCGACACGATCAGCCATGTCACGGAATTCACCGCATGGTTGACCGTCTGCTCCACGGCGATGCCCAGGTAGGTCTCGACCGACCAGATCCAGTCGGCGTTGTGCAGGGCCTCGGCCTTCTGCTCGGGGACGGCGTTGCGCACCAGCGAGTACACCCAGTAACTGGCTGCAATCAGCAGGATTTCGAACCAGATGCGCGGCCGGCGAGGGGATCGCAGGGAGCGCAGTCCCGCCGGGCCGCCGCCCTGCCACCAGGCGTTCTGCCCGGCGTTCGTCGTGAGGGCCGCCTCGTCCACGATGGGTGACGGGGTGGCCTCCGGCCGGCCTTCCTGTGACGTCACGCTCAATTCACCCATAGGCACAGAGTCTGCCAGAAATGTTTCCCCGCCCGATCATCCTCCGATCGGTTCGGGGCTGCACATCTGACTGCTGGTACTGCACCCCCCTAGGAGCGGGCGTGCGATCCTGGAACAGCTCCGGAGGCGGAGGCCGGAGCGGGCCCGGGGCCTGCGGCCGTTGAGCCGCGAACGACCAGTTCGGGCATGAAGACGAACTCGCTGTGCGGAGCCGGTGTGCCGCCGATCTCCTCCAGGAGGGTGCGCACGGCGGCCTGTCCCATTGCCGTGACCGGCTGACGGATCGTGGTCAACGGCGGATCGGTGAACGCTATGAGCGGCGAGTCGTCGAAACCGACCACCGACAGATCGCGCGGCACCTCCAGCGACAGCCGGCGGGCGGCCCTGATCGCGCCGAGCGCCATCATGTCGCTCGCGCACACCACCGCCGTGCAACCCCGCTCCATCAGCGCCGACGCGGCGGCCTGCCCGCCCTCCAGGGTGAACAGCGAGTGCTGGATCAGCTCCTCCACCTCGTCAGGGGCGAGGCCCAACTGCTCCTGCACGGTGGAACGGAAACCCTCGATCTTGCGCAGGACCGGCACGAACCGTTTGGGTCCTACCGCCAGGCCGATCCGCTGATGGCCCAGCGATACGAGATGCGTCACCGCGAGCCGCATCGCGGCCCGGTCGTCCGGCGAGATGAACGGCGCCTGCACCTTGGGCGAGAAGCCGTTGACCAGGACGAACGGGACGCCCTGGGCGCGCAGTTGCTCGTAGCGCTGCATATCGGCCGAGGTGTCGGCGTGCAGCCCGGAGACGAAGATGATGCCCGAGACACCGCGGTCGACCAGCATCTCGGTCAGCTCGTCCTCGGTGGAGCCGCCGGGGGTCTGGGTCGCCAGCACCGGGGTGTAGCCCTGCCGGGTCAGAGCCTGGCCGATGACCTGGGCCAGCGCCGGAAAGATGGGGTTCTCCAGCTCGGGCGTGATCAGCCCGACCAGTCCCGCGCTGCGCCTGCGCAGCCGTACGGGCCGTTCGTAGCCGAGAACGTCGAGCGCGGCGAGAACGGATTCACGGGTGGCCGCTGCAACACCGGGCTTGCCGTTCAGTACACGGCTGACCGTCGCTTCGCTGACCCCCGCCTGAGTTGCGATATCGGCAAGCCGTGCGGTCATGGAAGTGGACTGTACCGGGCGTATGTCGGATTGCCCACCATCCGCAGGAATCGGACGACCGTACCTGTGGGGTGGTCCGGGGTGGGATCGCGGCAACATCTTGCAAGGTCTTGCGAGCCCGGATTGCAGAGAGCAGTCAGATCATCGCACTACGGGATCGCGGGCTGTGGCCTGCCACTGCCAGGGATCGACGGCTTGCGTCAAGAGGCTTGACGGCAACCGTGAGGACACGCGAATGTAACGATCGTCTACGCTTGCAGAAATCTTCCGCAAACTCTTTCGGCGTTCTTTCATCCTTGTTACGTTCACGTCGACCCGGCGCCGCGACGGAGCGGTACGGCAGTTGAAGGAGTTCAGATGCGACGTGGCATAACGGCCACCGCCCTGGTCGCGGCCCTGGCGCTCGCGGCGACCGCCTGCGGCAGCGACAGCGAGTCCGACGGCACGAGCAAGAGCTCGGGCGAGCTCTCCGGCACGGTGACGTGGTGGGACACCTCCACCGTGGGCAGCGAGGACAAGGTCTTCAAGAAGATCGCCGAGGACTTCACCAAGCAGCACCCGAAGGTCCACGTCAAGTACGTCAACGTGCCCTTCGGCGACGCGCAGAACAAGTTCAAGAACGCGGCCCAGTCCGGCTCCGACGCCCCCGACGTCATCCGCTCCGAGGTCGCCTGGACCCCCGAGTTCGCGGACCTCAGTTACCTGGCCCCGCTCGACGGCACCGCCGCACTGAAGAACCCGGACGACTTCCTGAAGCAGGCTGCCGCGTCCACCAAGTACAACGGCAAGACGTACGCGGTGCCGCAGGTCATCGACTCCATGGGCATCTTCTACAACAAGAAGATCTTCAAGGAGGCCGGTGTCGAGGTCCCCAAGACCGTCGACGAGCTGAAGACCGTCTCCAAGAAGATCAAGGACAAGACCGGCAAGACCGGTATGTACCTGCGCGGCGACGACGCGTACTGGTTCCTCTCCTTCCTCTACGGCGAGGGCGGCGACATGGTCGACGCCTCCACCAAGTCCGTCACCATCGACAACCCCGAGGGCGTCAAGGCGATGAAGGTCGTCAAGGACCTCGTCGACTCCGGGGCGGCCAAGACCGATGCCACGGACGGCTGGGAGAACATGCAGACGTCCTTCAAGGACGGCAAGGTCGCCATGATGATCAACGGCCCGTGGGCCATCGCCGACACCTACGCCGGCAAGGAGTTCAAGGACAAGGCCAACCTGGGCATCGCCCCGGTCCCGGCCGGCTCCGCCGCGCAGGGCGCCCCGCAGGGCGGTCACAACCTGGCCGTCTACGCGGGCTCGAAGAACCTCGACGCCTCCTACGCGTTCGTCGACTACATGACGTCCGCCGACACCCAGGCCAAGGTCACCAAGGAGCTGAGCCTCCTGCCGACCCGTACCTCCGCCTACGCCAAGCAGGACGTCGTCGACAACGAGATCGTCGGCTTCTTCAAGCCCGTCGTCGAGACCGCAGTCGAGCGCCCCTGGATCCCGGAGACCGGCAGCCTCTTCGCGCCGCTCGTCACCGAGTACACCAAGGTCCTGACCGGCCAGACCACGCCGGAGAAGGCCGTCAAGACGACCGGCGACTCCTACCGCAAGCTCCTCAAGGGCTGGAAGTAACAGGAAGGCAGGCCGGCTGATGGCTGTCCACACCAGCCAGTCGGTGGCGAAGGCCGCGGGCGACGACGTCGCCCGCGGCCGGAGCCGCGGTACTGGCAACCCCCCGCCGCCGAGCAGGCTCCGGCGGGCCCTGTCGACCCACTGGTACGCGTGGACCATGGTCGCCCCGGTCGTCGTCGTGATCGGCGTGATCATCGGCTATCCGCTGGTCCGCGGCATCTACCTGTCGATGACCGACGCCAACGAGCGCAACGTCGCCCGGTCCATCGGTGTCAACCACATGCCCGCCACGTACAAGTTCGTGGGCCTGGACAACTACACCGAGGCGATCACGGGCGACCAGTTCCTCGGCACGCTCGGCTGGACCCTGGTGTGGACGGTCTCCTGTGTGGCCATCACCTTCTCTCTCGGCATGGCCCTCGCCAACATCCTCAACCGCAGGATCGCCGGCCGCTCCGCGTACCGGATGGCACTCATCCTGCCCTGGGCCATCCCCGGCTTCGTCTCCGTCTTCGCCTGGCGCTTCCTCTACAACGATGACCGCGGGCTGCTCAACAAGATCCTCTCCGGTGGCGGAATCGACGGCATACCGTGGCTGAACGACCCCACCTGGGCGAAGTTCTCCGTCATCGCCGTCAATGTCTGGCTCGGTGTGCCGTTCATGATGGTCGCCCTGCTCGGCGGACTGCAGTCGATCCCCAGCGAGCAGTACGAGGCCGCGGAGATGGACGGCGCCACCGCCTGGCAGCGGTTCCGCCACATCACGCTGCCCGGACTGCGGCCGGTCTCCACCACGGTGATCCTGCTCTCCACCATCTGGACCTTCAACATGTTCCCGGTGATCTACCTGCTGACCCGCGGCGGACCCGGTGAAGCCACCCAGATCCTGGTCACCCAGGCGTACAAGTTCTCCTTCGAGATCAGCCCGCGCGACTTCGCGCAGTCCTCCACCTGGGGCGTGCTGATCCTCGTACTCCTGCTGCTCTTCGCCGCCGTCTACCGGCGAGTCCTCCGCACACAGGGAGACGACTGGTGACCACCGCCCCCGCAACCACCGCCCCGGCGACCTCCGCGCGGCACTCCGCGCGCAAGGTCCGGCTGCGCGGCGAGCGTTCGCCGATCGCCTCGGTCGGGCTGCACCTCACGCTCATCGTCGCATCCGTGATCGCGGTCTTCCCCGTGCTGTGGGTCCTGCTCACCTCGCTGAAGCCCGCCGCGTACGCGTCCACCACGGACTTCTTCAAAGAGACCACGTTCGAGAACTACACGAACCTGATCCAGAACACGAAGTTCCTCACCTGGTTCGGCAACTCCCTGCTCATCGCGGGGCTCACCACGCTTCTCGGCGTCATCATCTCCGCCTCCACCGGCTACGCCGTCAGCCGCTTCCGCTTCCCCGGCAAGCGCGGGCTGATGTGGACCCTGCTGATCACCCAGATGTTCCCGGTCGCCGTTCTCATCGTGCCGATCTACAACATCATGGCCGGCATGGGGCTGCTGAATCAGCCCGCCGGTCTCGTCATCACCTACCTCACCATCTCGGTGCCGTTCTGTGCCTGGATGATGAAGGGCTTCTTCGACACCATCCCGCGCGAGATCGACGAGTCCGGGCAGGTCGACGGCCTCACCCCGTTCGGCACGTTCTGGCGGCTCATCCTGCCGCTCGCCAAGCCCGGCCTCGCCGTCACCGCGTTCTACTCCTTCATCACCGCGTGGGGCGAAGTGGCGTACGCCTCCGCCTTCATGGTCGGCGAGGACAACCTCACCCTCGCGGGCGGACTGCAGCTCTTCGTCAACCAGTACGGAGCCCAGTGGGGGGCGATGACCGCCGCGTCGGTGCTCATCGCGATACCCGCGGCCCTGGTCTTCCTCTTCGCCCAGCGCCATCTGGTCACCGGCATGTCCGCCGGAGCCGTCAAGGGCTGACGCGGCACGCCCCGTACGACCCGCACGCACCAAGTCACGGCGTCGCCGGAATCCCGACCCGGTCCCGGCGACGCTCCCCATCCAGACACCCCAGGGACGACATGACCCAGCACCTCGCTGCCCCCTCCACCGGCACGTCCGACGACGCTCCGGGCCACCGCACCGGCTGGTGGCAGGACGCGGTGATCTACCAGGTCTATCCGCGGAGCTTCGCCGACGGCAACGGCGACGGCATGGGCGATCTTGCAGGCGTACGGGACAGACTTCCGTACCTCAAGGACCTCGGCGTCGACGCGGTCTGGCTCAGCCCGTTCTACGCGTCCCCGCAGGCCGACGCGGGCTACGACGTCGCCGACTACCGTGCCATCGACCCGATGTTCGGCACCCTGCTGGACGCCGACGCGCTGATCCGGGACGCCCACGACCTGGGCCTGCGGATCATCGTGGACCTGGTGCCCAACCACTCCTCCGACCAGCACGAGTGGTTCAAGCGCGCACTCGCCGAAGGCCCCGGCTCCGCGCTGCGCGAGCGCTACCACTTCCGCCCCGGCAAGGGCGCGGACGGCGAACTCCCGCCCAACGACTGGGAGTCCATCTTCGGCGGCCCCGCCTGGACCCGGACCACCGACCCGGATGGCACCCTTGGCGACTGGTACCTGCACCTCTTCGCGCCCGAGCAGCCCGACTTCAACTGGGAACACCCGGCCGTCGCCGACGAGTTCCGCTCGATCCTGCGCTTCTGGCTCGACATGGGCGTCGACGGCTTCCGGGTCGACGTCGCCCACGGCCTCGTCAAGGCCGAGGGCCTGCCCGACCTCGGCACCCACGACCAGCTCAAGCTGCTCGGCAACGACGTCATGCCGTTCTTCGACCAGGACGGGGTCCATGAGATCTACCGCTCCTGGCGCACCATCCTCGACGAGTACCCCGGCGAACGCATCGCCGTCGCCGAGGCCTGGACCCCGACCGTCGAGCGCACCGCCAACTATGTGCGCCCCGACGAGATGCACCAGGCGTTCAACTTCCAGTACCTGTCCACCGCCTGGGACGCCGCCGAGCTCCGCAAGGTCATCGACAACTCGCTGGACGCGATGCGCCCGGTCGGCGCCCCCACCACCTGGGTGCTCTCCAACCACGACGTGACCCGGCACGCCACCCGGTTCGCCAACCCGCCCGGCCTCGGCACCCAGATCCGCACGGCCGGCGACCGCGAGCTGGGCCTGCGCCGGGCCCGCGCCGCCACCCTGCTGATGCTGGCGCTGCCCGGTTCCGCGTACGTCTACCAGGGTGAGGAGCTCGGCCTGCCCGACGTCACCGACCTGCCCGACGAGGCACGCCAGGACCCGTCGTTCTTCCGCGCGGAGGGCCAGGACGGCTTCCGCGACGGCTGCCGGGTGCCGATCCCGTGGACCCGCGACGGCAGCTCGTACGGCTTCGGCAGCGGCGGCAGCTGGCTGCCCCAGCCCGACAGCTGGGGCGCTCTGAGCGTCGAGGCGCAGACCGGCGACACGGGTTCCACACTGGAGCTGTACCGGGCCGCGCTCGCCGCCCGCCGGGTGCACCCGGGACTCGGCGCCGGCACCGCGGTGGAGTGGCTCCAGGCCCCCGAGGGTCTGCTGATCTTCGCCCGTCCCGGATTCGTCTGCACCGTCAACACCACAGGCCGTCCGGTACGCATCCCCGTACGCGGTACCGTCCTGCTGTCCAGCACCCCGGTCGCCGCCGACGGCGCCGAGATCGAGCTGCCCGCGGACACCACGGTGTGGTGGACGGTGTGACCGTCCCCCTGCCCAGGACCGGCGGTGCGCCGAGGCTCTCGGACATCGCCGGTCAGGCAGCGGTCAGCGAGGCGACCGTCAGCCGGGTGCTCAACGGGAAGCCGGGCGTCGCGGACACCACGCGTCAGCGGGTGCTCGCGGCGCTGGACGTCCTGGGTTACGAACGCCCCGTACGGCTGCGGCAGCGCAGCGCCGGGCTGATCGGACTGGTGACTCCCGAGCTCACCAACCCGATCTTCCCGGCGTTCGCGCAGTCCGTCGAACAGATACTGGCCGGGCACGGCTACACCCCGGTGCTCTGCACCCAGACACCTGGCGGCGCCACCGAGGACGAGCTCGTCGAGCAGCTCGTCGAACGGGGCGTCGGCGGGATCGTCTTCCTCTCCGGGCTGCACGCCGACATGTCGGCCGACCCGGCCCGGTACGCCGTGCTCACCGAGCGCGGCGTACCGTTCGTCCTGATAAACGGCTACAACGAACGGATCAGCGCCCCGTTCGTCTCACCCGACGACTCCGCCGCCGTACGGATGGCCGTCGGACACCTCGCCGATCTCGGTCACCGCAGGGTCGGCCTGGCCATCGGGCCGCAGCGCTATGTGCCGTCCCGCCGCAAACGGGAGGGCTTCTTCGAGGCCGCCGTGAACCTGCTGGGCCTGGACCGCGCCGAGGCCGAACTCCTCGTCTGCTCCGCGCTGTTCGGCGTCGAGGGCGGCCAGGTCGCGGCCGGTGCGCTGCTCGACCAGGGGTGCACCGGCATCGTCTGCGGCAGCGACCTGATGGCGCTCGGCGTGGTGCGTGCTTCCCGGGAGCGCGGGCTCGACGTGCCGCGCGATGTGTCGGTGGTCGGCTTCGACGACTCGCAGTTGATCGCGTTCACCGATCCGCCGCTGACGACGGTGCGTCAGCCCGTACAGGCGATGGCGGCGGCCGCGGTGAGCGCCCTGCTGGAGGAGATCGGCGGCAGCCCCGTGCAGCGTACGGAGTATGTGTTCCAGCCGGAGCTGGTGGTACGGGGCTCCACCGCCGCGGTCCGCGGCGTCTGAGAGCCTGTCGGGTGACCTCCGGTCGGATAGCGGACGCGGTCCGGTGCGTGCGATTCCAAGGCGGAGGAGGGAGTCGACGCGAAGGGGGTCCCCCCATGCCTTCAGCTATGGGGGAGTCGGTGACTGACGACAACGCGGGAAGCGTGCGTGCCAGGGCGTGGCCGCCCGGTCGGAGGTCACCCGACAGGCTCTGAGGCCCGGCCCGAAGGTGTCCGGGCGTACAGGAGAGGCACCGGGAGTCGGCCCTGAATGGGCCGGCGGGGAGTGAGCGACTCCGGGTGCCTCTCTTGTCCGTGACCGGCCCGGCCGGCCGGGCGCGTGGGGCCCGGGGGCACCGGAACCCCCGGCCGACCGGACCGGAGTCGGGTCAAACGTAACAGCGCTGCAATGTTTTGCGTAAGACCTTGCAGAAAGAAAACTGCTGGATTTCGTGGATGTAAGCGGGCGGTGTCCAAAGGGTTGACCGAGACCGGACGGGCTCGTACGGTCTCCACCGCGGCAAGGTTTGCATTCTTGCAGCAAGAACCTTCAGGAGCCTTGAGGGCAGGGCGCGTTGCCACGTGAGGCTGCACCGTCACCCGCATTTCCCCCACAGCAGGAGGAAACATGGCACGCAGACCACTGTCTGCAGCGCTCGCCCTGATAGCAGGCGCCGCCGCTCTCGTGGCCCCCACCACGACCGCCCAGGCCTCCACCCCGGGCGACAAGGACGTCACCGCCGTTCTCTTCGAGTGGAAGTTCGACTCCGTGGCCAGGGCGTGCACGGACTCCCTCGGCCCGGCCGGCTACGGCTACGTACAGGTCTCGCCGCCGCAGGAACACATCCAGGGCGGCCAGTGGTGGACCTCGTACCAGCCGGTCAGTTACAAGATCGCCGGACGGCTCGGCGACCGCGCCTCCTTCGCCAACATGGTCAGCACCTGCCACAGCGCGGGCGTCAAGGTCGTGGCCGACTCCGTCATCAACCACATGTCGGCGGGATCGGGCACCGGCACCGGCGGCTCCTCGTACACCAAGTACAACTACCCCGGCGTGTACTCCGCGGCCGACATGGACGACTGCACCGCGCAGATCAGCAACTACCAGGACCGGGCCAACGTCCAGAACTGTGAACTCGTCGGTCTCGCCGACCTGGACACCGGTGAGGAGTACGTCCGCGGCAGGATCGCCGGATACCTCAACGACCTGCTCTCCCTCGGCGTCGACGGCCTCCGCATCGATGCCGCCAAGCACATGCCCGCGGCCGACCTCGCCAACATCAAGTCGCGGCTGAGCAACCCCGGCGTCTACTGGAAGCAGGAGGCGATCTACGGCGCGGGCGAGGCGGTCTCGCCCGACGAGTACACCGGTACGGGGGACGTCCAGGAGTTCCGCTACGCCCGCAGCCTCAAGCAGGTCTTCAGCAACGAGAACCTCGCCTACCTGAAGAACTTCGGCGAGGGCTGGGGCTTCATGCCGTCGTCGAAGGCCGCGGTCTTCGTCGACAACCACGACACCGAGCGCGGCGGCGACACACTGAACTACAAGGACGGTGCCAACTACACCCTCGCCAGTGTCTTCATGCTGGCGTGGCCGTACGGCTCGCCCGACGTCCACTCCGGCTACGAGTGGACCGACAAGGACGCCGGTCCGCCTGGCGGCGGCACGGTGAACGCCTGTTACAGCGACGGCTGGAAGTGCCAGCACGCCTGGCGCGAGATCTCCTCCATGGTCGGCTTCCGCAACACCGCGCGCGGGGAGGCCGTCACCAACTGGTGGGACAACGGCGGCGACCAGATCGCGTTCGGCCGCGGCTCCAAGGCGTATGTCGCGATCAACCAGGAGGGCTCCTCGCTGACCCGTACGTTCCAGACGTCGCTGCCCGCCGGTGACTACTGCGACATCCAGTCCGGCAACGGCGTCACCGTCAACGGCTCCGGCCGGTTCACCGCGACGCTCGGCGCGAACACCGCTGTCGCGCTGCAGGTGAACGCGCGTACCTGCACCGGCAGTGGCACCACCGACCCCGGCGCGGGTACCTCCGGCGCCTCCTTCGGTGTCAACGCGACCACCCAGCTCGGCCAGAACATCTACGTCACCGGGAACCAGTCCGCGCTCGGCAACTGGAACACGGGCAGCGCGCTCAAGCTCGACCCGGCCACGTACCCGGTCTGGAATCTGGACGTGAGCATGCCCGCCGGTACGTCGTTCGAGTACAAGTACGTCCGCAAGGACGCGAGCGGCGCCGTCACGTGGGAGAGCGGCGCCAACCGTACGGCGACGGTGCCGTCGTCGGGCAAGGTGTCGCTGACGAGCGACGTCTGGCGAAGCTGAGCCCGGCGGCCGGGCCGGGGCGGCTGACCATGTCGTCCCGGTCCGGGGGCTGAACCGGGGGTCGGTGCCGCATCGGGGCGTCTCCTCGGGTGCCGCAGACTCCCCGACACCGTGGCGAACCGTCCTATTACTGCGTCACCCTGCGGGGATCGCCCCGACACGTCTCCTCCCGGCGCGCCGTCCGACAGGACGTGGTCGCCCCGGCACGGAGGCCTATTGGCACCCCGGGGCGGGGGTGTACCAGGGCGGTCCCCGCAGGACGACGCAGTAATTGCACCGTTCCCCTGCGGTGTCGGGGAGTCTGCGGCGTCCGAGGAGACGCCCTGGTGGACCCCCGGCCCCCGCTCCACCCCACAAGACCGTCCACCCCGAGAACCCCATAGCCCTCGCAACCAAGGAGAACCCGCCCGTGTCCCGTTCCACCCTCAGACGGGGAGCCGTCGCCGCACTCTGCGCGGCGCTCCTCCCCGTCGTTCCGGCGGCATCCGCGTCCGCCGCGCCGAGGCCCCCGGGCCCGCCGTCGGACGCGGCGCTCGCCGCCGAGCCCGCCCGTCACGACCTGACGCGTGAACAGTTCTACTTCGTCATGCCCGACCGGTTCGCGAACGGAGACACCTCCAACGACCGCGGCGGGCTCACCGGTTCACGTCTGGAGACCGGCTACGACCCCACGGACAAGGGCTTCTACCAGGGCGGCGACCTCAAGGGCCTGACCGAGCGGCTCGACTACATCAAGGGCCTCGGCACCACCGCCATCTGGCTCGCCCCGATCTTCAAGAACCGCCCCGTCCAGGGCACCGGCAAGGACGCATCGGCCGGCTACCACGGCTACTGGATCACCGACTTCACCCAGGTCGACCCGCACTTCGGCACCAACGCCGACCTGTCGAAGCTGATCGACAAGGCCCACGGCAAGGGCATGAAGGTCTTCTTCGACGTCATCACCAACCACACCGCGGACACCGTCGACTACGCCGAGAAGAAGTACGGGTACAAGCCGAAGGGCGCCTACCCGTACCTCGACCGGGACGGCCGCCCGTTCGACGACAGCAAGGGCCTGGCGAAGGTCGACGCGGACTCCTTCCCGTACACACCGAAGAACACGGGGAGCAAGGTCCCGGCCTGGCTCAACGACCCGACGATGTACCACAACCGCGGCGACTCGACCTACGCCGGCGAGTCCACCACGTACGGCGACTTCTCCGGCCTCGACGACCTGTGGACCGAGCGGCCAGAGGTCGTCTCCGGCATGGAGAAGATCTACGAGAAGTGGGTCCGGGACTTCGATATCGACGGCTTCCGGATCGACACCGTCAAACACGTCGACCTGGACTTCTGGACCCGGTGGGCGACCGCTCTGGACGCCTACGCGGCCAAGCGCGGGCGCAAGGACTTCTTCATGTTCGGCGAGGTCTACTCCGCCGACACCGCCATCACCTCGCCCTACGTCACCCGGGGCCGGCTCGACGCGACGCTCGACTTCCCGTTCCAGGAGGCGGCACGCCAGTACGCCTCGCAGGGCGCCCCGGCCTCGAAACCCGCCGCCGTCTTCGGCGACGACTACCGGTACACCACGGACAAGGCCAACGCCTACGAGCAGGTCACCTTCCTCGGCAACCACGACATGGGACGCATCGGCTCCTTCCTGAAGCAGGACAACCCGAAGGCCGATGACGCGGAACTCGTCAAGCGCGCACAGCTCGCCAACGAGCTGATGTTCCTCAGCCGCGGCAACCCCGTCGTCTACTACGGCGACGAGCAGGGCTTCACCGGCGCGGGCGGCGACAAGGACGCCCGCCAGACCATGTTCGCCTCGAAGACCGCCGACTACCTCGACGACGACCAGCTGGGCACCGGCCGTACGCACGCCTCGGATGCCTACGACACCCGCCACCCGCTGTACCGGAACATCGCCGCGCTCTCCAGGCTGACCAAGGAGAACCCGGCGCTGCGTGACGGCGTCCAGACCGAGCGGTACGCGGATGGATCCGTCTACGCCTTCTCGCGGACGGACCCCAAGCGGTCGAACGAGTACCTCGTCGCCACCAACAACGGCACCGCGTCGAGGACGGTCGAGCTGCCCACCGCGTCGGCCGGGATGAACTTTCTTACCCTGTACGGCGGTTCCGGTACGGTCCGCAGCGGCGCCGACAAGAAGCTCACCGTCACCGTGCCGGCCCTCTCCAGCATCGTGCTGCGCGCCGGGAAGGCGATGGGCGACCCCACCACCAGGCCCTCGGTCACCCTGAAGGCGCCCGGCGCCGGAGCCACCGGCACCGTCGAGATCTCCGCCGACGTCGACGGCGGACAGCTGAACCGGGTTGTCTTCGCCGCCCAGACCGGCAACGGGAAGTGGGTCACGCTCGGCTCCGCCGACCATGCCCCGTACAAGGTCACCCAGACCGTGGGCGACCCGGTGCCCGCCGGAACCCCCCTGCGGTACAAGGCCGTTGTCGTCGACCGTGCCGGCCGAACCGCGAGCGCCCTCGCCTCGTCCACCGCGGGACAGGCACCCGCCGCCGAGAAGCCCGTCGCGGTCGAGCGCGACTACGCCGTCGTCCACTACAGGCGTACGGACGGCGACTACGACGGCTGGCGGATCCAGGCGGGCGACAAGTCGGCCGGGTTCACCGGGCGGGACGCCTACGGGGCCTTCGCCTGGATCAAGCTCGACGAGGGCGCCTCCTCCCTCCCGTACACCGTGGAGAAGTCCGGCACCGCCGACGGTCCCCGGCGCACCGTCGACCTCGCGAAGACCGGACAGGTCTGGATCGAGCGGGGCAAGGACGGCCAGGCCGACGAGACCCCTGACGGCGCCTACCCGCCGCAGGACACCACAAAGGCAGTACTGCACTACTACCGGGCCGACGGCGACTACGACGGCTGGGGGCTGCACACCTGGACCGGCGCCAAGGACCCCACCGACTGGGCCAAACCGCTCCAGCCGGTGAAGAAGGACGCCTCCGGCGTCACCTTCGAGGTGCCGCTCACCGACGGCGCGACCTCGCTCAGCTACATCCTGCACAAGGGCGACGAGAAGGACCTCCCCAGCGACCAGTCGCTCGACATCGCCACCCATGGGCACGAGGTCTGGATGCTCGGCTCCACCCCCGGCTATCTGCTGCCGCAGACCGGCGGCGCACCCACACCCGACCTCACCAGGGCCGAGGCGCAGTGGATCGACTCCGACACCGTCGTGTGGAAGGTGAAGGCGACCGAAGCCACCAGCCAGCAGCTCGTCCACGCATCGGGCGGCGGTATCTCCGTCGTCGACGGGGCGCTCTCCGACGAGGGGCAGTGGCTGCGGCTCGCACCGTCCGCGCTGACCGACGCGCAGAAGGCGAAGTACCCGCACCTCAAGGACTATCCGGCGTTCACCGTCGACGTCCGTGACCGGGACAGGGTGCGTGAGGCGCTGCGCGGCCAGCTGATCGCCACCCAGCGCGCCGCCAACGGTGCGCTGCTCGCCGCCACCGGCGTACAGAGCGCGGGAGTGCTCGACGACCTCTACGGGAAGAACGCGGCCACCGCCTCGCTCGGCCCGGTCTTCGACCACGGCCGCCCCACGCTGTCCGTCTGGGCGCCCACCGCGCAGACCGTCGCCCTGGAACTCGACGGGAAGAGCGTCCCGATGCGGCGTGACGACCGCACCGGCGTCTGGTCCGTCACGGGCACCAAGAAGTGGACGGGCAAGCCCTACCGCTATGTGGTGGACGTCTGGGCGCCCACCGTGCAGAAGATCGTCACCAACAAGGTCACGGACCCCTACTCCACCGCGCTGACGACGGACTCCGCGCGCAGCCTCGTGGTCGACCTCGACGACCCGGGCCTCGCGCCGAAAGGCTGGTCCGGGCTGAAGAAGCCCGCCGCCGTCCCACTGCGTGACGCCCGGATCCAGGAGCTGCACATCCGCGACTTCTCGATCGCGGACCGTACCTCGAAGCACCCCGGTGAATACCTCGCCTTCACCGACACCCGCTCGGACGGGATGAAACACCTCAAGGAGCTCGCCGGCTCCGGCACCAGCTACGTCCATCTGCTGCCCGCCTTCGACATCGGCACCATTCCCGAGAAGAAGTCGGCCCAGCAGAAGCCGGCCTGCGACCTGTCCGTGTACGCCCCCGACTCCGAGGAGCAGCAGGCGTGCGTGGCGAAGGCCGCCGCGAGGGACGGGTTCAACTGGGGCTACGACCCGCTGCACTACACGGTCCCCGAGGGCTCGTACGCCTCCGACCCGGAAGGCACCAAGCGCACCGTCGAGTTCCGGCAGATGGTGCAGGGGCTGAACGGTGCCGGGCTGCGGACCGTCATGGACGTCGTCTACAACCACACCGTCGCCTCCGGTCAGGACGACAAGTCCGTGCTCGACCGGATCGTGCCCGGCTACTACCAGCGGCTGCTGGAGGACGGCACCGTCGCCACCTCCACCTGCTGCGCCAACACCGCACCCGAGAACACCATGATGGGCAAGCTCGTCGTGGACTCGCTCGTCACCTGGGCCAAGGAGTACAAGGTCGACGGCTTCCGCTTCGACCTGATGGGCCACCACCCGAAGGACAACATCCTCGCCGTCCGCAAGGCGCTCGACGCGCTGACCCTGGCCA
This sequence comes from Streptomyces sp. NPDC088246, assembly GCF_044741025.1. Classification (NCBI taxonomy): domain Bacteria; kingdom Bacillati; phylum Actinomycetota; class Actinomycetes; order Kitasatosporales; family Streptomycetaceae; genus Streptomyces; species Streptomyces sp. NPDC088246. Next base: position 182,585 of record NZ_JBIURV010000019.1, read on the forward strand.
AGGACGGCGTCGACGGCAAGAAGATCATCCTGTACGGGGAGGGCTGGAACTTCGGCGAGATCGCCGACGACGCCCGCTTCGTCCAGGCCACCCAGAAGAACATGGCCGGCACCGGCATCGCCACCTTCTCCGACCGGTCCCGCGACGCCGTCCGCGGCGGCAGCCCCTTCGACGAGGACCCGGGCGTGCAGGGCTTCGCCACCGGCCTCTACACCGACCCCAACTCCTCCACCGCCAACGGCACGAAGGCCGAACAGAAGGCCCGGCTGCTCCACTACCAGGACCTGATCAAGGTCGGCCTCACCGGCAACCTCGCCGACTACACCTTCACCGACTCCTCCGGCAACACGGTCAAGGGGTCCGGCGTCGACTACAACGGCGCCCCGGCCGGATACGCCGCGGCCCCCGGTGACGCCCTCGCCTACGCCGACGCCCACGACAACGAGTCGCTTTACGACGCACTCGCGTTCAAGCTCCCGGCGGGCACATCAGCGGCGGACCGGGCCCGTATGCAGGTCCTGGCGATGGCGACGGCCACCCTCTCGCAGGGGCCCTCGCTCTCCCAGGCGGGCACCGATCTGCTGCGCTCCAAGTCCCTGGACCGCAACTCGTACGACAGCGGTGACTGGTTCAACGCCCTGCACTGGGACTGCCGCGACGGCAACGGCTTCGGCCGCGGACTGCCCCCGGCCGCCGACAACGAGTCCAAGTGGTCCTATGCCAGGCCGCTGCTGACCGGGGCCGCGCTCAGCCCCGGCTGCGCACAGATCAACGGCGCGTCCGCCGCGTACCAGGACCTGCTCACCATCCGCTCCACGGAGAAGGACTTCGACCTCTCCACCACCGAGCAGGTCCAGTCCGCCCTGTCCTTCCCGCTCTCCGGGAAGGACGAGACACCGGGTGTGATCACGATGAGGCTCGGAAAGCTGGTGGTCGTCCTCAACGCGACCCCCGGCACCGAGACCCAGAAGATCGCCGGCCTGGCTGGGCAGCAGTACATCCTGCATCCTGTCCAGGCTGCGGGCGCGGACTCTACCGTCAAGAAGTCGACGTACGAGAGGAGCTCGGGAAGCTTCACCCTTCCGGGACGCACAGTGGCGGTGTTTACCCTGAGCTGAGCCGTACGGGACTACGCTGAGAGGCAGCAGCCGCCGGGGAGTGCCGCAGCACCGCACTCCCGGGCGTGCCCTCCTACCCCCCGGCCGGTCCCGGCCCCTCTCCGGTACGCCAGGCGTCCTCCCATGCCTGCGCAGTACGGGAATCAGGGGCCGGGACCGGCCGGTCCACCTGTTTCAGCGACGGTGACCATGGCGAGCAACATCCCCGAGGAGACAACGAGCTTTGTCGGACGGAAAGCGGAACTTGCCAGGCTCGAACACAGCCTCGCCGCGCACCGGCTGACCACCCTCACGGGCAGCGGCGGTGTCGGCAAGACCAGGCTCGCGGTCCGAGCGGCCCGGCACGCGGCGGCCGGACACCGCGACGGCGCCCGGTGGGCGGATCTCTCACCGCTCCACGACGACGGACTGCTCATCGCGACCGTCTCCGACGCGGTCGGGCTCTCCGATCACACCCTGCGCATGCCCATCGACGCTCTTTGCGAATGGCTCGTCGACAAGGAACTGCTGCTGGTCCTCGACTCGTGCGAGCATCTGCGCTCCACGTGCGCGCATCTGCTCGGCGAAATCCTCACCACGTCACCCGGCCTCACCGTGCTCGCCACCAGCCGGCAGCCCCTGGGCATCAAGGGCGAGCAGATCGTCGAGGTGGAACCGCTGCCCGTCGAGGGCGCGGCCGACGCGCTGACACTGTTCCGGGACCGGGCAGCCGCGGCAGCCCCGGGGCTCGCACTCGACGCGCCGGGCAACGCCGAGGCCGCCGCCGAGATCTGCCGCCGCCTCGAAGGCATCCCGCTCGCCATCGAACTCGCGGCGGGAGCCCTCTGCCGGGAAACCGTCGAGCAGGTCGCCGTGCGGATCGGCTCCCGATTCGACGTACCGACCGACGAATCGCTCCGGCTGCCGCGCCACCGCACCCTGCGCACCGCCATCGGCTGGAGCCACGAGCTGTGCACACCGCTGGAACGGCTGCTCTGGGCCCGGCTGACCGTCCTGCGCGGCGACTTCGACGAGGCCGCGGCCCGCGAGATCTGCGCCGAGGGGCCGCTCACCGAGGACGGCGTGACCGAGGCACTGAACGGCCTGGTCGCCAAGTCGGTCGTCGGACGGGACGGCGTACGGCACCGCATGCTCGACACCATCCGCGAGTACGGACGGATGTGGCTCGCCGAGCTCGGCGAGGAACGGACCGCCGCCGACCGGCACGCCGCCAGTTTCCTCAGCCTTGCACGCCACGCCCACGCGGGCTGGACCGGCGACGAACAGATCATCTGGTACCACCGCATCGCCGAGTCGCACGCCGACCTGTGTGCCGCCCTCGACCACCTGCTGGCCCATGACACCGGAGCCGCCCAGGAAATGGCGGGCCGGATCGGCTTCTTCTGGTGCTGCTGCGGCCATCTGCCGCAGACCCGCGAATACGCCCAGCGCGCCCTGGACGCCGGACCGGCCGAAGGCCCCCACCGCACCCGCGCCCTGTGGGTGCTGGGCATCACCGTCATGCTCCAGGGCGACTACCCGGCCGCCCGGCGCCTGGGCAGGGAGTGCACCAGGGCGGCGGCCCGCGACGGGGCCGACGAGGGCATCCTCGCCGCCGCCTATCTGTGCGGCCTCACCCATCTGATGACCGGCCGCCCCGAGGCGAGCCTCCGCCAGGTCGACCGGGTACTGCGCACCACAGGCACCGCCACCCCGCTCGAAACGGCCTACCGGCTGCGCTGCCGGCTCATCACCGTCTTCGCCCTCACCAGCCTGGGACGGCTGGACGAGGCGGAGGCGGCGGCCCTGGTCCTGCGCGCGGCCTGCGAGGCCCAGGACGAGTGCTGGACCCGTAGTTACGTCGACTACCAACTCGCCCTGATCGCCCTGCTGCAGGGCGACGCAAACGCCTCCGCCGCCCACGCCCGCTCGATGCTCGCGGGCAAGCACCGCCTCCGGGACAGCTTCGGTATCGCGCTCGGCCTGGACATTCTGGCCGCGGCGATCGCCGCCCAGGGGGCGGGCGCCCGCGCCGCCCGGGTGTACGGCACGGGGCAGGTCTACTGGCGCATGGTCGGCCACCCGCAACGCGGCACCCCGGAACTGGGCCCCCTGCGCGAGGCCTGCGAACGCCAGGCCCGCGCGGCCGTCGGCGACGCCGCCTACCAACGCGCCTTCGAAAGGGGCCGGGCGGACAACGCGGAGGTGGGCCTCGCGGCCGCGCTCCAGGGCGAACTGCTCACGTAGGGCCTGAGGGCACCCGGAGCGTCCGGATCAAGAAACGAATCCTCTTGTGCGGTCATGCCGATCAGCGTAAATGTGAGGTCCGAGAACCGGCCGTACCGAAGAGCTCAAGGCGCAACCGACCGATTCCGTAACGGAGTTACTGGCCACCCACCTCAAGCCCGTCGACGGCGTCACCGTCCACGCGTCGGCGGAGTCCCGCGATCTGGACCTGTCCTACCGCAAGCGCCGAGCCCGCACAGCCGTTACGGCAGCCGCTGCACGGGAACGGCCGGCGCTGCGGGCGCCAGAGCGGAGAGCCGGTTCAACAGCTCCCCGAACGGTCCGTCCGCCGGCTCCTGCGCGAAGACCCGAAACACGATGCCCGCCATCTCCGTGTTGTACGCGGCACTCACCGTGGCCAGCGCCGCGAAGTCGTGCACCAGCTGCATCTCCAGCTCCTCGCGCGGAATCCGCCGGCCGCCCAGCCAGATCAGCGCCGTCGACTCGGCCAGCGAAACCCACGACCGCACGACCAACTCCAGCCGTGCCGGAGGAGCTTCGACCCCCAGATGGGCCAGGATCTGCTCGCAGGCCGCCTGCCGCACCCCGTCGATCATCGCGTTCGCCGCCGACGACCCGGCCGCGGGCCCGCCCCGCATCAGCGCCGAGAACCCCGGACCGTGCTCCTCGACAAAGTCGAAGAACCGCCTCATCACCCTCAACAGCCGTTCCCCGAGAGGTCCTTCACGCGGCTCCACGAACCGCGCCGCCAAGTCGTCGGCCGCCCGCCGCAGCGCCGCCTCGTACAGGCTCTGCTTCCCCGGGAAGTAGTGATAGACCAACGGCCGCGAGATCCCCGCAGCGGCCGCGATCTCGTCGATCGACACCTCGTCCGGGGAGCGGTGACTGAACAACTCCAGCGCGACACCGATCAACTGCTGCCTGCGCTCCTCGACGCCCATCCTGCGCCGCACCCCGGTCGTCATGGTGGACAGGGTACCCAGTGGGGCGGTGGGGAGCGGACTTCGGCGGCCGCCGCCCCCTGTGCCTGGGTTCCGCCGTCATTCGGGAATGCGGCTGTACTGCTCAAGTGTTGCCTTACTCGTGGACGTATCCATGAGTCGCAGTTCCCATGGGCCGGTGTTCACGTCGAAGTCTTTCCCGAAGCCAACCCATTTCCCGGCCAGACGGCGGCCGGTCGGCTCCGCCAGCAGTTGCAGCGCTCCGTGGTATCCGGCGCCCTGGTAATAGCCGTTGGAGGCTGTCTGTTCGGTCCACGACCCTGTGATGACATTCTGGTCTGACGTCAGATCCAGCGTGAGCGGGCTGTCGGCGTTGGATGAGGCCCCTGGCAGGCTGCGGCCTGTGATCCGGTTTCCGTGCTGTACCAGGATCACGTAGTGCTTGCCCTCGTGTGCGGACTCACGGCCGGAAGAGAAGTATTCGTATCTCGACAGCCATACACCGGCATAGCTCCGGCCGGCGGACTGAGTTTTCATCTGCGGTCCTGGAACGGCGGGACCGACGCCGTGGGTTCCTGTCAGACCTTCCGGATCCATGTCATGACCTCCCGCTCCGTCGTTGTGGACGCGGGCCAACGCATTGGTGTACGACGGTCAGCGGTGCCCCGCCGCAGCTTCCGGCGAAGTGTGAGCGGGACGAGAACAGGCCGTGCATGATGGCGCGGTTGGCTTGGCCGGTGTACTCGCGGCGTGGGCGATACGAGCTGACGCGATTGCGGCTGTTGCCCGGCTTGGACAGGGCGACCATCGGCGGGGGAGTGCACCAGCGGGCGTTCGTGGTGGCACGCACCAACAGCACTACGATGGCGGCATCAGCCAGCGAGCTGGGTGGGGAGGGAATATGAAGCGTCAGCGTAGCCACAAGGCCCGTCTTCACTTCACTCCCGCTCAGACGCTCGCCGCCGAGGCCCAGGGGCACGCAGTGGTTGCGGGGTGCGCGGACCTCGATCTCCTCGACCTCGTGGTGCCGGTCGTGGACCTCGCGGGAGCCGCCCCGGCCGTCCTCGACCAGGCAGGGCGCGATGGTGTATGTCTCGGAGTCGGCCGGGTTCCCGCAGAGGGAGCACTGGCGGACCAGACCGGAAGGCAGCAGGAGGTCCACGTGCGCGCCGGGCTGCCAGGCGGGCAGGTCGGGGACCTCCAGGCGGAGTTGGACCACGCCATCGGCGGGGGCGGTCCGTTCGGCGGTCAGCAGGCGGCGGGTGGTGGTGGAACGGCGGTAGGAGTGGCCCGAGACCGGGTTCTCCAGGGCCGGCAGCGGCCAGAGCGGGGAGTTCTCGATGCGGTGGCGCATTGCCCGCTTCGCGAGCAGTGCGGCGCCGGCGACGAGGACGACGGTGCGCAGGCGGGGCAGGGGGAGGGGCATGGTCAGCTGGTTCCCGTCATACGGGCCTCGGCGGCCGTGACCGCGGGCGAGTGGACGAGATAGGCGACTTCCTGGGCCGTACTGCCCTCCTGCGAGGGGTTGTTGCTGTCGGTTTGCTGGCCGGGCGTCAGCGCAGGGCACCCACCCGACTGCCGTCCGTCAGCGTCCCGTTCAGCCGTGCCCGGTCGCCCGCCCTGGCCGGTACGGCGAGGAGACGGCTGTCGGACCGCCCCTCCACCCCGCCCGAGGTGGTCAGCGAGGCGAACTGTTCGCTGCCCGCGGCCAGTACGTACCAGCGTCCGCCGTGTGACTTCCACAGCACCCCGGCCAGCACCCGTGGATCGCGCATCCCGCAGGCCGGTGTGTCCTCGGCCCGGGCCGCGACCGCCCCGGGCGGGCCGCCTGTTGCGACGGACGGTGCCGACACGGCCTGGAACTGGGCGAGAACCCGGCTTCCGGTGCCGCGCCAGGTCTCCGCCCTGGTGCAGAGCCAGTGCGCGGAGCCGTTGTCCTCGGGCAGCAACTGATCGGCGTACTGCCAGGAGTTCACCGACCGCACGCCGTGCGAACGGACCGAGGGCAGCAGGCAGGCGGTCCGCGCCCAGCTGTCCCGCTCCGCCCGCCCGGAGACATCGTGCGCCGCGGACGGCGGGCCCGACGTCAGCCGGGCGGGGGCCAGCTCGCCGAGGTCCGTCATCAGACGCGTCGCCGAGCCGTCGCGCAGCTCGATCGCATCCCAGGCGCGGCAGCTCCCGGCCGTCGCGGGGCTGGTCAGCGCGGCGGTCACGCCGTCGGGGGTGCGGCCCAGCGGCCGCGGGGCGCTGCCCGGCGCGAGCAGATTCCGTACGGAGACCGCATGCACCCAGGGCGCGGTGAGATAGCGGACCCGGTCGCGCGTACGGCCCGCGATCAGGGCGCCCGCCGAGGCCATGTCCGCACCGTCGACCCGGGCGAAGTCGAGCGCCACGCCCCCGGCCGGAGAGGCGTCACGCGGCTCCGCGTACCGCACGATGCGCAGCCCGTCGTAGAACAGCACCACCGTCGCCCGGTCCACCTCGCCCGCGTACAGCAGCTGCGGCGCACCCATCGGCGGGCCGACAGGTGTCCTCGGAGTCGCCGACGCACGCACCGCGCCGTCCGGACGCGCCCATACGGTGAGCGCTCGGCGCAGCAGCCGGGTGTCTTTGGCACGGTCGCCACGGGTGGGCCAGGAGGTGAAATCGGTACGGGGCGAGCGCCGCCAGAACGTAGCCGACACCCGGTGCAACGCACCCGGATCCAGGGCCTGTTCGGCGGCAGCGTTACGGGAGTACGGCGATACCGGCAAAGTGCCGCGCCCCCAGCCGTTGCCCGCCCAGCCGTTGCCCGGCAGCCCCAGCAGCGCCCCGCACACCAGCAGCGCCGCGACGGCCGCCACCGCCGCCTTCGCGTGCTGTCGGCGGCGCAGCAGGTCCGGTGGTCGGGCCTGGAGCGAACAGGGGTCGAACTCCGGGGAGTCGAGCAGCGCGTACGGCGCCGAAACCCCCTCCGCCTCCGCGAGCGCGGCATGAGGGTCGGCCGCCCCGGCAGCGGCGAGGACCCGCCGCACCTCCGCATCGGGCAGCCGCTCCAGTCCGCGCAGCACGCAGGCGGCACGGGCGGGAGCGGAAAGAGCCGACAGGGCCTGTTCCAGGGCGAGTTCATCCGATCCGCCGGAATGCGGGAACAGCCGCAGCCCCCACACCAGCGGAAGGAGGGGTGCCACCCGGACGCGGCGCAGTGGACGGCCCGCCTCCAGCGCCCCACGCAGCACCCTCCCGCGGACGTACGCGTAGGACGGGTCCACCACCACCACCGCGTCGGCGGACCTGCGCAGTGGTGGAACGCCGTCCTCGACCCCACACCCTGCCCCGCGTCCCGACAGCAGCGCCCGCTGGGCCAGGGCGTGCGCCGTCAGAACACGGCGATGGCAGCCGAGGGACGGCGGCAGTACGAGATAGCCGAGCCGGACGAGTCGCGGGTAGTGCTCGACGAGCGCGGCCCCGGACTGCTCCACACCGGCCGGGGCTGCTGCGGAAGGTACCTCTGGCAGTGGGCGCACGTTCAACAGAACGAGCGAATCGTGCGATGGTCACCCCGGTGCGCTCATGTGCGATGCACCGGGGCACCCGCTCACGACAGCTGCCATCCGCTGCCCGCCGGTGGTAGACAGCCTCCCGCCCGGCCCGGCCGGTGGTGCCGGTGACGCGGAAGCGGTCGGGGGCGTCGCCGCCGTGGAGGGCGTGGATCCCCGGCGCGCGGTCCGTTCAGTCGGTCGCGGAATTCGTGGGAAGCTCCATCCGTAAACCGGACGGAATGCGCAAGTCTCAGGCGAAGGCCGTCATCTGGGGATCCAGTGGCGCCCCGGTCATCCGGTTGCCCAGCGTCGACATCGTGTACGCGCCGATGCCCAGGACCACTTCCAGTGCGTTGCGGGCGGTGTACCCGTGCGCCAGGAACGCCTGAAGTGTCTTGTCGTCGACAGCTCCGGACGTCGCGATCACCGAAAGGGTGAACTGCCTTACGGATTCGAGTCGTTCATCGGGCAGTGTGCCTGCCTCCGGCTCGCGCAGGGCCGTGATCAGCTCGGGGTCCGCACCGAGTGCGGTGAGCTTCGCGGTATGCATCGCCACGCAGACGTGGCAGTCGTTGCGGGTCGCCATCGTCATGATCAGGACCTCTCGGGAGAGCGGGTCCAGGGTGGAGGACTCGAAGATGGCGCCGATCTTCAGGAAGCCGTCGAGCAGCTCCGGTGATGCGGCGAGCCGGGCGACGGCGGCGGGTAGATACCCCTGCTTCTTCGTCACCGCCTCCATGGTGCGGCGGGCGGCGGCGGGGGCGGATTCGAGGGTGTGGTCGGGGAATGCGGATGTGGACATGGCTGACCTCTCCTGTGGATGCTCACGCTAAAATCGACAACGTGATTGACGAAAAAGTAAACCAGGTTGTCGAGTTTCGCAATGGCTGAGCGAGAGGGCGAGCCGGGCGCGCGGTCGTCCGCGGGTGACGGGGCGGGCTTCGAGCTGCCCCTGCTGCTGTTCGCCGGATTCCGTTCGATCATCGACGAGTTGCACCGCGAGCTGGCCGAGCACGGCCACCCCGACGTGCGGCCCGCGTACGGCTTCGCGCTCCAGGCCGTCGGCCGTGACGGTGCGACGGCCAGCGAGATCGGCCGACGGCTCGGGGTCTCCAAGCAGGCTGCCGGGAAGACCGTCGAGAAGCTCGAAGGTCTCGGGTACGTGGAGCGTGTCGACGATCCCCGGGACGGGCGGCGCAAGCTGGTCCGGCTGACCGCGCGGGGCATCGACGTCCTGGTCAGATCGGCCGAGGGGTTCGACCGGCTGCGCGGCGAGTGGGTCCGGGCGCTCGGTGCCGACCGGGTGCGCGCGATGGAGGCCGATCTGCGTGCGATGGCGCCCGCGAGTGCGTTCCGGCTCGATGCGGCGGGGTGGTTCACGGGTTGACCCGACTGATCGTTCTGTGGCGATTCCTTGGGTCGATGAACATGCGAACGCATAGGTTGTGGTCACTATGCAACTAGGTTCGGGCGTAGACGATCAGGCTCGCTGAGGTGTCGCGAGCCGGTGTCAGCTTCTCGTTCATGAGCGAGCAGGCGGTGCCGAAAGGGCGGTTCGGGCATCGTGCCCGGCCGGCATTGCCTGCTGCTCTGCGCGCCGAAGTCGATGAGCGGGCGCATGCCGCCCGGACCGTATGGAACCTGCTTCATGCGTGGTGGCAGATGACGCCGAAGGAGGAGCGGACCCCCGGGTGGAGAAGTTCGCCGTCGAGGCCCGGATCGGCGGGACCTGGCAGCGGATCGCCGAGGGCACGACGATCGGCCACCGCCGTACCCGGCCCCTGACCGCGCCGGCCACGGCCACTGCGGTACGGGTAAAGGTGCTCGAGTCCCGGGCCACGCCGCATCCGGGGGCCACGGCACTGCACCTGAGCACTGCTCCGTAACTCCTGTGGCCGCGCGACCCCACCGGGGCCGCGCGGCCTTCCGGGGCGGCGGAGTGTGACTCAGAGCCTGTCGGGTGGCCTCCGACCGGGCGGCCACGCCCTGGCACGCACGCTTCCCGCGTTGTCGTCAGTCACCGACTCCCCCATAGCTGAAGGC
>NZ_JBIURV010000020.1:0-84403 GCF_044741025.1 Streptomyces sp. NPDC088246
GTGCCTACCAGTTCGGGTACGAGTCGGCCGATGAATTCGGAGGGGTCGCCCTTGGCGGCGTCCCAGGCGTTCTTGAGGGCGCGGTCGGGGTTGGCTGCGGTGGAGGCGAGGCCGGCGAGCGTCATGTTGACGCCCTTGTAGTACTCGGCGGGGTGCGTCAGGTTGTACGGGTCGGTGGGGTCGACCGAGCGGACGAAGTTCAGCAGTCCCGCGGTGCCCTTGATGATTCCGCCGCCGAAGTGGGCCAGCTCGATGCCCTGGCCCACGCCGTAGTCGAAGAACTCCTGCTTGGCACGGTCCAGGCCGGTGGGTTCCTTCGGGGCGTGCGCCATCGCAGCGGTGATCGCGCCTTTGGCCGCTTCGGCAGCTTCGTTGCGCGCCTGCCGGGCGTGCTCCAGCATCTCGTGAGCATGCTGCCGTTTGGCCACGCTCGGATCGGAGAACGTTCCCGGATGCGGGAGCGGATGATCGGTGTTGCGGACCGCGTTGTACGCCGCCGCCTTCTCCTGGAACGCGGCAGCAGCGGACTCGTAGTCCTGCTTGCTCTCCTTGTAGAGGGCGATCGCCTCACCGGCCTTTCCCTGCGCGCTCGTGACCGTCCCGGCATACGTCTCCAGCGCCGTGGCCGCGTCCTCGAACGCATCCGCCGCACGCAGCCAGTCGGTCGGCAGGGTCTCGAACTTCGCCCGGAAGGCATCGGCGGCCTCCCCCTTCCAGTGACCGGAGTCGAGCTTCTTCATCCCGCCGCCGACGAGATCGAACGCCCTCTGGAAGTCCCGGAGGTTCTTCACCGCCGCGCTGATCTTCTCCGGCCTGCCGTGGATCAGCTCGTTCGCTTCCTCGCTCTGCCCGAGCTGCTGCTCCCCGACCTCCGCGCCCAGCGAGGACGCGGTCTCATCACCCCAGTCCTCGACCGCGTCCGCCCACTCATCAGCGCCGAGCTTCTCCAGACCGGAGCCGACGAAATCGGTGCCCTTGTCGATCCCCTCGCCGACGATCTCCTTGCCCTTGTCGACCAGCTTGCCCGCACCGTCGTAAAGGTCTCCGCCGAGCTTCCTCCAGTCCACCATCAGCGACTCTCCCCCCACCGCGGCTGCTCGGCCTGACGAATCGTCTCCTGCGACGGATCAAGCTGCTCCTTGAGCCGCTCATTCGCCGCTGCCCGCACCGCCGGGTCGACCAGCCCGTTGCGTTCCATGGAGTCGAGCGCGGCGTCCTCCACGTCGTAGGCGGTGTCCTGCCAGTTCTGCTTCACCTCGTCGTGGGCCTCGGCCATCGACTCCCAGCTGTAATCCGGGTTGTCGTACGCGGACTGCTTGCTGATCGTGTCCCAGCTCATCGTCTTGACCTCGTCCTCGGACAGGTGCGGGTTCCCGTTCAGGGAATTCACGCCGATCTTGAACGAGTCCTTGATGTACTGCTCCTGCTCCGCGAAGGAACCCGCCGACAGCCCGACCCCGAGCGCGAAGCCGTTCCCCTTCTGCGTCAGAGCCCGCACACCCCACTCCCAGCGGTTGCAGAACGTCTCGAACTGCGACGTCAGACCGCCGTGCCCCAACTCCAGCCCCGACAACGCAAGATCCGAGAATCCCCGGCCCGTCGACGCCTGCCCGATCATGCCGAGATCCTTCAACTCGGCATGCGCCAGATCGATCCCCTTCGCGATCGCAGCCAACGCCTCAGGCGGCACCTGAAGATCAGAACTCTCCCCGCTCACTGCATCCCCCCGAGATCCACCGCAACCGCGTCCGGCACGATGCCCGACACCGGCGGGAACAACATCCCGCCGTCCTCACTGCCCGCATCCAGCGCCACCCCCGCCGGCCCCGGCAACAACGGCACCATCACATCCAGCAACCGCGCGCCCAACACCGCCTGATACGTCCACTCCCGCCCGGCATCCCCCCGAGCCCGCGCGAACCGGGCCAACGCCTCCTCGTCCGAGAACGCACAGATCCAGCGGACCCCGTTCTGCTCCGCCGACCACAGATCCCCGGCCTCATCCAGCGGCACCAGCACCGCCGTACGCCGGAACTCACCCAGCAACACAGCAAACTCATGCCGAGCCGCCGCCACCGGATCATCCTCCGGCGTCACGGCACGGGCCGGGTCCGGTGCCTCAGGTGGTGCGGAAGTCGCCTCGTCAGCAGGCCAGTCGGCCAAGTCGGCGATCTTTGAACGCCGGGCAGGCGGCCCTGCTATCTCATCCCCGTTATCGAACACGCGTCGAATGCTGTCACAGCACACTTCCCACGAGCAACGAACAAAAATGGCCAGCTGACCGGCATCCGGACCTGCGCCCGCTCCGCGCATGCGGGGAGAGCCGCGCGGCAATCTCCAAGAGGGCACAGCGGATGATGCGCGAGTGCAACATCCACCGCATCACTCGCCGCGAGCGCTGCGGTTCGACCCGGTCGTCCCGTGAGCGGCTTCGTCGCCGGACCCGGTCGGACGCGACTTCACCGACGTCGAGGCATCAAGCTGGTCTCGGACATCACCTACCGAGTCGCGGGGCTGTCTTCGGATCCGGTGGCCATGTCGTGCTCCTCGCTGCGGCGTGTCGGCCTCTCCGACACGCAGGTATCAGATCCCTGCATTTTCATCATGGCACTTCTGGTCGTCCCGGATCCGCACCTCACAGGGAACGCCTATGAGATCAAGCTCACGCGCAGGTGCGTTGCTGTCGGCTTCCCCGATGCCCGCACGTGCCTCGGTCACGGCCGCCCGACGGGCGGTGCCCAACGGGGCATCCGTCCGACAGGCCGCGCCCGGCCCCGGGTCAGAGGGTCGGGCGCGGCCTGCGCTCACGCGGCAGACGCCTTCAGGGTGCCGGGCGGCAGCGCGGAGTGTCGGCACGGACAGGACGGATCGACGCAGAGCGCGCTGTGGGAGAGCGCGGACAGTACTGCAACCTGCAGCCGAGTCTCCTGCCCCAGTTTCTCCGCTATGCGAGCGATATGCGCCTTCACCGTCCGCTCCGCGATGCCGAGCTCACTCGCCAGCTGCCGATTGCCCAACCCTGTGCCCAGTAGGAGAAGGACTTCCCTCTCCCGATCCGTCAGCTCCTTGAGTCGTCCGGTCGCGCCCACCGGGGCGATTCCGGTTCGCCGGTAGGCGCAGGCCGCATCCGCTGCATCGGACCGTTTGGACATGCTGGCCCCTTCTGATGCCGCTGTTCCCAGCAGAGCCCCGTGCCCTGGGTGCGGCGGCAATCGTGCCCCAACCTATCCCCCGCTACCGACAGGAGCACGCCAGTAACGCGGGGCGCGGGACCCTCAAAGGCGGTGTTCCGAAAGGCGATTCAGATCGACCTGGCCACCACTCCCAGGAATTGAACATGTTCGATTTTGAGGTAGGGTCGCCCTCGAGTGGAGTGGGAGGGCTGGATGAAGATCGTGATTCCCGGGGGAACCGGGCAGGTGGGTACTGTCCTGAACCGCGCGCTGACCGCGGCCGGGCACGAGGTCGTCGTGCTGACCAGGCGGCCGGTGAGGCCGGGTGAGGTCCACTGGGACGGCAGGACCCCGGGGCCGTGGGCCGAGGCGATCGATGGCAGCGACGTCGTGGTCAACCTGGCGGGCCGCAGCGTGAGTTGCCGCTATACCGCCGCCAATCTCCAGGCCATGATGGACTCGCGGGTGCTCTCCACCCGCGTCGTGGGCGAGGCGATCGGCGCCGCGGCACACCCTCCGCGGGTCTGGCTCCAGATGAGCACCGCCACCATCTACACCCACCGCTTCGACGCGCCCAACGACGAGGGCACCGGCGTGATCGGCGGAGCGGAACCCACCGTGCCCGGCTACTGGTCCTACAGCGTGGACATCGCCAGGGCCTGGGAGCGGGAACAGGAACAGGCCGGCACTCCGCACACCCGCAAGGTGGCCCTGCGCTCCGCCATGGTGATGAGCCCCGACCGGGGCGGCGTCTTCGACGTCCTGTCGTGGTTGGCCCGCCTCGGTCTCGGCGGCCCGGTCGCGGGCGGCACACAGTACGTGTCGTGGATCCACGACCACGACTTCGCCCGCGCGGTCGAGTTCCTGGTCGACCGGGACGATCTCGCCGGCCCGGTGAACCTGGCCGCCCCCGAGCCCCTTCCGCACCGCGCGTTCATGCGCGCCCTACGTACCGCGTGGCGTGCACCGGTGGGCCTGCCCGCGATGCGATGGATGGCCGAAGTGGGCGCCTTCGCGCTGCGCTCGGACACGGAACTGCTGCTGAAGAGCCGACGTGTCGTCCCCGGCCGGCTGCTCGAGGCGGGCTTCACCTTCGCATACCCGAGGTGGCCGGAGGCGGCCCACGACCTGGCGCGGCGCCGACGGGGCCCGCAGGATCCGTCTGTCTGATCCAGGGCCCCGGCGCCTGTGGCGGCGGTGCGCCCGACGGGCTGCCTCTGTGCGCCCATGTCCGTGGCCGACGTCGCACGCTGCCATCGGTCCCGCTGTGCTGGACCGGACGCCGAGCGAGGTCGCGGGCCGTTGCGGTGTCCTCCCTACGACGCTGCAACGGCCCGCACCGCATGAGTTCTTGTACGCGGCCACAGTTGGGAGCCTGGGTGTCGGAAAAAGGTTCTCCGGCACACCGAACCTCCCCCGGGCCTTGCACATCTTCAGGTGCGTAGGCGCGCACTGACTTCGCGCGCCGATTCGTATGCGAGGGGAACCCGAAACTTCATGAAGAGCAAGCTGACCGCCGTGGCCCTTGCGGCCGTCGTCGTCGCCGGCACTGCCGCTACCGCCATCCCGGCCTCGGCCACCCCCGCCAAGACCGAGCCGACCCGCTGCCACACCGCCGACCTGAAGGCCGGCTTCGCCATGGGGGATGACGCGAAGCCGGAGATGGAGCAGACCGAGAAGCAGACCCAGGCGTACATCTGGTTCACCAACCAGAGCAAGCGCACCTGCACCCTGTCCGGCTTCGCCGGTGTCGACATGATCGGCGCTCAGAAGACCGACGGCACCTGGTCGCTGGCGCGCTCCTCCAAGAAGCCCGAAAAGATGATCCTGAAGCAGGGGGACACGGTGGACTTCAGCATCAACCTGCTCCCGGTGGCCAAGTCCACGCCGCAGAAGGAGAAGTTCGTTCCGGCGAAGTTCCTGGTCACCCCGCCGAACGAGACGGAGCACTTCACCCTGAAGTGGCCGTTTGGCGGCCAGATCCTCAAGCAGGACGGCGCCACCCACCCGGCCACCTACCTCAACCCGGTCGGGCTGTAACCAACTGGACAGCCTCTGAGCTTCCCTTCAGCGTCGCGGTGGCCACCGCAGGACTCCCGGAATGAGTTGAAGCCTCCGGGTGGTGCGGTGGCCACGTCTGACACGCGGCACGCCCGGCCTTCTCGCCGGGGCCTGGAGGTTGTGTTTCCGGCACAAGATCTCCTAAAAGGGCCATCAGCCCGCCGACGGGCCGACAGCGGCAGACCGGCGATACGCCGAAGCTCCGGCGATTCGGGGGTCGCCCCGTTCGGCCGGAGCTTCGTTGCGTCCATGACGGGCCGGCACGGACTTCTCGCCCTGCCACGGCCTGCGGACTCATCGCCCACCGGGACTCCGAAACGTCCCCGGGAGAAGTTCTTACAGGATTTCGATGGCCTTGACCTTCGGCACGTTCCGATACTTGATGTTACTCCACCGGGGGATTTTCACCACATCACCATTGGCGTCGTAGTACTTCACATCGTTGTTCCCCGTCGAGATCTGGTCGACCCACCACCCGCCGAAGTCGGTCTTCCCGCGGTTCGCATAGCAGTCCACGCTGTCACGACCGCTGCCGTTGTGCGACCAGATCTTCAAGAAATTCGCGTCGGGGTCACAGGTGACGTGGTCGATGGCGGACGCCGTTCCGGCCGGCCCGGCCAGGGTGAACGCGACGGCCACGGCAAGCGCCGCTGCCATGGTGCGCGCAACATTCATCGTTCTCGAAATCATATTTTTCCCCTTCGGTCGAAATGCCGAACCGGAAAGCCACTTCGCCATCGCGAGTGCATCGGCATTGAACGAGCATCTTAGGGAACCAGTCATCCATGCCCGGAGATCCCGATGAGGAATCACCTGAACGAGATTCTCCGACCATATGCACCCGGGCTCGACGCGGCCATGAATTGCGATTGCAGGCAAAAACATGCGGTTTTAATACGTCGAACATTCAGCCTCGATCATTCATGAGGGGCCGTCAGCCCGCTGACGGCCCCTTTTGCCCGGCTGGAGCGCGGCCCGGGCCGCGCCTCGGTTGAGCAAGGCCGCGCGTCCGCCGCCGGGGCGAGGGCGCCGAGGCTTCCGGGGTACGTCCAGGGCCCCGGCGCCTGCGGCGGCGGTGCGCCCGAGCCCCCTGATGTGACGTACGCCTCGTTTCTCGGGTGTGTTTTCCGGCATGCCGCTGTAACGAGCCCCCCGTTCGGCCCACTACCCAACGACAGAGCACACCAGGAGGGACAGGAGGTGGGCAGTGCCCGATTACGACGAAGATCGTTTCACCGCCATCTATGACGGCTGTCGGCAACGCGTGTGGGCCTACGTGGTCAGCCGTGCGGGACGACAGGTCGCCGATGAGGTGGTGAACGAGACGTTCACCGTGGCCTGGCGCAGGCTGGACGACGTTCCCGAGCCGCCGCTGCCATGGCTGCTCGGGGTCGCCCGCAACATCCTGCGGGACAGCATCCGGGCGGAGACCAGGCGCGCGTCGTTCGCCGCAGAGCTGCGCTCCTGGGCGGAACCCGCCGAGGCGGACATCGCCGAGGAGGTATCCGAGCGAAGCGCGCTGCTCAAGGCGCTGGCCACGCTGCCGGAGGACGATCGGGAACTGCTGATCCTCTCCGGGTGGCAGGGCCTGACCCCGGCGCAGGCGGCCGCGGTGGTCGGCTGCTCGCCCATCACCCTGCGGGTCCGTCTGCACCGGGCGCGCAAACGTCTCACCCAGGCCGCGTCGGCCTCCCCGCTCATGGAGGAGGCCGCAGCCGTGCGGCGCGTGTCCACCCGAGCCCGGATCGCCGTAGGAAAGGAAGCCCGGTGAAGAACGACATCCTGCACCGTCTGACAGCCGCCCGCCCCGCCCATCTCGACCCCGACCGCCCCACGCCTTCGCCGGTTCGGGAAGAGGAGCTCGCAGGGGTCATGACCCGTCCGCGCGCGACGCGCAGGGCTCGCGCCACCGCCCAGCCGCGGAGGGTGGGCCGTCCTCTCGTCTCGGGTCTCGCCCTGGCCACGGCGATGGCGGTGGCTGCTGTGCTGATCGCTGACACCACGCCGGAGAAGCCAGGACCTGCGCCCTCCGCGACGTCGGGCTCCGGCAGCCAGGTCCTTCTCGCTGCCGCCTCCCACGTCGGGCAACAACCGGCCGGCTCCGGCACCTACTGGTACGTGGAGGAACACCTCGGTTCCCTCCACAAGGTTCCCGGCAGGAACTACAGCGTCGCCGTCCGCACCGAGCAGCGGTACTGGACGGCCGCAGCCAAGAACAAGCAGTGGTCGCAGCTCCTGGACCCGGGGGCCCGCCCGGCCACGAAAGCCGACGAGGCGGCATGGAAGGCGGACGGTTCCCCCACGTCGTGGAACCTGACGGGTGAGACCGTCACCTACGCCGGCAAGGGCGAGATCCAACACGACGCCCCCGGCGGAACCGCGGACATCGTCACGATGGGCGACCTCCCCCTCCGCCTCCTGGTCACGCTCCCCACTGATGAACAGGCCCTCCGCAAGCGCCTTTTCACCCTGGTCGACAAGGACTACAACGCCCCCGAGAAAATCCTCGACCGGATCGTCGTCGACACAGCCGTCCAACTCGCCACGACCCTCCCGTCCACCCCGGCCCTGCGCGCCGCCGCCTACCGCCTCCTCGCCACCGAACCCGGCGTGCGCTCCCTCGGCGACGTCAAGGACCACACAGGCCGCACCGGCTACGCCGTCGCCCTCCCCGGCCCCTACGAGCACGCCCCCGAACTCCGCCTGATCTTCGACAAGTCCACGGGCATGCCGCTCGGCACCGAGACGGTGGCCACCCGGGGCGGTGACGGTGTGAGCAGGGGCGAGCTGCTGAGCTACACGACGATCACATCGATGAAGTGGACCGAGGAAGCACCGCCGTTCGACACCGACACCAAGGACCCGGGCCCGGGTTCCGCTCCGGTCGAAGAGCCGGATGCCGAGGCGGTTCGCTGAGGCTGTTTTCGTCGGCGAGCTCGCCGGTGAACACCCGCCGGGCGCACGCCAGATGGCCGTACGCCTGGTGGTGCTGCCCGACGACGGCCGCAGGGTCGAGCCGCCGGTCGATGACCTGTGATCAGGGTGCGACGCGCGCGTCCGCAGTTCCCGGGCGCCCGGGGCGGGGCGGTGTCGGCGAGGTCAACTACCCTGGCAGCGCTCGCCCGTTCCGTGGGTCCTGCCGGGGGGTGCTCCCATGCCGGGCCGGGTTCTCAGCTGCTCGTGATTTCCCCGTACGGAGGAGTGTCCTGTGACGGCCGGAATGCCCAAGCCCCAGATCGACACCAGCAGGCCCCACCCCGCGCGCGTCTACGACTGGCTGCTGGGCGGCAAGGACAACTATCCGGTCGACCAGCGGGTGGGGGAGACGCTGCCCGAGGAGGCGCGGGGCAACGCGGCGCGGAACCGGGCCTTCATGCACCGGGCCTCCGCCTGGCTGGCGCTGGGCGGGATCGACCAGTTCCTCGACATCGGCACCGGCATCCCCACGGCGCCCAATCTGCACCAGGTCGTCCAGGCCATCAGACCGACCGCCCGGATCGTCTACGCGGACAACGACCCGATAGTCCTGCGCCATGCGGAAGCGTTGCTGATCAGCAGCCCACAGGGTGTCACCGACTACATCCACGCGGATGTACGGCAGCCGAAGGCGATCCTCGAACATGCCCGTGAGCTGCTGGACTTCAGCAGGCCCATCGCGCTGTCCCTGATCGCCCTGATGCACTTCCTGCCCGACGACCAGGACCCGTACGGCATCACCCGCACCCTGGTCGACGCCCTGCCCGCGGGCAGCTTCCTGGTGCTCTCGCACGGCACGGCCGACCAGCATCCCGAGCTCCAGCAGGAGACCGAGACCGCGTACAGGAAGGGGGCGATCCCGCTGCGGATGCGTACCCGAAGCGAGGTCGAGCCCTTCTTCGACGGTCTCGACCTCGTCGAGCCCGGGCTGGTGTTCGCCACGGAGTGGTACCAGGAGGAGCCCGCACCGGTGCGGGAACGCAGCGGCTTCTACGTGGGTGTCGGGCGGGTGCGCTGAGCCTGGGGGAGTGACGTGCGGGACCGATGAGTCCGGGGCGGTGCGGCAGTCCTGATTCTGAGCGCACCAGCGAGAGGGTGGACCGATGAGCAATCTGCACGACCTCCTGGAGAAGCATGTCGGCGGCGGGGCGGCGCCGGGAGCCGTGGGCCTGGTCGCCCATGGCGGCCGGGCCGAGGTGACGGCGGTCGGCTCCGCCGATGCGGACGGCACGGCCCCGATGGCCAGGGACTCGATCTTCCGCATCGCATCCCTCACCAAGCCCGTCATCGCCGCGGCCGTCATGCTGCTGGTCGAGGACGGCCGGATCGCGCTGGACGGCCCGGTCGGGCAGTGGCTGCCGGAACTGGCGGCACCGAAGGTGGTCCGCACCCCGGCCTCCCCGGTCGACGACGTGGTTCCGGCCGCCAGGGCGATCACGGTGGCCGATCTGCTCACCTTCCGGGCCGGGTGCGGATTCCCGTCCGACTTCTCGCTGCCGGTGGTCGGGCTGCTGTTCAGCGAGCTGAAACAAGGACCGCCGCAGCCCCGGCTCATCGAGGCGCCGGACGCGTGGATGGCCACCCTGTCCCGCATTCCGCTGCTGCACCAGCCGGGCGAGGCCTGGCTGTACAACACCTGCTCCGACATCCTGGGTGTGCTGATCGCCCGGGTCTCGGGCCGGCCGTTGCCCGAGTTCCTGGCCGAGCGGCTGTTCGCGCCGCTGGGCATGGCCGACACCGGTTTCGCGGTACCGGCCGACAAGCTCGACCGGTTCACCAGCTACTACCGGACCGACCCGGAGGGCGGCGGTCTCCAACTGGTCGACGCGCCCGACGGGCAGTGGAGCAGCGTGCCGGCGTTTCCGTCCGGTGCCGGCGGGCTGGTCTCGACCGTGGACGACTGGTACTCCTTCGCCCGGATGCTGCTTGCCGAGGGCAGTGCCGACGGGCGCCGGCTGCTGTCGGCCGAGTCGGTGCGGCAGATGACCACCGACCATCTGACGCAGGCGCAGCGCGACGACAGCACGCTGTTCCTGGAGGGGCAGGGCTGGGGCTTCGGCGGCTCGGTCGATGTCGAGGCCATTGACCCCTGGAACGTACCGGGACGCTACGGCTGGGTGGGCGGCACCGGAACGACGGCGCACCTCACTCCGTCCACCGGCACGGTCACCGTCCTGCTCACTCAGCTGGAAATGGCCGGACCGACCCCGCCCACGGTCATGCGGGAGTTCTGGCGGTACGCGGCCGGGGCCTGAGGCCCGGGGCGGCGAGACCTGCTACCGCAGCGGTTTCGCGAAGCAGATGCTGTTCTCGTACGTGCGGTAGTGGCCGAATTTCGCGCACGGAGTGTAACCGCTGGACGTGTACAGCGCGATCGCCTCGGGCTGCTTGTCCCCGGTCTCCAGCACCATGCGACTACGGCCGGCCGCCCGCGCGTCGGCCTCCAGGGCGGCCAGGATGCGGCGCGCCAGCCCGTTGCCGCGGCCCTCGGGTATGACGAACATCCGCTTGATCTCGGCGTCGCCGTCGGAGTAGCCCTCGTCGTTCTGCTCCTGGGAGCGCCAGCCACCGGTGGCGACCGGGCGATGCTGCGCATCGTAGGCGAGGAGATACAGACCGTTCGGCGGCTCGAACATCGACGCGTCGAGCGGTGTGACATCGCCCTCGTCGCCGTATCGCTCGGCGTATTCGAGCTGCACCTGGTCGTTGAGTTTGACGGCATCGGCGTGATCGAAGGGCCGAGAGTGGATATTCATGCGGAATATCGTACAGGTATGCGTCCACTGTCTGTCGGTATCGTGCCGTAATGCTCACTGTCACCAGCGTCAATGTAAATGGGCTCCGAGCCGCCGCCAAGAAGGGCTTCGTCGAGTGGCTGGCCCGGACCGAAGCCGATGTGATCTGCCTGCAGGAGGTGCGGGCCGAGCCGCAGCAGCTGCCCGACGAGGTGCGCGACCCCGAGGGCTGGCACACCGTGCACGCACCGGCCGCCGCCAAGGGGCGGGCCGGTGTCTCCCTCTATACGCGGCGGGCGCCCGAGCGCGTGCAGATCGGGTTCGGCGGCTTCGGGGACGCCGGGAGCGAGGAGTTCGACGCGAGCGGCCGCTACATCGAGGTCGACCTGCCCGGTGTCACGGTCGCGAGCCTGTATCTGCCCTCCGGCGAGGTCGGCACGGAGAAGCAGGACGAGAAGGAACGGTTCATGGCCGCGTTCCTCCCGTATCTGAAGGGCCTCAGGAAGCGGGCGGCGGCCGGCGGCCGTGAGGTCGTGGTGTGCGGTGACTGGAACATCGCCCACCAGGGGGCCGACCTGAAGAACTGGAAGGGCAACAAGAAGAACTCCGGCTTCCTCCCCGAGGAGCGGGAGTGGCTGACCCGGGTCTTCGGCGAGGCCGAGTACGTCGATGTCATACGGGCGCTGCACCCGGAGGAGGAGGGGCCGTACTCGTGGTGGTCCTACCGCGGGCGGGCCTTCGACAACGACACGGGCTGGCGGATCGACCTTATCGTCAGTTCGCCTCGCTTGGCGGAGCGTGCGGTGAAGGCGTACGTGGAGAGGGCCGCGAGCCATGCGGAACGGTGGAGCGATCACGCGCCCGTGACTGCCGTGTTCGATCTGTAGGAAGCGGCAGCGGAAAGCCCCGCCTGGCCGGGCGTGCGGTGAAGGGCTGGGTCGAGCGGGCCGCGGCGCACGGCGAGCGATGGAGCGACCATGCGCCGGTGACGGTGGTCTTCGGCCTGTAGGGCGTGCGGGGGCGGAATGACCGGGGGCCCTCCGCAGGTGTGTTCAGGGGGCGGGGGTCTTGGCCCGTCCTGTCAGCAGGCGGGTCCCCGCGGCGGGCGGCCGGTGTTCTCGCGGCGCAGGCGGCGGTCCAGGGCCATGGAGAGCTCGGCGTCCACCACCGCGCGGGCCAGCGGGCGCAGTTGGGGCGGTTCCTTTTCGTCGCTGTGGGCTTCGAAGGCACTCACGAAGAGTTCGGCGAGCGCGTCCGCGTGCTCGCGGACCCGGCGGCCGGCCGAGAGCACCGTGGCGAGCGGCACCCCTTCCCGTACCAGCTCCGCCGACACCTCCAGGAGGCGTCGGCTGATGTGGACGATCTCGTCGCCGTCGGTGGCCAGATACCCCAGGTCGAGGGCGGCGGCCAGATTCTCCGGGGTGACCTCGCCCTCGAAGTAGTCCGCGAGCTGTTCGGGGGTGAGGCGGACCGGGGTTTCCTCGGTCGGTTCGCCCAGGCCCAGCACCTCGGCGACATCGCGGCCGCTCTCGAAGGTGCGGGCGAGATCGGCGATGCCGGTGAGGGTGTGGCCGCGCTCCAGCAGGCCCGCGATGGTGCGCAGCCGGGCCAGGTGGTGGTCGTCGTACCAGGCGATGCGTCCCTCGCGCCGGGGTGGCGAGATCAGGCCGCGCTCCCGGTAGAAGCGCACGGTCCGTACGGGGATGCCGGCCTCCTTGGCCAGCTCCTCCATCCGGTATTCGCGGTGCTCGCGTCCTTCAGCCACACCCGCACCCTATGTCGTACCGTCGGTAACTTTCCCTTGTCGCATCCCTACCCATCGGTACGGAGCTGTTCTACCCTCCCAACAATGCCAGCGATTGCTGGCAGAGTCGTGTGACGTACCGCGGGAGGCGGCAGCATGGCCGAGCACGAGCACGTACGAGTGGCGGTGATCGGATCCGGATTCGGGGGCCTCGGGGCCGCGGTCCGGCTGCGCCGCGAAGGCATCACGGACTTCGTCGTCCTGGAACGGGCCGACTCCGTCGGCGGCACCTGGCGCGACAACAGCTATCCGGGCTGCGCCTGCGACGTACCGTCCCACCTCTACTCGTTCTCGTTCGCCCCCAACCCCGAGTGGCCGCGCACCTTTTCCGGACAGGAGCACATCCGTGCCTACCTGGAGCATGTCGCGGACACCTTCGGGCTGCGCCCGCACATCAGGCTGGGCCATGAAGTGATGATGATGCGTTGGGAGCGCGACGAGCTCCACTGGGTCATCGAGACCGGGGGCGGGGCCACGTTCACCGCCGATGTGGTCGTCTCCGCGACCGGCCCGCTCTCCGACCCGAAGATACCGGACATACCCGGGCTCGACGGCTTCCCCGGCAAGGTCTTCCACTCGGCCCGCTGGGACCACGACTACGACCTGACCGGCAAGCGCGTCGCGGTGATCGGCACCGGAGCCTCCGCCATCCAGATCGTGCCCTCGATCCAGCCGAAGGCCGCCGAGCTGACGCTCTTCCAGCGCACCCCGCCGTGGGTCATGCCGCGCATGGACCGCAGGATCAGCGGCGCCGAGCGCTGGCTGCACCGCACGCTCCCCTTCACCGGTACCGCGCGCCGCGGACTGCTCTGGGGCATAAGGGAGTTGCAGGTCAGCGCCTTCACCAAGCACCCGAACGAGCTGGGCCCGGTCGAGACGATAGCCAAGTCCAACATGGCGCGGTCCATCAAGGACCCGGCGCTGCGGGCCAAGTTGACCCCCTCGTACCGCATCGGCTGCAAGCGCATCCTGCTCTCCAGCGCCTACTACCCGGCGCTCGCCCAGCCCAATGTGGAGGTGGTCGCCTCCGGTCTGGCCGAGGTCCGCGGCTCCACGGTCGTCGCCTCCGACGGTACGGAGACCGAGGTCGACGCGATCGTCTTCGGCACCGGCTTCCATGTGACTGACATGCCGATCGCCGACCGGGTGGTGGGCGCGGAAGGCACCACGCTCGCAGAGTCCTGGAAGGACGGCATGCAGGCGCTGCGCGGTGCGAGCGCGTCCGGTTTCCCCAACTGGATGACGATCATCGGCCCCAACACGGGGCTCGGGAACTCCTCGATGATCCTCATGATCGAGTCCCAGCTGAACTACATGGCCGACTATCTGCGCCAGCTGAAGGTGCTGGGCGGCCGTGTCGCACTCGACGCGCGGGCCTCGGCGGTCGGGGCCTGGAACCGCCGGGTGCAGGAGCGGATGAAGCGCACCGTGTGGAACACCGGCGGCTGCAACAGCTGGTACCTGGACGCCAACGGCCGCAACACGACGGTCTGGCCGGGCACCACCTCCGAATTCCGCAAGGTGACGCGGTCGGTCCATCTCGCGGAGTACGAGGTCGTCCGGGTACCGAAGCAGGCCGCTGCCCCCGAGCGGTCCGTCGTCGAGGAGATCGCGGGATGAGCCGGCTGCTGCGGCGCGACGACGCCCCGCCGGTCCCCGCGCGCGAACTGACCGCGATCTCCGCCGACGGCGCCCGGATCCATGTCGAGACGCACGGGCAGGACGGCGCCCCCGCGGTGGTCCTGTCGCACGGCTGGACCTGCAACACCCACTTCTGGGCCGCGCAGATCCGGGACCTCGCGGTGGACCACCGGGTCGTCGTCTACGACCAGCGGGGCCACGGACGTTCGCCCGCGGTCGGCCGCGACGGGTACAGCACGGACGCCCTCGCCGACGACCTCGAAGCGGTGCTGGCCGTTGCCCTCGAACCGGGCGAGAAGGCCGTGCTCGCCGGGCACTCCATGGGCGGGATGACGATGATGGCCGCCTCGCGCCGGGCCGGGCTGCGTGAGCACGCGGCCGCCGTACTGCTGTGCAGCACCGGCAGCTCGCGGCTGAGCGCCGAGTCGCTGGTGGTGCCGTTGCGGGCCGGGGCCGTCCGTACCCGGATGACCCGCGCGATTCTCGGGGCGCGTGCCCCGCTCGGGCCGGTCACGCCGGTCTCCAGGCGGATACTCAAGTACGGGACGATGGGAGCGGGTTCGGCACCCGAACGGGTCGAGATCTGCGCCAGGATCGTGCACGCCTGCCCGCGGGCGGCCAGAGTCGCCTGGGGACATGTCCTCGCGGAGCTCGATCTCGACGCGGGGGTACGGGAGTTGCGAGTGCCCACGGCGGTGATCGCGGGCACGGAGGACCGGCTGACGCCGCTCGTGCACGCCCGTGCCATCGCGGCGGCGCTGCCCGACTGCCTGGGGCTCACCGAGCTGGCGGGCATGGGCCACATGACACCGGTGGAGGCGCCGGAGGCGGTCACCGCGGAGATCCGGGAGCTCGTCTCCGCGTACGTCCCGGCGGGCGGCACGGACGGTGTGGACGGTACGGCCGAGAAGGAGGATGTCGCATGAGCGACAGGCGGAGTCTCGAAGGACAGGTCGTCGTCGTCACGGGCGCGGCGCGTGGCGTGGGCGAACTGCTGGCGCGCAAGCTCTCTGCGCGCGGGGCCAAGCTCGCGCTGGTCGGCCTGGAACCGGACGAACTGAAGAAGGTCTCCGAGCGGCTGCACTCGCAGAGCGACCACTGGTTCGCGGATGTCACCGACCACGAGGCGATGGCGCGCGTCGCCGAGCAGGTCAAGGAGCGGTTCGGGAAGGTCGACGTCGTCGTCGCCAACGCCGGAGTCGCGTCGGGCGGTCCGTTCGTCGACTCGGACCCGGAGGCGTGGCGCCGGGTCATCGAGGTCAATCTGATCGGCGGCGCGGTGACGGGGCGGGCCTTCCTGCCGGTGCTCATGGAGAGCCGCGGGTACTTCCTGCAGATCGCCTCGCTCGCGGCGATGACACCGGCGCCGATGATGACCGCGTACTGCGCGTCCAAGTCGGGCGTGGAGGCGTTCGCGCACAGCCTGCGGGCCGAGGTCGGCTACCGCGGGGTAAAGGTCGGGGTCGGCTATCTGTCCTGGACCGACACGGACATGGTGCGGGGCGCCGACCGGGACGACGTGATGCGGGAACTGCGGCAGCGGCTGCCCTGGCCGTCGAACCGTACGTATCCGCTGGGCCCGGCGGTCGACCGGATCGTGACCGGTATCGAGCGGCGGTCGGCGCATGTGTACGCGCAGTGGTGGCTGCGCGGGATGCAGTCCGTGCGGGGCTACCTGCCCTCGGTGATCGGTGTCGTCGGACAGCGCGAGATGCGGCGGTTCGGGGCGCGGCTGGAGGGCGTGAGCAAGGGACTCGTGGGCGCCGGAGGCGCCGCTGACCAGGACGCACGGGCGGTGCGTACGCAGAGTAAGTGATCGAAATGCGATGAATGTCGGGGCGTGTAACTCTGGTCGAGGCCGTTACAGGCCGTCCCCCACGCACCCACTAGGAGTGAAAAGCATGGGTATCGCAGACCAGTTCAAGGACAAGGCGCAGGAGCTCGCCGACCAGGCGAAGAAGAAGGCGAACGAGGGCCGCGAGGGCCGCGAGGGCCACGAGGGCCGCGGCGAGGCTCGGAACCAGGGTCGGGAGCGGGCGCAGGGCGCGTCCGAGCGAGCCTCGAAGACGTCGCAGCAGGGCCGTAACAAGGCCCAGCAGGGCCGTGACAGGGTCCGGGACGCTGCGGACGACACCCGCGAGCGCTTCGACCGCTGACGCGATTCGCGACACTGCGCGTTGTCTGCTTGAGGGCGCGCCCGGATACCGGGCGCGCCCTTTCCGGTTCCCCGTCGGCTTGTTGCGGCCCGAGGAGGGCCTCGTTCCTGCCGGGCCGCCGGGCCGCCGGGCCGTGGCGATTGGCGCCCTGCAGGGGCTTGATCCCGAGAAGGTCATCCGTCTCGGCTTCGCCCGTCACGAGGCTGTCGGGCCGGTGGTTCGAGCCCGGCCCTCTCGAACCGGGCCCCGTTCGGGGGCTGTTAACCTGCGGCGATCCATTCTTCCTTTACCGGACTCATACCAGTCCCTCACCAACAAGAGGTTGCGCATGCGCGCAGGCAGATCCGGCTTCGCGGTCATGGTCGCGGGAACGCTCGCCCTGGGGGCATTCACCGCGCCGTCCGCGCAGGCGGCGGACACCGGCGTCAAGGTGTCGAACCTCGTCCTGAACAAGGGCAAGTCCATCATCGTGGGTACGTCCGCAGAGGTCACCCCCACATTCACGTACCGCGTGTCGTGGCCGTCCGGCCTCAAGCAGTCCGACGTGAACACCTCCCTGTTGCTGTATCACGACACCACCCCCGCCAAGGCCTCGGAGCGCGGGGCCATCTACACGGTGCTCACCGCCTGTGAGGACGGCTCCGTGGCCGCCGACTGCGAGGGCACGCTGTACATCGACCCGCGATACACCCTCGACTCGAACAACGACGCCACGACCTGGAAGAGCGCCGTCTGGGTACGCATCTGGAACGCGAAGGGCGGGCTCAAGAGCGAGGAGTATCTGCCTCTCTCGCCCACCGTGCGGGTCAAGCGTGCGGCGAAGGTCACCGTCGACGCCTCGCCCGAGCCCGTCGCCAAGGGCGGCAAGCTCACCGTCACCGGCAAGATCACCCGCGCGGACTGGGTGAAGCACAGTTACACCGGCTTCGGTGGCAAGGCGGCCAAGCTCCAGTTCCGCAAAGCCGGTACCAGCACGTACAACACGGTCAAGATCGTGAAGGCGAACTCGACCGGCGCCCTGAAGACCACGGTCACCGCCTCCGCCGACGGCTACTGGCGATGGACCTTCGGTGAGACGAACACGACCGGCGGCGCGACCGCGGCCGGCGACTACGTCGACGTCAAGTGACGGTCTCCTTTCCTCGGAACAAGCCGACCCGGTAGCCCCGGGGCGGCGCGCCGGACTCCTGGAGCGCCGGGTGAGACAGCCCTGGCCGTTGACCCGACGGTCAGCCCGGCCGTCCCACCCGGCGCGCAACACCACTGCCCGCAACCCACGGCACGCATCGGGTTGTGATCAATCTGCTGGATTCGGCTTCGTGGCGGGGTCCGAGCGGCGTTCCCACGCTTCGGCTCACCGCTGACGTTCGGCTCACGTCCCGACGGTGCCCACGAACCAGGGCTGCCCGGAGGGTTCTTGACGACGTTGCGGCGGGTCGGGATGGCTTGACGGACTCGACGAACGGGGTCCAGGCGGACGCGGCGATGGCGAGGGCCGGTCCTTCGGGGCGCTTGGAGTCGCGGACGGGGACGATGCCGGTGTGACCGTCGGCGACTTCGAGGCAGTCGCCGACGGAGGAATTGCTGTAGCTGCTCCTACGCCAGGTCGCGGTGCTCAAGTCGATCCGGCTGCGCACCATTTCGGTTCTCCTCTGCCGCTTCCTCGATCACGGAGAGGGACGCCTTCGGTGACAAGGCGGCGGCCCTCAGGAGACCGTATGACCTGCGGGGCTGCCGTCCTGGCCGGGCCGGCCACCGGATATCAGTTCTCGGCCGGGTGCACCAGGTCGCTCGGGTCGGTGTTCGCCCCGCACAGCACGACGGCGACCCGCTCGCCGCTGCCCGGCCGGTAGCCGAGGTTCGGCGCTGTCGGCCCGGCCGGAAGGTCCGGGGCGGTGAGCGCGGCCAGCGCGGTGGCGGCGGCGTGCTCGACGGCGACGCGGCGGTGGTCCCACAACTCCTGGCGGGCGCGGACGATTTCGCCGTCCGGTACCAGGACGGAGCGGACGTCGTCCCGGCGGGCGGCGTCCAGGGCCAGCGCGGTGGCACGGCGGGCGCCGAGGGCGTCGATGGCGACCGAGTCGACGGGGACGTCGACCGGGCGACCGGCCTCGATGGCGGCGTTCAGCGCCCGGCAGTTCTCCGGCTCGACGGCGACCGTGCGGATTCCGTGGTGCTGAGCGGCGGTGGCGACACCGGCGAACAGGCCGCCGCCGCCGACCGAGACCACCACGGTGTCCAGACCGGGGATCCGGGCGTGGATCTCCTCCAGCAGGGTCCCGGCCCCGGCGGCGATCAGCGGGTGGTCGTAGGCGTGCGCGGCGAGCGCGCCGGACGAGGCGGCGAACTCCTCACACGCTTCGAGGGCTTCGGCGTACTCCGCGCCGACCACCCGCACGTCCGCCCCGAAGTCGCGCAGCTTGGCCACCTTCACCGCCGGGGCGACGGTCGGCAGGAACACGGTGGCGCGCACGCCCTGCTGCCGGGCCGCCCATGCGCAGGCGAGCCCGGCGTTGCCGCCGGAGGCGATGGTCACGCCCGCGTCCGGCAGGGTGCCGGCCTCGCGGTGGGCCTGGATGAAGTTCTGCGCGCCGCGCGCCTTGAAGGAGCCGGTGTGCTGCATGAACTCCAGCGCGAACCAGACCTCGCAGGGCTCCTCGGACCGGGCGTCGAGGAGACCGCCCTGAGCTGTGCGGATCGTTCCCGGGTCGACGGGGGCGACGGCGACCGGGCGGACGTGCCCGGCGATCCGGTCGGTGGCGGCCTTGATGTCGTCGTACGTGAGCTGGTGCACGTAGTTGCTCCTGCCGAGAGAGGTTCACGGCCGGGCGACGAGCCAGCCGGTGGAACGGTTCGGGCCTCCGGACCCGGCCAGTACACCATGGCCGCCTTCCCACCGTCCCGCCGCGCCCTCAGCCGATCGTATGCCTTGCGGTACCGCCTCACGATGGACGGATCGTCGATGGTCCGACCGTGGTGGACGGTCTGGTGCGAGCTGCCCGCGCCCTCCGGGTGGGACCGGGTGGTGGGCGGGCCGGTCACCGTCGGCCCCGGTGGTGGACCGGGAACAGCATCCGGCCCGGGTGCGCTGTCCCGGGACGTCGTGGACGGGTGATGCGGGGAGCACTGCCGCAAGGCCGAACCGGACTGCGCCGGCCGGCCCCGCGGCATCCCCGGCACGCACGAGGGCAGTGATCGGAAGGTGTGGATGGCCCCCGGCCCGGCGAGGCCGAGGAGCGCCACCGGTATTCATCGCAGGGTGAGCGGGGTCTCGGATTCCATGCGGGTCAGTTTCTCCGGGTTGCGGACGTAGTAGAGGCCGGTGATGCGCGCGTCCTCGACACGGATCGCCAGGACGCCGTCGATCTCGCCGTCCAGGCGCAGGACGAGTGCGGGGTTGCCGTTGACCACGGTGGGGCCACCGGTGAGCGCGCCTTCGGCCTTGCCGGAGCCGCCGACGATGAAGCGGGCCACCTTGTCGGAGCCGATGACCGGCCGTCGTGCGGCCTGCTTGATGCCGCCGCCGTCGCTCACCAGGACGACGTCGGGAGCGAGCACGTCGAGGAGGCCCTGGAGGTCCCCGGTTTCGAGCGCGCGCCGGAACGATTCCAGAGCCGCCCGGGTCTCGCTCGCGGAGACCGCCGCGCGAGGGCGGCGGGCATCGACGTGCCGGCGGGCGCGGTGCGCGATCTGGCGGACGGCCGCGGGGCTCTTGTCGACGGCGGCCGCGATCTCGTCGTAGCCGACGTCGAAGGCCTCGCGCAGTACGAAGACGGCCCGCTCCGTCGGCGACAGCGTTTCGAGGACGAGCATCAGCGCCATCGACACACTCTCGGCGAGCTCGACGTCCTCGGCCACGTCGGGCGCGGTGAGCACCGGCTCGGGCAGCCAGGGGCCGACATAGGCCTCCTTGCGGCGCGTCATGGTGCGCAGCCGGTTGAGCGACTGCCGGGTTGTGATCCGGACCAGGTAGGCGCGCCGGTCGCGTACCTGCCCCAGGTCGACCTCGACCCACCGCAGCCAGGTTTCCTGGAGGACGTCCTCCGCGTCGGCCGCCGATCCGAGCATCTCGTACGCGACGGTGAAGAGCAGGTTGCGGTGGGCGACGAAAGCCTCGGTCGCCTGATCGGTGGCGTGGTCGCTCATATCCAGGTCCCTCTCCTTCGTGGTCGGCCCCGGTTGCCGCAGGAGTTCACACGTGCGTCCACAGCAAGGTCCTCCTTCCTCCGTCGACGGCCGGCCGGCGACCGGTCCACCGATGCGTGGCTCACGGGACAGCCCTCATGCCGCCCGTTCAGCGGCGACCGGCGCCGTGCCGCCCTTGGCCCGCAGCAGCTGTCTGCGCTTGTCGTCCTTGGCCCACCAGGTGCGCGCACCGGGCTTGCGTGCCTCGTACGACAGCTGCCAGGGGATGCCCTTGCAAATGAGCTCCTTGATCTTCGCGCCCGGGCGGCCGCCGAGGTAGTACCTCTTGGCGGTGTCGTCCCTGCCGGTGAGCTGAAAGACGCCTGCGCGACGCCCCAGGCTGATGCACTGGGCGACGAACCTCACGTCGACGGGCGCGGGCTGCTTGCCCGCGAGCCGGCTGAGTACTGTCTCGGCGGCCTGCGGGCCCAGCTGAACCGCGGCCTGACAGCTCATCCGGAACGGCAGGTCCGACGGTGCCGCCGAATCCCCGGCCGCGACGATGCGCGCGTCGTCCACGCTCGTCAACGTCTCGTCCGTGAGCAGGCGGCCCAGGGCGTCGGTGCTCAGCCCGCTGCGGGCGGCCAGGTCCGGCACGCCGAATCCGGCGGTCCAGATGGTGACCCTGCTCGGGAGCTCGCGGCCGTCGCCGAGCCGCACGGCATCGCGGGTCACGGCGGTCGCCCTCGCCCCCGGGCCTTCGAGCACGGTCACACCGAGCCCGGCGAGGCGCCTGGCGACCGAGCGGCGACTTCGAGGGTGCAGGTCCGGGCCGAGCACCTCGCCGCAGACCAGGGTCACGGTGCGGCCCCCCTCCGCCAGTTCGGCGGCGGTCTCGATGCCGGTCGGGCCGGCGCCGACCACCGTCACCGCGGCCGTCGCGGGCGCGGCGTCGACGACCGGCCGCAGCCGCTGCGCCTCCTCCAGGCCGGCGATCGGGTAGGCGAACTCCGCCGCTCCGGGCACACCGGGGTCGGCGCCGCCACTGCCCACCGCGTAGACCAGGTAGTCGTAGCCGACCGTGCCGCCGGTCGCCAACGTCACGCTGCGCCCGGCCGCGTCGATCCGTGTCACGGTGTCGACCACCAGCCGGATGCCCTTGCCCAGGACGTCTGCGTAGTCGACGACCGCGTCGTGGGACCCGCCCACCAGTTGGTGCAGGCGGATCCGCTCGACGAAGGCCGGGCGCGGGTTGATCAGCGTCACTGTCACGTCGTCGCGCTGCGTCAGACGATTGGCCGCCATGACGCCGGCGTATCCTCCGCCGATCACGACCACATCGGTGTTCTCGCTCACGGTGTCTCCTTCGTTGCCAGGGTTCGGCATCAAGACACCGCGTGATGGATCGCTGTGACACCGCGTGAGACAGATCACTCGTGCGGGTGTGGGGCTCGGAACGGGGAGATCGTGCCGTCGTTGCCGTCCGTTCGGCACAGGGGTCCGCCTACCGTGGCGGCAGGGGCGGACGCCGCCGGTCCGGGACCGACTCGTAGGTCGGAGGGGTCGCCGCCGGATGGGCGGCCAGCAGGTCCAGCGCCACCCGCACCGCGTCGTCCAGCACCGCGTACCGGCCCTCGGCCCAGTCGAGCGGGGTGCGCAGGGCCTCCAGGTCCGGTTCGACGCCGTAGTTCTCGACCGACCAGCCGTACGTGTCGAACCAGGCCGCGTTCATCGGCACCGTGATCACCGTGCCGTCACCCAACCGGTGCCGGCCGGTCATGCCGACCACGCCGCCCCACGTCCGCTGGCCCACCACCGGGCCCAGTTTCAGCAGGCGGAACACGGCGGTGATCATGTCGCCGTCGGAGGACGTCGCCTCGTCGGCCAGGGCGACCACCGGGCCCCGGGGGGCGTTGGAGGCGTAACTGACCGGCTGGGCGTTGCGCGTCAGGTCCCAGCCGAGGATCGTGCGGGTGAGCTTCTCGACCACCAGCTCGCTGATGTGGCCGCCCGCGTTGCCGCGTACGTCGACGATCAGGGCCGGGCGGGAGACCTCCCCGCGCAGGTCCCGGTTGAACTGGGCCCAGCCCGAGCCGCCCATGTCGGGGATGTGCAGATACCCGCACTTGCCGCCGCTCAACTCCCGTACGACTTGACGGCGTTTGGCCACCCAGTCCTGGTAGCGCAGAGGCCGTTCGTCGACCAGGGGGACGATCGCGACCCGGCGGGAGTGGCCCTCGCTGCCGGACGGGCGGAAGGTGAGTTCCACCGTGGTGCCGCCCGCTGCGGAGAGGAGGGGGTACGGGCCCGTCACCGGGTCGACCGGGCGGCCGTCGACATGGGTGAGGACCGCGCCCTCCCGGATGCCCGTACCGGCCAGCGGGGAACGGGCCTTGGAGTCGGAGGAGTCACCGGGCAGGATGCGCCGGACCGTCCAGTCGCCGTCCCGGCACACCAGGTTCGCGCCGAGCATCCCGATCGCCCGCTGGTAGTGCGGCGGGCCCTCGTTGCGGCGGGCCGGTGCCACATACGCGTGCGAGGTGCCCAGTTCGCCCAGGACCTCGCGCATGAGATCGGCGAACTCGTCGGGGGAGGCGACCCGTTCGACCAGCGGGCGGTACTGGTCGAGTACGCCGTCCCAGTCGATGCCGCACATGTCCGGTTCCCAGAAGTACGAGCGGATGATGCGGCCGCCCTCCCCGTACGCCTGCCGCCACTCGGCCCCCGGGTCGACCTCGTGCAGGATGCGGCGCAGATCGATGTAGACCGTCGAGTCGCTGTCGCCGGTCTCGGTGGCGGGGACGGCGCGCAGCTCGCTCTCGTCCATGACGACCAGCCGCGTCGCGTCGCCGCTGACCGCGAACCAGTCCAGATGGCCGACGAGTTCGGTCTTCCTGGCCTTGGAGATGTTGAAGTGTTCGAGCGTGGGGCGGCCCGACATGTCCGCCGGGTTGGCGAATGTCTCGCCGAGCGCTCCCGAGATCGGCCAGCGCAGCCAGACGAGCCCGCCACCACTGACCGGATGAAGGGCCGAGTACTTCGACGCGGAGACCGGGAACGGCGTCACCCGGCTCTCCAGGCCCTCGAACTCGACCGTGACCGTTGACGGCCCCTCGCCCGTACCGGCGTCGACGACGACGTCGTCGGCCGGGTCGAGACCGCCCGCCGCCGGACGCCCCTCCGGGGACAGGGCGAACGGGGAGGGCGTGGCCGAGGAGAGCGGCACCAGGTACGGGCGGCAGCCCAGCGGGAAGGAGAGGTCCCCGGTGTGGACGTCGTACACCGGGTCGAAACCGCGCCAGGAGAGGAAGGCGAGATAGCGTCCGTCGCCCGTGAAGACGGGATTCTCGTCCTCGAAGCGGCCGTTGGTGACATCGACGATCACCGGAGCGCCGGACCCCAGGATGCGCGCCAGTTTGATCTGGCGCAGCGAACGGCCGATTCCGGGGTGCGACCAGACCAGCCAGGCGCCGTCCGGTGAGAACGCCATGTCCCGGACCGGTCCGTTGACGGAGCGGATCAGTTCGGTGGGTTCGCCGGTGGATTCCTCCTCGTCCGTGTCCAGGAGCAGCAGCCGCCCGTCGTTCGTGGCGATCGCAAGGCGCTCGCCGTCCGGGTCGGCGATCAGCTCCTGGACCCTGCCGACCTGTCCGGAGGCCAGCCGTCGCGGCTCGCGGTCGCCGCTGGCGCGCGGCAGGTAGGCGATCTCGATCGCGTCCTCGCCGTCCGCGTCCGTGACGTAGGCGACCTGGCCGCCGCTGCCGAGCATCTCGGGCAGCCGGACCCGGACCCCCGGGGTGTTGGAGATCGTCCGGGCGGGGCCGTCGCGGTGGGTGAGCCAGTACAGGCTGCCGCGTACGGAGACGGCGCTGGCCCGGCCCGTCTCGTCCACGGACAGCGAGTCGACATTGCTGGCGGCCGACACCTGGTACGTACGCCGTCCGGCACGCGGGCCGCCGAGCCGTACCTCCAGCTTCCGCGGCACCGCGTCCGGCGACTCCAGGTCGTCCACCAGCCACACATCGCCGGCGCACTGGTAGACGACCCGGCTGCCGTCGCTGGACGCGTGCCGGGCGTAGAAGGCGTCGTGATCCGTGTGGCGGCGCAGATCGCCGCCGTCGGGCAGGCAGGAGTACAGATTGCCGACGCCCTCGTGGTCGGAGAGGAACGCGATCCGGCCGCCGACGAACATGGGCGAGTCGAGGTGCCCGCCGATGTCCGGGAGCAGCCGCTTGCCGTGCAGCCACAGCCGCCCCATCGCGCCGCCCCGGTACCGCTTCCAGGAGGCCGGTTCGTGCGGAGGTTTGCCGGTCAGCAGCAGGGTGCGCCGCTCGCCGTCGATTTCGGCGACGGCGATGTCGGAGACCGGTCCCCAGGGGAGTTTGCCGCCGGGGCTGCCGTCCGTGGGGACCGTGTAGGCCCAGGAGACATACGAGAACGGCTGGTTGTGCGAGGACACGGCGAGGATCTGCGAGGTGTCCGGGGGGTCGGGTGTCCAGCCGCAGACCCGGGCGTCCGTCGACCCCCAGTAGGTGAGCCGGCGGGCCGGGCCGCCCTCGACCGGCGCGAGATGGATCTCGGGGTCGAGGCTGCGCCAGGTCGTGAAGGCGATACGGCTTCCGTCGGGGGAGAACCGCGGGTGGCTGACTCTGGTCCGGTCGACGGTCAGCCGCCACGCGCGGCCGGGCCGCTGCCCCTCGGCGGCGAGGGGAGCGACCCAGAGATCGTCCTCGGCCGCGAAGCAGAGCAGATCCTCGTGGAGGTGCGGGAAACGGAGATACGCGACGTCGTCACTCACCCTCCAATGCTTTCCGCGCTGGAGGACCCCGGCAACTTGTGGTGCGGAACACAAGCGAAACGATTTCGTTTCGCTGGGCAGGCGGAGTACCGTCGATGTGTACGAAACAGTTTCGTTCGATTGACTGCTGTACGGGAGTCACGAACAGAAGCGCGAACAGAAGCGCGAACAGGAGGTCGACACGTGGCGCGCACCCGGCTCACGCCCGAGCGCGAGAGCGAGCTGTACGCCGCCGTGCTCGACCTGCTCCGCGAGGTCGGCTACGACGCCCTGACCATGGACGCCATCGCCGCCCGCACCCGTTCGAGCAAGGCCACCCTCTACCGCCAGTGGGGGAGCAAGCCCGAGCTGGTCGTCACGGCCCTGCGGCACAACAAGCCGGTGTCCCTCGCCGAGATCGACACCGGATCGCTGCGCGGTGACTTCCACGCCGCGCTGAGCCGCAGCGACGACTGCCAGATGGAGAAGAACTCCGCGCTGATGCGGGGTCTGAGCCATGCCGTCCACGACAATCCCGATCTGCTCCAGGCCCTGCGTGAACTGCTGATCGAGCCGGAGATGACCGGCCTCAACACACTGCTGCGCCGAGCCGTGGACCGGGGTGAACTGCGTCCGGATCATCCGGCGCTGAAATATGTATCGCACATGCTGATCGGTGCCTTCACCGCTCGGCAGCTGGTCGAGGACCGCCCCGTCGACCAGGCGTTCCTCACCGACTACGTCGACTCCGTGATTCTCCCCGCACTCGGAGTCGGCTGAAGATCCCGGCCGGCTCCGGAGTCCGACCCTCCCGTCCCCTTCGCACGGCCCTCTCCCCAAGTCCTACCTGACACGCCGCTCTCGTCGTCGGGCTGGTTCCTCATGCCCTTTTCCACTCACACGACCTGACCGGGAGTACGCCTCCGTGGCCACATTCCTCTACAAGCTCGGACGGCTCGCCTTCCGGCGCCGCCGCTATGTCGCCCTGATCTGGGTGGCGCTGCTGGCACTCGCCGGATTCGGCGCGGCCTCCGCGTCCACCGCCACCTCCAGCTCCTTCTCGATCCCGGGTACGGAGTCGCAGAAGGCCTTCGACCTGCTGGAACAGCGCTTCCCCGACTCCAGCGCCGACGGCGCGACCGCACGTGTCGTCTTCAAGGCCCCGGACGGCCAGAAGATGACGGACCCGGCGAACAAGGCCGGGGTGAACAAGATCGCCGGCGAGCTGAAGTCCGGCTCGGACCAGATCGCCTCGGTCACCGACCCGTACACCGCGGGCGCCGTCAGCAAGGACGGCTCCACGGCGTATGTCTCCGTGTCCTACAAGGTCAACTCGATGGAGCTGACCGACGCGACCCGGGACGCCCTCCAGGACGCGGGCCACACGGCGCAGAAGAGCGGGATGACCGTGGAGATCGGCGGTGACGCGCTCCAGACGATGCCGGAGACCGGGGCCACCGAGATCATCGGTGTCGCGATCGCAGCGGTGGTGCTGGTCATCACCTTCGGCTCGCTGATCGCCGCCGGGCTGCCGCTGCTCACCGCCCTGATCGGGGTCGGCATCGGTGTCTCGACGATCACGGCACTGGCGAACGTACTCGACCTGGGCTCCACCACCTCCACCCTCGCGATGATGATCGGCCTCGCGGTCGGCATCGACTACGCGCTGTTCATCGTCTCCCGTTACCGCGCCGAGCTGGCCGATGGCCGGGAGCGTGAGGAAGCGGCCGGACGGGCCGTCGGCACGGCCGGTTCCGCGGTCGTCTTCGCCGGTCTCACTGTCGTCATCGCCCTGGTCGGCCTCGCCGTCGTCAACATCCCGATGCTGTCGAAGATGGGCTTCGCCGCAGCCGGCACGGTCGCGATCGCCGTCCTCATCGCGCTCACCCTGGTCCCGGCCATGATGGGCTTCGCGGGCAAGCGAATCATGGGACGCAAGGCGCGCAAGGCCGCCGAGGCCGAGAACCGGCCCGAGGCGAAGCCGAACATGGGCACCCGCTGGGCGCGGTTCGTACTGCGCAGGCCGGTGTGGGTGCTGCTGGTCGGAGTCCTCGGCCTCGGTGCGATCGCCGTGCCGGCCGCGTCCCTGGAGATGGGCCTGCCCGACGACGGCTCCCAGCCCACCAGCACCACCCAGCGGCGCGCCTACGACCTGCTCTCCGACGGCTTCGGTCCCGGCTTCAACGGGCCGCTGATGGTCGTCGTCGACACCGCGAACAGCTCCGACGGCAAGACCGCCGCCAAGCAGGTCTCCGACGAGATCTCCGGCATCCCGGGCGTCGTCGCCGTCACCCCGGCCCAGTTCAACAAGGCCGGCGACACCGCGGTGATCACCGTCGTCCCGAAGGACCGGCCGAGCTCCACCGAGACCGAGAACGTGGTCCACGCGATCCGTGACACGGGCAAGGACATCAGGTCCGGCACGGGCGCCGAGGTCCTGGTCACCGGCTCCACGGCGATGAACATCGACTTCTCGCAGAAGATGAACGACGCGCTGCTGCCGTACCTGGCGCTCGTCGTCGGCCTGGCCTTCCTGCTGCTGATGCTGGTCTTCCGCTCGGTGCTGGTGCCGCTGAAGGCGGCCCTCGGCTTCCTGCTCTCGGTCGTCGCGGCCCTGGGCGCGGTCGTCGCGGTCTTCCAGTGGGGCTGGCTCGGCTCGCTCTTCGGCGTGGAACAGACCGGCCCGATCATGTCCATGATGCCGATCTTCATGGTGGGTGTGGTCTTCGGCCTCGCCATGGACTACGAGGTCTTCCTCGTGACCCGGATGCGGGAGGCGTACGTCCACGGCGAGAAGCCCGGCCAGGCGATCGTCACCGGCTTCAAGCACGGTGCCCGGGTCGTCACGGCCGCGGCCGTGATCATGATGGCGGTCTTCGCCGGCTTCATCGGCTCCAGCGAGCAGATGATCAAGATGATCGGCTTCTCGCTCGCCATCGCCGTCTTCTTCGACGCGTTCGTCGTCCGGATGGCGATCGTGCCCGCGGTCCTCGCCCTGCTCGGCAAGCGCGCCTGGTGGCTGCCGCGCTGGCTGGACCGTCTCCTGCCGAACGTGGACGTGGAGGGCGAGGGGCTGCGCGAGCAGCTCGGCGAGAAGCCCGACGCCGAGGGCGAGCGTGAGCCGGCCCTCGTCTGAGAGCCTGTCGGGTGCCCTCCGACCGGGCGGCCACGCCCTGGCGCGCACGCTTCCCGCGTTGTCGTCAGTCACCAACTCCCCCATGGCTGAAGGCATGGGGGACCCCCTTCGCGTCGACTCCCTCCTCCGCCTTGGAATCGCACGCACCAGACCGCGTCCGCTATCCGATCGGAGGTCACCCGACAGGCTCTGAGCCGGGTCCGGCGTCCCGGACGTACGGTCCGGGACGCCGCGGTCGGACCGCGGAGTCTCCGGGGTCCGGGGCCGGTCCGTAGAGCCTCCGAGGTCCGCGTCCGAGCGGAGCGCGGCCCCGGACGCGCCGGTTACCTGTGGGGACGGGGGACCGGGGCAATGACGGAAGCCCCCGTGCGAGCGGCACGGGGGCTGCCATGCGTGTGCGTGAGTGTGTGAACGTCAGACGCGTGTTGCGGCTGCTCCGGGTCACGCGGGTGCGTGGGTGCCGACGCCCTCGTCGTCGACGTTCTCGTCGTGCGTACGGTGCAGGAACCGGATCAGCGGCGCGTTGTCGAACTGCACCACCTCCACGCCCTCCTTCGAGCGGATCTCCACGACCAGCTGGGTCCGTCCGCACGGCCACACCCGGATTCCGCCGCGTTCGGCGGGGGAGAGCAGGCCGCGCTCCAGCAGATCGCGGCTGAACGACCAGTCGATGCCGCCGGGGAAGGCGACATGGACGGTACGCGGATCCTTGTCGGCGTCGTACAGCAGATCGACCGGCACCGCTGGGAGGTCGGGGGTGTCATTGACGAGCCAGGCTTCGGCCTGCTCGTGGATCACGGGGGGCATGGGCCGACTCCTCCTTCTGTCCACCTTCGCCATCCAATGTCGCATATTTTCCGCAAACGGCGCGGCGAGGTCAGCTGTGACGTACCCGCTCTTGCGAAGCGTTTGCAACAAGGTCCTATCATTGAGCGGTTCACGACACCGCCCGCAGCAACGCGGCATCGCAGGAAGCGGAGCCCCTCCATGCATGTACCCGACGGATTCATCAACGCCCCCGTCTCCGCCGCCGCTGGAGTCGTCGCCGCGGGTGCCGTCGCCGTCAGCCTGCGGGGTGCCCGCCGTGAACTCGATGAACGCACCGCTCCGCTCGCCGGCCTGGTCGCCGCGTTCATCTTCGCCGTACAGATGCTGAACTTCCCGGTCGCGGCGGGCACCAGCGGGCACCTGCTGGGCGGTGCGCTCGCCGCGATCCTGGTCGGGCCCTGCACCGGGGTGCTCTGTATCTCCGTCGTACTGCTCATGCAGGGCATCCTCTTCGCCGACGGCGGCCTCACCGCGCTCGGCGTGAACGTGCTCGACATGGGCATCACGACCACCGTCGTCGCGTACGCCCTCTTCCGCGGGCTGGTCGGCGTGCTGCCGCGCACCCGTCGCTCCGTGACGGCCGCGTCCTTCGTCGCCGCCCTGGTCTCCGTACCGGCCGCGGCCTGCGTCTTCACGCTGATCTACTGGATCGGCGGCACCACCGACATACCGATCGGCAAGGTCTTCACCGCCATGGTCGGGGTCCACGTACTGATCGGTATCGGCGAAGCCGTGATCACCGCCCTGACCGTCGGCGCCGTCGTCGCCGTACGTCCCGATCTGGTCCACGGCGCCCGCGGACTCACCGCCCCGCTCAAGCTCCGGGTCGACGGCGAGCTCGTCGACGCCCCCGCCCGGCAGTCCGTCGCCCCCGTCGCCGCCCGCTCCACCCGGGGAATCCGGGCCATCGGCCTGGTCACCGCCCTCGTCCTGGCGGGCTTCGTCTCCTTCTACGCCTCCGCCAGCCCCGACGGCCTGGAGAAGGTCGCCGCCGACCAGGGCATCGACAAGAAGACCGAGGAGCACGCCGCCAAGGACTCCCCGCTCGCCGACTACGGCGTCAAGGACGTCTCCGACGCCCGGATCTCGGGCGGCCTCGCCGGAGTGATCGGTGTCGGCGCCACGATCGTGGTCGGCAGCGGAGTCTTCTACGTGGTCCGCCGCCGTCGCACGCCGGACGCGCCCGCCGGCGCCTCGCGCACCGAGGAGACCGTCTGACATGGGCGCCGGACATGCGCACAGGCTCTATCGGCACGGGCACTCGCCCGTCCACGACCTGCCGCCGCACTGCAAGCTCGCCGCCGCCTTCTGCTTCGTCGTGGTCGTCGTCTCGACGCCGCGCGAGGCAATGTGGGCGTTCGCGCTGTACGCGGCACTGATCGGCGCCGTCACCGCACTGGCCCGCATCCCCGCGGGCTTCCTGCTGAGGCGGTTGCTCATCGAGGTGCCGTTCGTCGCGTTCGCGCTGCTCATGCCGTTCGTGGTGCCCGGCGAGCAGACCCACGTCCTCGGCCTATCCGTGAGTGTCCCCGGCCTCTGGGGCGCCTGGAACGTCCTCGCCAAGGGCACCCTCGGCGTCGCCGCGTCCGTGCTCCTCGCCTCCACCACCGAACTGCGCTCGCTGCTGCTCGGCCTCCAGCGACTCAAGCTGCCGCCGCTGCTCGTCCAGATCGCCTCCTTCATGATCCGGTACGGCGATGTGATCACCGACGAGATGCGCCGGATGTCGATCGCCCGCCGCTCCCGCGGTTTCGAGGCGCGCGGAATACGGCAGTGGGGCGTCCTGGCCAAATCGGCGGGCGCGCTCTTCATCAGGTCCTACGAGCGAGGCGAACGCGTCCACCTCGCGATGGTCAGCCGCGGCTACGCCGGTTCCATGCCGGTCATCGACGAGGTGACAGCCTCCAGGACGCAGTGGGCGCACGCCTCGGCACTCCCCGTACTCGCCCTCATAATCTGTCTGCTGGGATGGACCGTATGAGCATGCCCACCGCCCCCGCGCCGTCCCTGGAGGTCAGCGGCCTCGCCTACGCCTACCCCGACGGCCACCAGGCGCTCTTCGGGGTGAACCTGACGGTCGCCCGAGGCGAACGCGTCGCCCTGCTCGGCCCGAACGGAGCCGGCAAGACCACCCTCGTCCTCCACCTCAACGGCATCCTCGACGCCGGTGCGGGCACCGTCCGGGTCGCCGGTCTCCCGGTCGAGAAGCGCAACCTCGCCGAGATCCGCCGCCGCGTCGGCATCGTCTTCCAGGACCCCGACGACCAGCTCTTCATGCCCACCGTCCGCGAGGACGTCGCCTTCGGTCCCGCCGCCTCCGGGCTGCGCGGCGCCGAACTGGAGGAACGCGTCACCGAAGCCCTGCGGCAGGTCGGCATGGAGGAGTATGCGAACCGGCCGCCGCACCACCTTTCCTTCGGCCAGCGCCGCCGCGTCGCCGTCGCCACCGTCCTCGCCATGCGGCCGGAGATCCTGGTGCTGGACGAGCCGTCCTCCAACCTGGACCCGGCCTCGCGGCGCGAGCTCGCCGACATCCTGCGGTCCCTGGACGTCACGGTGCTCATGGTCACGCACGACCTGCCGTACGCCCTGGAGCTCTGCCCGCGCGCGGTCGTCCTGAGCGAGGGCGTCATCGCCGCCGACGACCGTACCCAGGATCTGCTCTGCGACGAGGAACTGATGCGCACTCACCGTCTGGAGCTGCCCTTCGGCTTCGACCCGCGTTCCGTGACTGTGAACATGGGGTGACCCGCCCCGCATCCGGCCTGCGGCGGGATGCACCATGGGGGGATGAGCGGGAGCGCAGGAGCAGGCGTGGACGTACGAGGCACGGTGGCGGCCGGATTCGAACCGGTCCGGGATGCTTTCATCCGTAACTTCGAGGAGCGCGGCGAACGCGGTGCGGCCGTCGCGGTCTATCGGGACGGGCGCAAGGTCGTCGATCTGTGGGCCGGTACGAGAGACGTCGACGGCGTCGAACCGTGGGCCGTCGACACCGTGCAGATCGTCCGCTCGGCGGGCAAGGGCATCGCAGCCGCCGTACCGCTGATGCTGCACCAGCGCGGCCAGGTCGACCTCGACGCCCCGGTCGGCACGTACTGGCCGGAGTTCAAGGCGGCCGGCAAGGAACGTGTGCTTGTCCGCCACCTCCTCGCCCACCGGGCAGGCATCCCCGCCCTCGACTGCCCGCTTACCCCCTCCGAGGCGGCCGACGGGATCTCCGGGCCACAGGCCGTCGCGGCCCAGCGCCCTCAGTGGGAACCCGGCACCGACCACGGCTACCACGCCCAGACCTACAGCTGGCTCATAGGCGAACTGGTGCGCCGGGTCACCGGCCGCACCGTCGGCCGCTGGGTCGCCGAGGAGATCGCCCGCCCGCTCGGCCTGGACTTCTGGTTCGGCCTCCCGGCGGAAGAGGCGCACCGGGTGGGCCGGATCGGGCCCGTCGAACCCCCGGCCGACGCGGGCAACGGCGGCGCCCTGAGGGTGCGCCCCAAGCGGTCCGTCGTCGAGGCCTACCGCGACCCGGAGTCCCTCACCCGCCGCGCCTTCGGGGCCATCGACCCGCTCCCCGACGAGAACGACCCCGCCTACCGGGTGGCCGAACTCCCCGCCTCCAACGGCATCGCCACCGCCCGCGCGCTGGCCCGCTGCTACGCCGCGATGATCGGCCCGGTCGACGACCACCGACTGTTCGCCCCGGC
This sequence comes from Streptomyces sp. NPDC088246, assembly GCF_044741025.1. Taxonomy (NCBI): domain Bacteria; kingdom Bacillati; phylum Actinomycetota; class Actinomycetes; order Kitasatosporales; family Streptomycetaceae; genus Streptomyces; species Streptomyces sp. NPDC088246. Next base: position 33,117 of record NZ_JBIURV010000020.1, read on the forward strand.
CACGCTCACCCTCGCCCGCACCGAGGAGTCGGCGGGCCCGGACCGGGTCCTGGTCGTCAGCACCCGCTTCGGCCTCGGCTACATGCTGCACGGCCCGGCGGCCCCGCTGCTGGCCCCCGGCTCGTTCGGCCACCCCGGCCGGGGTGGCTCGCTCGGCTTCGCCGACCCCGAATCCGGCATCGCGCTGGGCTATGTGACGAACGGTCTGCAGAAGGGAGTCACCGCCGATCCCCGTGCCCAGGCCCTGGTCAGGGCAGTACGGTCGGCGCTATGACTCCTCCTCACTCTGCCGGTTCACGGTTCGACGGTCACGGCGTACTCATCACCGGAGCGGGCCAGGGCATCGGTGCGGCCACGGCCCGCCGGCTGGCCTCGGAAGGCGCGCGCGTCCTGGTCACCGACCTGGACGGCGACCGCGCCGCACGCACTGCCGCGGAGATATGCGAGACGGGCGCGACGGCCGAGTCGCTGCCCTGCGACGTGGGCGACCGGGCCGCGGTCGAGGCCGCGGTGGCCCACGCCGTCGCCGCCTTCGGCTCCCTCGATGTGCTGGTGAACAACGCGTACTCCTGTGCCCCCGACGCCCCGTTCTTCGAGGACGAGCCCGACGAGGTCTGGCAGCGCGACCTGGACATCACACTCACCGGACCGTACCGCTGTGCCCGCGCCGCCCTCCCGCACCTGGTGGCCTCCGGCCGGGGCGCGATCGTCAACATCGGCTCGGTCAACGGCGAACAGGACTTCGGCAATCACGCCTACAGCGCGGCCAAGGCGGGCCTGGGCAGCCTGACCCGTACCCTGGCGGGCCATGCGGGTCCGCGCGGCGTACGCGTCAACCTGGTCGCACCCGGCACGATCCGCACCGACGCCTGGACGGGCCGCGACGCGGAACTGTCCCGGGTGAGCGGCCTCTACCCGCTCGGCCGGGTCGGCGAGCCCGACGACATCGCGTCCGCCGTCGCCTTTCTCGCCTCGCGCGACGCGGCCTGGATCACGGGGACGACGCTGCGCGTGGACGGCGGGCTGACCGCGGTGAACTCGGGCTTCCGGCAGGCGGCTTCGGGGGCCTGACCGATGCGGGCCGGGTCCGCCCCGCGCCCGGGTCAGGCGAGCGCGGGGTGGATGAGCCGCCCGTTGAGGATGAGGGAGGCGGCCTGCTTGAGGCGGCGCACGCGCACACTGATCTCGTAGCCCCTGATGCCCTCGGTACGGGCGAAGCGGCCGCTGAGGTAGCGGTAGAAGTCCGGGGTGTCCTTGCAGATGACCACGGCCATGATGTTGTGCTTGCCGCTGATGGCGGCGGCGAAGGCGCACTCGTCGTGCCCGCTGAGCTCCTCGCCGATCTCCTGGAGCCGAGGCAGGTCGACCTGGAGCCAGAGGGTGGCGTTGAGCTCGTAGCCGAGGCGTTCGGGCACGGTGTCGATGTCGTAGACCAGCGAGCCGGTCGCTTCGAGGGCCTCCAGCCGACGGGCCACGCGCGGCTTGGACCAGCCGGTGGCCTCCGCGAGCCGGGTGTGGGAGGCGCGGCCGTCCTCCGCCAGCGCTTCGAGGAGCGGGCGGTCCTCCTCGGTCGGGGTGAGCGGGGGCCCGGCGGGGATGGGGCGCTCCGCGGTCAGCAGCCGCACCTGCTCCTCGGTGAGCGAGCCCTCCCGCCCGGTCCAGCCGGCCGTGTCCGGGGAACCGAAGGCGTGGACGAGGAGATCGACGTTCAGGTCGAGGACCGAGGCCGCCCGGGGAAGCTGCCGCAGCAGCACGTCGTCGCCGACGGTCCCGGCGGGCGAACGGATGATGCAGATGATCTCCGAACCGCCCGACGCGATGCTCGTGTACGCGACCTCCGGCCTGCGGGCCAGGGAATCCGCGAGCGGCCCCACGGCGTCCGGGCGGCAGCGCAGCCGCGCGATCCACTCGGACCGGCCGTGGGCGGCGGGGCTGCTCAGCCCGACGACGCGGACGACGCCACCACGGCGCAGGGCGCTGTAGCGGCGTGCCACGGTCTGTTCGGACACCCCGACGACCTCGCTGAGGCGGCGGAAGGAGACCCGCGGCGAGCAGTTCAGTCCATGGATGATTTTGCGGTCCAGAGCGTCAGGCATGGATGAATGGTCACATGGGCGGCGCTCCATCCGGAGGTTCCATGACGTTCGCCGGGATCGCTTGGGGATTCATCGACGGTCGGGGCGAAGCTGGTCGGCGGCTTTGCGGGTGATCCGGCGGACCGCGCGGAATGCGGTGGTACGCCGGATCACCCGGGAGCGGGCGCACGCCGGACGGCGGTGCTCACATCGCAGCCGGTGCCCGCGCGGCACCCACCCCCGCAGCAGAAGGAACCTCTTCGTGAACTCCGCAACGACACAGGACAGATCAGGGCGGGGCGTCACGCTCGTCATGGCCTGCCTGGGCGTCTTCGTCGCCTACCTCCCCGTGACCACCGTGTCGGTGAGCCTGCCGGCCGTCCAGCGGGCCCTGGGCGCCTCCACGTCCCAGCTGGCCTGGGTCTCGGACGCCTTCGTGCTGCCGATGGCCGCGCTGATCCTGACCACCGGGGTGTGGGGCGACGTCCACGGCCGCAAGCGGGTCTTCCAGGCGGGCATGGCCTTCTGCGCGCTGGGCGCGGCGATCTCACTGTCCTCGGACTCGGTGCAGGCCCTGTGGGCCGGGCAGGCCGTCTCCGGGCTGGGGGCGGCGGCGCTGCTGCCCACGACGCTGGCCCTGATCAGCCACGCGGTCCCCGACCACCGGGAACGGGGCAGGTTCATCGGCCTGTGGGCCATGTCCCTGATGGCCTCGCTCGCCGTGGGCCCGCTGATCGCGGGTGGGCTGCTGGAGCACGTCGCGTGGCGCTGGATCTTCCTCCTGCCCATACCGGTCTCCCTGATCGTGCTGGTCGTCGCCGCGTTCCTGCTGCCCGACTCGCGCGCCCCGCACGGCCGTCGGCTCGACTGGCCCGGACAGATCAGTGCGGCCGTCGCGGTCACCGCGGTCGTCTACGGCGTCATCGAGGGCGGCGCGGACGGCTTCGGCGAGCCCGCCGTGGTGACGGCCCTGGTGCTCGGCGCGGTATCCGCCGCCGTGTTCGTCGCCGTGGAGCGACGCAGCGCGAGCCCGATGCTCGACCTGGCGCTGTTCCGCAGCCCCGCCTTCACCGCCACCGCTCTGGTCGCCATGATCAGCTTCCTCGGGCTGATCGGCTTCTTCTTCGTGCTGAGTCTCTACTTCGGCATGGTCCAGCACCTGACCACGATCGAGGCGGCGCTGCGGATGGTGACGGTGTCCGGAGTGGCCCTCGTCGTCGGCGCGCCCGTGGGACGCCTGATGCACCGGGTCTCCGCCCGGGTCCTGATCACCACGGGCCTGGTCGTCGCGGCGGGCGCGATGCTCTCGCTGACCGGCGTCGACGCCCACACCTCCTACGGCTCGATCGTCTGGCGGCTGGCTCTGCTGGGCCTCGGCATGGGCGCCGTGCTCACCCCGATGACCGCCTCCGCGGTGTCCTCCGTCCCGTACCACCTGGCCGGGATGGCCGCCGCCGGGAACAACGCCTTCCGCCAGGTCGGTGGCGCCCTCGGCCCGGCCGTGCTCGGCGCCCTGCTGACCACCCGGGCCCTCGACGCGCTGCCCGGCCGCCTCGCCGACGCGGGGGTGCCCGCCGAGGCGAGTGCCCGCGCCCTCGACACCGCCCGCGAGCAGGGACTCGGCGCCGTGGCCGGGCTCGACCTGGACGCCGCCACCGGACCGGCCCTGACCGCCCTGGGCGACTCCTTCCTCGACGGCATGCGGCTGTGCCTGACCGTCTCGGCCTCGCTCGCCCTGCTGGCCGCCCTCGCCTGCGCCGTGCTCCTGCGCCCGGCCGCCAGGCCGGCGGCCCCGGCGGTCCCGGCCACCGAGGAACCGCCGGCCCGCCTGGCGGCGGTCCCGGCGAGCTGAGCGCGGCGAGACCCGGAGCATCGGTTTCTGCCGCGTCGGGCCGCGAGCTGCCCGCCGCCGACTCCCGCCCTGCGTTGGCGAACTCCAGCAGGTCGGCCGGCGCGGCGGTCGGACGCCCGACCGCCCCGCCGTGCGTGGCACGGCGGGGCGGTGTGGGGTCGGTCCAGGTCAGACGGCGCCGAACTCCCCGGCCTTGACGCCCGCCACGAAGGCGGCGAAGGAGGCGGGGGAGGCGTGCAGCACGGGGCCGCCCGGGTTCTTGGAGTCGCGGACGGGGACGATGCCGTGCGGGGCGGTGAGGTCGGCGGCAACCTCCACGCAGTCGCCACCGTTGGAGCGGGAGGCGGAGCCCGAGTGGGTCCGGGCGCTGACTCCGGCCGAGCGGCTGAGCGTGGAGAACGCGCTGCGGAATCTGCGGAGCAGCCGGGGTGGGCTGTGAACGGGGCGGCGGTGCCGGGGGGTTACCGGTGCGAGGCGCTGGCCATGGAGTTCTTCGGGGGCACGGGGAAGATGGAAAGGCACGTGCTGGGCACGTTCCGGACCATCTCACCGGTGCTGGCGCTGCGGTGGCTGGGCGGTCAGGCGTTGTGGATCGCGGACCGGATCGACGCCGATCCAGACGCCGATCCCGACGCCGATCCGGACTCCGACTCCGGCTTCGGCCCGCGATCGGACCTGGAGCGTTCGGCGTGGGTGCAGCCCTTGAAACGGCTGCCGGTCGGCTCCACGCCCGACCGCCCCGCCGAACTCCGTGCCTGGTACGAGGACCGGCAAGGCCAGCGCGCGGCCCAGGCACACATCAAGGGCGGCAACCCGTTCCTCGTCGTCGTCCCCGACACCGACTTCACGTACACCCTCTCCGTGCACCCCGATTGAACAAGGGGCGGAGCCGCAGGGTCGTCGTGCTCAACTCGTGTGCAGCATCAGCCCGATGCCGACCACCATCAGCCCCGCCGCCGCGATCCGTGGTGCGCCGAACCGCTCCTTGAAGAACAGCGTCCCGATGGCCGCTCCGACGATGATCGACGACTCCCGCAGGGCCGCGATCGGGGCCAGTGCCGCCCGGGTCTGGGCCCACAGGACGAGGCCGTACGCCGTCACCGACAGGGCCGCGCCCAGCAGCCCGCGTACGGCGAACGGGCGGAGGGCGGCCAGGAGTTCGGCGCGGCGGCGGTACAGCGCGTAGGCCGGGATGGCCAGCCCCTCCAGGATCATCAGCCAGGCGATGTAACCGAGCGAGGTACCCGAGGCCCGCACCCCGACCCCGTCCACCGTCGTGTACCCGGCAATGGCCAGACCGGTCGCGAGGGCGGCCAGCAGGGCCGGCCAGTCCGGGCGCCTGCCGGAGCCCCGGATGCCCCAGAGGGCCAGCCCGACCAGCCCTGCCGAGGCCACCGCGACCCCGGCGGTGGCCCAGCCGTCCGGGCGCTCGCCGACGAAGACCGCGGCGAGGACCGTCACTACCAGCGGCGCCGTACCCCGGGCGATCGGGTACATCTGCCCGAAGTCGCCCAGGGTGAACGAACGCATAAGCAGCAGCATGTACGCCACATGGAGCGCGGCCGAGACCAGCAGGTACGGCCAGGCCGCGGCCGCCGGGAACGGCACGAGGAGGGCGCCCGCCGCGCCGATCAGCAGCCCGCCGCCGGAGATCAGGGTGAAGGAGAGGAGCTGGTCCTTGATCGCGTGCGCGATCGCGTTCCAACTGGCATGCGTGACCGCCGCGACCAGGACCGCGAAGGCGACCAGCGGTGTCACTCCGACTGCTCGCGCACGTCCACCACGGTTCCGCCGGCGTGCCCGATCAGCGTCTTGGGGTCGAGGGGGAAGACGGTGTGCGGGGTGCCCGCCGCCGCCCACACCACGTCGTGGTCCAGCAGACCGCGGTCGGCCAGCACCCGGGTCTTCGTACGGTGCCCGAAGGGCGGCACGCCACCGATCGCGTACCCGGTCGTCTCCCGGACCAGATCGGCCCCGGCCCGCTTGACCTTCCCGGCGCCAAGCTCCGCGCGTACCCGCTCCACATCGACGCGAGAGGAGCCGTCCATCAGGACCAGCACGGGGACCCCGTCGGCCTCGAAGATCAGCGACTTGACGATCTCGCTGAGCTCGCAGCCGATCGCGGCAGCGGCCTCGGCGGCGGTGCGGGTGGCCTCAGGAAACCGACGGACCTCGACGTCGAGGCCCAGTTCCCGCAGGGCCTCGGCGAATCGGGGGTGGGCTTCTGCGGCAGCGGTGGCATCGGAAGTGCTCATGCCCCGCACGCTAGCGAACACCGCGCGGGGCACGCGACGGGGTTCCGTACGCGGGCCGCGTCACGACCCCGCGCGCAGTACCGCCGCCACCACCGGGCCCGCCGCGTCGCCGCCGTGGCCGCCGGACTGGACGACCGCCGCGGCGGCGAGGTCGTTGCTGAAGCCGGTGAACCAGCTGTTGGACGTGGCCTGGCCGTCGACCTCCGCCGAGCCCGTCTTGGCGCCCTTGTCGCCGCCGACCGAGGCCATTGCGGCCTTTCCGGTGCCCCAACTTGCGGTCTGGCGCATCATGTTGGTGACCTGGTGGGAGGCGGACGGGGAGAGCGACCGGGAGGCGGTGGCGATCGGCCGGCCGTCGAGGTCCCGGTCGACGAGGATCGGTTGGCGGAAGGTGCCGTTCTTTACGGTGGCGGTGATGGACGCCATGTTGAGGGCGTTCATCTGGACGGTGCCCTGGCCGATGTACTGGGCGGCCGCCTCGCCACCGGCGGCCTCGGGCACGCTGCCGTCCCAGGACAGGATGCCGGTCTTCCAGTCCAGGCCGATACCGAAGACGTCACGGGCCTCCTTGGCGAGCGCCGCGTCGTCCTTCGTGTCGTCGATCAGCTTGATGAAGGCCGTGTTGCAGGAACGGGCGAAGCTGGTCGTCAGGGTGCCGTCGGGGATCGAGAAGTCGTCCAGGTTCTTGAAGGTACGGCCCATGTACATCGCGGTGGGCGGGCACTCGATCTTCTGGTTCGCCGAGGCGAGGCCCTTCTCGATCAGCATCGCCGCCGTCACGATCTTCATCGTCGATCCGGGTGCCTGCTTGCCCTGCATCGCCGTGTTGAAGCCGGTGGCCGGATTGTTGGCGACCGCGCGGATCGCGCCCGTGGACGGCCGGACCGCGACCACCGACGCCTGGCTGAACTTCTTCACTGCCGTCTCGGCCGCCGCCTGGGCGTTCGCGTCCAGGGTGGTCTGCAGCTTGCCCGGTCTGCCCTTGGTGAGGGTCAGCAGGGTCTTCTCCGGCCCGTCCGCGTTCTCGCTCTCGATCCAGGTCTCGATGCCGGCCGTGCCCCCGGCCTTCTCCCCGTACTTGTCGCGCAGTGCGTCCAGGATCGGGCCCAGGGAGGGGTACTTCTCCTTGGTGAGCGCCCTGCCGTTGTGGTCGACGGCCTCGATCGACGGCGTCGACGCCTCACCCGTCTTGAGTGACGCACCGGCCGTGAGATCCGGGTGGATCACGGTGGGGGCCCAGTCGACCAGCGGCCTGCCGGTGGTCAGGCCGCGCACCACCGTCAGTGCGGAGGAGTAGGACCAGGGCTTGGACTTCCCCTCGAACGACACGGTCGCCTTCACCGTGTACGGCACCTTCGTGCCGACCGCCGGGCCCGGAGTGACCACCGCCTTGGTGACACGGGCGCTCTCGCGGTAGCCGGTCAGGGCCTGTTCGGCCTCGGCCGGGTTGTTGGTGAGCTGGGACGCGGTGGCCGCGTCACCGCTCGCCCAGGCCTCGAGGAACTTCTTCGACGCGTCGTCGATCTCCGCCTTGGTGACCGGCCCCGTCTTCACCTCGGCGGAGGTGGACCTGCTGTCCGTGCCGTCGCCGCCACCGCCGTTCAGGTCGTCCAGGACGTTGTACGCCCCGTAGCCCACCCCGCCGACCACGACCGCGAACACTCCGCCGACTATCGCAACCTTCGCTCCACTGCGCATCCCTGCAGTCCCCTCCCCAGGAGTTCCCCTTGAACATGTTCAAGGGAATGCTGCCGGGCACACTACGGGACGGCGGCGACAGTCGAGATGGTTGTTATAGGAACGCGATACATGCGGCATGAATATGACCGTCAAATCAAAGTGTGCCGGTCAAATCCAGGTATCCAGCCACATTCGGTCCCGCCAGGACCCGTCGGGAATGGGCGTCCCCGTATAAATGGGCCAGAAATAAATGAAGCCTCGCGCATGGCGGCGCAGACGGCCCCGACCAGCGGTTTCCCTGCCGGACGGGGCCGTTCAACGCCTACTGGGCCGTGATCACGGTCCCGAGGGGTGCTGTATGGGGCTTCCACGGCCTTTCGGGTGCGTCCCTCGCTGCTCGGCATCAGGTGGGTGTACGTGCGCAACGTGAAGCCGGGATCCGCGTGACCGAGGTGGGAACGTCGCGAACCTTGCCGCCCTTCGGGAGCGCGAAGACGAACTTCCCGCGGATGCGCTTGAGCTGATGCCCGACAGCGAGCCAGCCGCCTTCGTAGTCCAGCCCGTCTTCGGAGAGCCCGAACACCTCGCCCTGTCGGAGACCACACCCGCTCGCCACGTCCACGGTCGTCCGCAGATGCCTGGGCAGTGCGCCGCGCACACCGAAGACCTGGTGTGCTGGCCATGGAATGACGCGGGTGCGGCTTGGATCTTGCTGGACGCGCGACGCCGGGTATCCCTCCCCTAACCCCTAGGGGGCGGGGGATCCGCGCGCTGATCCGACAAGCCCGGAAGACAGGGAGGCCGCGCCGAGTGGGCCGACGCGCCGGCCTGGCCCGCCACCGCCGCTCCCGGAGCTCGCCGCCGACAAGAACTTGGCCACCGGTCGGGCGCTCGACCCGCGCCGCTCCACCCGTACCACCGCCCGCGACACGGCCGAACTACTGCATGGGCCGATCACACCGGGCCCCTGCTGTCTGCGTGTGGGTGCGGACGATGGCGGGGCGTCAACTGATTGACGCCGCTGTGTCGTTGGCTTCCGTCCGCCGGTGTGGGCGGTCGCGAAGAGCGGCAGCCCGGCCGGCGTGGTGTGCAACAAGGTCGGCGTCGTCACCCACCCCGGCGGATGCCGGAACGCGGCAACCGTGTTCACCCGCTCTTGCCCGGGCGCCGACGACACAGCGATCGGCCGCGCCGTCGGCGCTGCGGCCGCCTGTGCCATCGCCGCGCTGCGGGCCGGGGCGTCCACGGCGTGACGGCCGGCAGGTTGCCGATCGGCCGCCCACCCGGACCGATGAACGACAAGGAGCAGGACTCCAGCAGGACGTCGGTGCGTCGTCGTACGCCACAGGTTGGATCACGAGCCCATCCCCGCGCCGTACGAGGTACGAGTGGGGCGGAACAGAGACTGGAGGCGATCCGAGACACTGATTCTGTACAGAGGACTGGCATGGCTCTACGAGGCGCCCGAACGATTTCCGTGCTGACGGTCGGCGCGGTGACGACCGTGATGGCGGCGCTCACCCCCGTGACGGCGTTCGCCGCGGGGGATCCGCTCCAGCAGTACGCGCAGCAGAAACTCCGTTGGGAACGCTGCGACACGGGCCAGCCGGCGGCCCTGGAGTGCGCGAAGGTCAAGGTGCCGCTGGACTACCGCGCCCCCGGGGGCCGGAAGATCGACCTCGCGATATCGCGGATCAAGGCGGGCAGCACGAAGGAGCGGCGCGGCGTGCTGCTGATGAATCCCGGGGGACCGGGCGTTCAGGGGCTGACCATGCCCGCGGAGATGGAGCCGCTGCTGTCTGCGGAGGTACGGGAGCGGTTCGACCTGATCGGCTTCGACCCGCGCGGGGTCGGGCAGAGTGCGCCGATCGGCTGCGGCCTGACGGACGAGGAACAGGCCTTCCAGCACCCCTACACCGCAGGGACGTTCGCGAAGGACGTGGCCCGGGCCCGGACGGTGGCCGACAAGTGCTGGGCCAAGGCGGGTGACGTGCTGCCGCACATCACCACCCGCAACACGGCACGGGACATGGATGTCGTCCGGGCGGCGCTGGGAGAGAAGAAGATCTCCTACTTCGGGTACTCGTACGGCACCTACCTGGGGTCCGTCTACACGCAGATGTTCCCCCAGCGCTCGGACCGGTTCGTGCTCGACAGCGCGCTCGATCCGACGCTCGCGTGGCGAGGGATGTTCCGGGGATGGTCGGCGGGGGCCGAACTCGCCTTCACCCGGTGGACCGAGTGGGCCGCCGCGCGCAACGCCACGTACGGGCTGGGCTCGACTCCGGCGGAGGTCCGGAAGACGTACTGGGAGCTCATCGCCCGTGCCGACCGCACGCCCGTCCCGACGGAGGGCGGGGCGCTCAGCGGCGGCGCCATCCGTTCCGCGTACAACGCGTTCGTCCACGTCGAGGCCGTCACCCCGTGGATCGTCGGGTTGAAGGCCGCGGCCGAGGGCGGATCGCCCGCGCCGGCCACGCTGACCGCGTCGGCGGTGTCGGCCGGATCGGCCGGAACGACGGCCCCCGCCTCCGCCCCGGTCCGGTCCGCTGATGCGGGGGCCTTCACTGCGGACGTTCCGGCGGATAACCAGTCCGCCGCCGTGTGGGCAGTCTTCTGCGACGACACCCGCAGCTGGCCGCGCAACCCCGAGCAGTACCGCCGGGACGTGATCCGGGACCGAGCCACGTACCCGCTGGCCGGCGACCTGGGGGCCAACATTCAGCCGTGCGCGTTCTGGAAGTCGGCGGCAAGGGAGCCGGCCACCGTGGTGAACAACGACGTCGACGCGCTGATCGTGCAGAACCAGTGGGACCCGCAGGCGACGCTGGCCATGGCGCAGGGCATGCGCCGGGCGCTGCACGGCGCGCGGATGATCACAGTGGCCGGCGGTGAGGGCCACGGCGTGGTGGTGGCCGGCCCGTCCTGTGCGGACGCCGACGTCACGCGGTACCTGACCACGGGCCGGCTGCCCGCGAAGGACCTGACCTGCGGCGGCTAGTGCCGTGACCGCATTGGTTCGCCGGGTCGGTCCTAAGAGGGCGTCCGCCCCAGCGGATGCCCGTCGAACGCTCCAAGCGGCGCGGCAAGCTGCGAGTCGTGCGGCTACTTCTTCTCGGTGCCTTCCGTGCCGTGTTCCAGGAGCTGTTCCACGAGCTGCATAGCGAGAGCCCGCTGTAGCCACGGAGTCTCGTCCACAAGGCGCGTCATCAGCTCGCGCGCCTGCTGTTGGGAGAGTGTGCCAGCCGCAACCGACGTGTCGTCACCGAACTTCGAGCCGCTGTTGCAATCCAGCAAGAATTCGACGCGTCCACGTCCGACTTTCCTGATGTCAATGGTTGCTGCGCCAGTAGCGAACGTTCCCACTCGCAGGGTCAAGGCGGTCTCCCTGTTGGGTGTAGACGAGAGGCCTCGTCTCTGTGCCCTGGGCCTGCTGGAACAAGATGTTGGGGCAGTGGAGGGCTGGTTGGGCAGCGGTTGTGCCATGCCGCTGGCAGGGCCGTCTGCGGGCCGTCCGAGGGTGGCCGATGGGCACCGATGATGACCGACAATCACCAAGAGGCCGCAGTCGATGACTGCGGCCTCTTGGCGCTCCTGCCCAGCTAGATCCAGGTGTCCAGCCACATCCGGTCGCGCCAGGAACCGTCGGGAATCGGAGTCCCCGTGTAGATCGGCCAGAAATAAATGAAATTCCAGATGATCAGCAACACCAGCACGCCCGCCGCGACCGCCCCCAGCGTCCGCCGCCGTTCCCCCGCCGGATCGCCGGTCACCAGGCCGAGTTCCCGTTCGGCCCCGGTCCCCGCCGCCGGACCCAGCATCGCGCCGATCATCATCGTGACCGCCAGGCACAGGAACGGCACGAACACGACCGCGTAGAAGAGGAAGATCGTCCGCTCCTGGTAGAAGAACCAGGGCAGCCAGCCCGCCGCCACACCGCAGGCGATCGCCCCCGCCCGCCAGTCGCGCCGGAAGAACCAGCGCCACAGCACGTACACCAGGGCGAAGCACGCCGCCCACCACAGCAGCGGCGTCCCGATGGCCAGCACCTCGCGGGAGCACTTGCCGGTCGCCGACGCCGCGCAGCCCGGCTGCTCCTCCCAGAAGTACGAGACGGGCCGGCCGAGCACGATCCAGCTCCACGGATTGGACTGGTAGGTGTGGCCGGACGTCAGATTCACATGGAATTCGTAGACCTGGTACTCGTAGTGCCACAGGCTGCGCAGCCAGTCCGGCAACCACGTCCAGTTGCCGCCCCTGCCGTCGGTCTGAGCCCAGTTCCGGTAGTAGCCCTTGTCGGTGACGATCCAGCCGGTCCAGGAGACGAGGTACGTGAGGATCGCGACCGGGACCGTCGAGACGAACGCCGGCAGCAGATCCCGCTTCAGCACCGCCGTGTACGGGCGAACCGCACCCGCGGTCCGGCGCGCGCCCACATCCCACAGCACCGTCATCAGACCGAAGCCGGCCAGGATGTACAGGCCGTTCCACTTGGTGGCGAAGGCCAGCCCCAGCATCAGACCGGCGGTGAGCCGCCACGGGCGCAGGCCGAGGCGCAGATTCTCCGCGACCCCGGCATCGGGGCGCAGCACACCCTCCTCGTCGACCGGCAGCGCGGCGGCGAGGCGGCGCCGCGCCCAGTCGCGGTCGATCAGCAGGGCGCCGAACGCCGCCAGCACGAAGAACATCAGCACCAGGTCGAGCAGCGCGGTGCGGCTCATCACGAAATGCAGACCGTCGACGGCGAGCAGCGTGCCGGCCAGGCACCCCAGGAACGTCGAGCGGAACATCCGCCGCCCGATCCGGCACAGCATCAGCACCGACAGTGTGCCGAGCACCGCCACCATGAACCGCCAGCCGAACGGCGTGAAGCCGAAGATCTGCTCACCGATCCCGATGATCCACTTGCCGACCGGTGGGTGCACCACATAGCCCGGATCCACCGGGATGTGCACCTTCGACGGATCGTCGAGGATCAGCTTGTCGATGTCCTTGGGCCAGTTCCCCTCGTACCCCTGGTTGATCAGTGCCCAGGAATCCTTGGCGTAGTACGTCTCGTCGAATATCAGCGCGTGCGGGCTGCCCAGGTTCCAGAACCGCAGCACCCCGGCGACCAGTGCCACCAGCAGCGGGCCGCCCCAGGCGGACCACCGCACCAGGCGCTCGGCCATGGGCAAAGAGATCCCGAGCACCGCCCACAACTGGGTGCCGGGGCGGGTGTACGGCGGGATCAGCCGTTCACGCAGCCCGATTCCGGGCCGGGGTGAATGGCCGAAGCGGCGCAGCCGCTGCTGCCAGGAGGCCGGTTCTTCGCCGTGCGGTTCCCCGGCGTCTTGGCCCTGTCGGGCTTCGGGCGCAGTACTCGTCACCGCGCCATCGTAGGGAACGCATCTGTGCGAGCGCTGTCGCCCGTGCTGGGAGGATGACTGATGTGACTGGAACGACTGGAACGCTGGTACTCGCAGGAACCCCCATCGGCGATGTGGCGGACGCCCCGCCACGCCTCGCCGCCGAACTGGAGACGGCCGATGTGGTCGCCGCCGAGGACACCCGACGGCTGCGCCGCCTCACGCAGGCGCTCGGCATCCACACCACGGGGCGCGTCGTCTCCTACTTCGAGGGCAATGAGTCGGCCCGTACGCCCGAACTCGTCGAGGCACTGACCGGCGGCGCCCGCGTCCTGCTGGTCACGGACGCGGGGATGCCGTCCGTCTCCGATCCCGGCTACCGGCTCGTGGCCGCAGCCGTGGAGAAGGACATCAAGGTCACCGCGGTCCCCGGCCCGTCCGCGGTGCTCACGGCTCTCGCCCTGTCCGCGCTGCCCGTCGACCGTTTCTGCTTCGAGGGCTTCCTTCCGCGAAAGGCGGGCGAACGGCTCGGCAGACTGCGCGAGGTCGCCGACGAGCGCCGCACCATGGTCTTCTTCGAGGCCCCGCACCGGCTCGACGACACCCTCGCGGCGATGGCCGAGGTCTTCGGCGCCGACCGCCGGGCGGCCGTGTGCCGGGAGCTGACCAAGACGTACGAGGAAGTGAAGCGCGGCCCGCTGGGCGAGCTGGCGGTCTGGGCGGCCGAAGGGGTACGCGGCGAGATCACGGTCGTCGTCGAGGGCGCGGCCGACTCCGGACCCGAAGAGCTGGACGCGGCGGAGCTGGTACGCAGGGTGCAGGTGCGCGAGGAGGCGGGGGAGCGGCGCAAGGAGGCCATTGCCGCTGTTGCCGCAGATGCGGGGCTGCCCAAGCGCGAAGTCTTCGATGCGGTCGTTGCAGCAAAGAATGCGGCGCGAACCGGCCCAGCTGAGGGCAAAGGAGTAGCGTAATTGGCAAAGCTCGAGCCGCGCACCAGGTCTTTCTGCCACGAGAAGGCCAAATCCGCTCCAACACTCGACAGGGCCTGATGCGTTCTTGCCGGTAGCGGCGTCCACTGGACCAGGGACGCATTCTCCGGAGTGCTTGTCCGACGGACGAAGGAGCGAGCATGAGCGAGAGCGCAGCAACCACAGTGCACGAGGCGTATGCATTCGCCTGCATGAGGTGCGGATACGGCTGGGAGCAGGCCTACGAGATAGAGCACCACGTCGACGGTGCCAACAACGATTTCGTCATATACAAGGCGGACGGCGAAAGGGTGCCCTCACCCCTTTCCTGGCCGACCTGCACGAACTGTGGCGGACACGTGGTCCGGATCATGCGGGCCGGCCGGGTCTCGGCCGTCCAGCGGCTGCTCGACAACCCCCAGCCGACGCGGTCGGCGATCGGGGACAGCGGCGCCAGGGAGGACGAGGCCGTGGCCGCCGCCGTCGCACCCGCGGGGGCGGGGCATCACTGGCACCTGTCCGACCTGCTGCACCCCTTCCACCGCAAGTAGGACCGACCGGCACATGGGGGGCGGCGTCGCGGGGCTGGGCACGAACACCTGCGGCGTTGTCGTCAGTCGACAACTCCCCCATAGCCCTGAAGGAGCCCTGAAGGCATGGGGGGACCCGTTTGGCGTTGCCTCCCTCCTCCGCCTTGCAGCTGCACGCACCCAGCCCCGCTCCTTCTCCCACCCCCCAGGTGCCGGTGGGTCCAAGGCCACCGGCGCGGTCCTCGTACGATCGTCGTCATGAGCCGTTCCGAAGCCCCGCCGCTGCCCGAACCCCTCCGGGTGCCGGTCGCCGATTCGCACACCCACCTGGACATGCAGGACGCAACTGTCGAGGAGGGCCTGGCCAGGGCCGCGGCGGTCAATGTGACCACCGTGATCCAGGTGGGCTGCGACGTGGCCGGTTCGCGCTGGGCCGCCGAGACCGCCGCCGCGCATGCGAACGTGCACGCGGCGGTGGCCCTGCACCCCAACGAGGCCCCGCGCATCGTGCACGGCGACCAGGGGGGCACCTCCCAGCCCCCTGGGGCCGGGGGAGGCCGGTCGCGGCAGGGGGCGCGTGCAGGGGGCGGCCAGGCGGCACTGCACGAGGCCCTCGCGCAGATCGACGCGCTGGCCGCACTCGACCACGTACGCGGTGTCGGCGAGACCGGGCTCGACCGCTTCCGTACCGGCCCCGAGGGAATGGCCGCGCAGGAGGAGTCCTTCCGGGCCCACATCGAGATCGCCAAACGGCACGGCAAGGCGCTGGTCATCCACGATCGCGAGGCGCACGCGGATGTGCTCCGCATCCTCGCCGACGCGGGTGCCCCCGAGCGGACCGTGTTCCACTGCTACTCCGGCGACGCCGACATGGCCCGGATCTGCGCGGAGGCCGGGTACTTCATGTCCTTCGCGGGCAATGTCACCTTCAAGAACGCCCAGCCGCTGCGTGACGCACTGGCCGTCGCACCGATGGAACTGGTCCTGGTCGAGACGGACGCACCGTTCCTGACCCCCGCTCCGTACCGCGGACGGCCTAACGCGCCCTACCTCATTCCGGTCACGCTGCGTGCCATGGCGCTGGTGAAGGGCGTGGACGAGGACACTCTGGCGTCGGCCATCTCCGACAACACCGCCCGCGCATTCGACTACTGACCGGTACGGGCCTGTACCGGCCGACCCCTCGGCCACGGTGTGTAGTTGAGCTGTTTTGGAGAGTCATCGATGCTCCGCTATCGTCCCGGGCGCCATCAGGCGAGCCGGCCGATCGGATCCTCTGGAGCGTCGTGAGCAATTCGAAGGGCAGTCACCGTGCAGCACGCGGCAGGGGGCGTACGGCGGCGGTGGCGATGCCGATGCCGCCCGCCCGTCTCCCGGCCGCCGCATCCGTATCCGTACCGCTCCATGAGCAGCTGACGCTCGCCGCCTGGGCGGTGCGCTCCCCGACCGTCGTCGATTCGCCCCTGCTGCCCGGCCGGCCGGCCCTCCCCGGCACCAACGGTGGCCGGGCGGCGGCGCGCCGGGCCGCCCGGCGACGCAAGGTCCCGCTCCGCCCCGAGAGTCTGCGCCGCCTCGTCCCGCAGGCTCTCGTCGTCGCGTTCCTGGCCGGTGGCACCACCGCTTTCGTGGCCTGCGACAAGGCGGTGACGCTCGATGTCGACGGCACGCCCCGCACTCTGCACACCTTCGCGGACGACGTCGACGAACTCCTCGCCGACCAGGGTGTCACCGCCGCCGCCCACGACACCGTCACCCCTGCCCTCGGCAGCCCGCTCGCCGACGGCGACGAGGTCGTCGTGCGGGCGCGGAGGTAGCGGAGACGGCGGAGCGGCGGAGCGGGAGGCCGTACGCGCAACGGGGGGCGAGCCCCCGGCCGCGCCGCGGCCGTAGGCTTACCGGGTGAGCACCACTGAGCCCGATGCCCTCCTGGGCCCCGCAGACATCCGCGAGCTGGCCGCCAAGCTGGGCGTACGCCCGACCAAGCAGCGCGGTCAGAACTTCGTCATCGACGCCAATACGGTCCGCAGGATCGTGCGGACGGCGGAAGTCCGCCCGGACGACGTCGTCGTCGAGGTCGGTCCGGGGCTCGGCTCGTTGACCTTGGCGCTGCTGGAGGCGGCGGACCGGGTCGTCGCCGTCGAGATCGACGACGTGCTGGCAGGCGCCCTGCCGGCCACGGTCGCCGCCCGGATGCCGGGGCGCGCCGACCGGTTCGCCCTGGTGCACTCCGACGCGATGCTGGTCCGGGAGCTGCCGGGCCCGGCGCCGACCGCGCTGGTCGCGAACCTTCCGTACAACGTCGCCGTGCCGGTCCTGCTGACCATGCTGGAGCGCTTCCCGTCCATCGAGCGGACCCTCGTCATGGTCCAGGCCGAGGTCGCCGACCGGCTGGCCGCCAGGCCGGGCAACAAGGTCTACGGCGTGCCGTCGGTGAAGGCCAACTGGTACGCGGACGTCAAGCGTGCCGGGTCCATCGGCCGCAATGTCTTCTGGCCCGCCCCGAACGTCGACTCCGGCCTGGTCTCGCTGGTCCGGCGTACCGAGCCGATCACGACGAGCGCGAGCAGGACCGAGGTCTTCGCGGTCGTCGACGCGGCCTTCGCCCAGCGCCGCAAGACGCTGCGGGCGGCCCTGGCAGGCTGGGCGGGCTCCGCGCCCGCCGCGGAAGCGGCCCTGGTCGCGGCCGGGATCTCGCCGCAGGCCCGCGGCGAGGCGCTGACGGTCGAGGAGTTCGCCGCCATTGCCGAGAACAAGCCTTCCGGGAGTGGCGAGTGAGCGTCACCGTCCGCGTACCCGCCAAGGTCAACGTCCAGCTCGCGGTCGGCGCCGCGCGCCCCGACGGCTTCCACGACCTGGCCAATGTCTTCCTCGCCGTCGGCCTGTACGACGAGGTCACCGTCACCCCCGCCGAGGAACTGCGCATCACCTGCTCGGGCCCGGACGCCGCCGAGGTCCCGCTGGACGCGACGAACCTCGCCGCCCGCGCCGCGATCGCACTGGCCGAGCGGCACGGCCTCGCACCCGATGTGCACATCCACATCGCCAAGGACATCCCCGTCGCGGGCGGCATGGCGGGCGGCAGCGCCGACGGTGCGGCCGCCCTGCTGGCCTGCGACACCCTCTGGTCCACCGGTGCCGGCCGGGAGGAGCTCCTCGCCATCTGCGCGGAGCTGGGCAGTGACGTGCCGTTCAGCCTGGTCGGCGGCGCGGCTCTCGGCGTCGGACGCGGCGAGCAGCTGACCGCGATCGACGTCGGCGGAACCTTCCACTGGGTCTTCGCGGTCGCCGACGGCGGGCTCTCCACCCCGGCCGTCTACGGCGAGTTCGACCGGCTCACGGCCGGTACGGACGTCCCGGATCCCGCCGCGTCCGCCGCGCTCCTGGAAGCGTTGCGGACCGGTGACGCCACGGCTCTCGCGGGCGCCCTGAGCAACGACCTCCAGCCCGCCGCGCTCTCCCTGCGCCCCTCCCTCGCCGACACCATCGCCGCGGGCACCGAGGCCGGCGCCCTGGCCGCCCTGGTCTCGGGCTCCGGGCCGACCACCGCGTTCCTGGTGGCGGATGCGGAGTCGGCGCGGAAGGTGGCCGAGGCGCTGATCACGTCGGGGACGTGCAGGAACGCACGGGCCGCGGTGTCCCCGGCGCCGGGCGCCACGGTCCTGTGAGCCGGGCCGGCCGGGCGGCACCGCCGCCCGGTCAGCCGAGCCGCACGCTCTTCTTCGCCAGCTCGTACGCCGGGAGCATCGCCTCGTGCTCCTCGGAGTCCATCCCGCCCAGATGGACCACGACCGGCCCGTCCGGGGTGGCGACGGCGAAGGCCCGCTCCTTCTTGAGCTCGTCCAGCAGTTCGCTCCTGACCGTGTAGCCGACCTCGGCCGCAGCCAGGTCACCAGCCCTGGTATCGGTGTACGTGACCTTTCCGGCGCCGTCCTCGTCGGCGATGAACGCCTCCAGGACCCGACGCGGGGTGCGGTCGGACTTCTTGCCCTGCCACACCCGCAGATAACCGATGTTCCCCGCCGGCTTCGCGTCGATCTCGCAGACCATGGTGACCTGGCCCTGCACGCCGAGCGCGGCCCCGAGCTCGGAGTCCGGATCGACGTCGACGGCCTTCGGCTTCCACGATGCCGCGAGGTCGAAGGTCACGGGCAGCGGGCAGGCCGAGCCGGAGCCGCCGACCGTGCCTCCCTTGACGGCGGTCTTCCCGGCCGCCCCGGCCTTCTGCGACGGCTTCCCGCCGGCCGGCTTCTCGGCGCCGGCCCCCGCATCCTGCGGCGCCGATGAACAGCCCGCCAGCACAAGCGCCGCCAGCAGTGCCGCCGGAACCATGCCCCGCACCGGCCCACGGACGGCATTCCGCGCGGTGTCACGCACCGTCGAAGTCCCCACTGAAGTCCCCACCCCTGAGATGTTCGAAGATCTTCCGACCGGGCCCCCGCCCCTTGATCGATTGCCGCACGCTATCGCAGCCGCGAGCCGACTACCCTGGGACGTCGATCGATCCCCCAGGCAGGAGTGAAATGGCCGTCAATCTGGTCAATGTCGAGCAGGTCAGCAAGGTGTACGGCACCCGTGCCCTGCTCGATGGTGTGTCCCTCGGTGTGTCCGAGGGGGACCGGATCGGTGTCGTGGGCCGTAACGGCGACGGCAAGACGACCCTCATCCGGATGCTCGCCAGGCTGGAGGAGGCGGACAGCGGCCGCGTCACCCACAGCGGCGGGCTGCGCCTCGGCGTCCTCACCCAGCACGACTCGCTCGACCCCGAGGCGACCATCCGCCACGAGGTGATCGGCGACCTCGCCGACCACGAGTGGGCGGGCAGCGCAAAGATCCGCGATGTGCTCACCGGACTCTTCGGCGGGCTCGCCCTGCCGGGCTTCGAGCACGGCCTGGACACCGTCATCGCCCCGCTCTCCGGCGGCGAGCGGCGCCGGATCGCGCTGGCAAAGCTGCTCATCGCCGAGCAGGACCTGATCGTCCTCGACGAGCCGACCAACCACCTCGACGTCGAAGGCATCTCCTGGCTGGCCGGCCATCTGCGGGCACGCCGCTCGGCGCTCGTCTGCGTCACCCACGACCGCTGGTTCCTCGACCAGGTCTGTACGCGCATGTGGGACGTCCAGCGCGGCACGGTCCATGAGTACGAGGGCGGCTACAGCGACTACGTCTTCGCGCGGGCCGAGCGGGAGCGCATCGCCGCGACCGAGGAGTCCAAGCGGCAGAACCTGATGCGCAAGGAGCTGGCCTGGCTGCGCCGCGGCGCCCCTGCCCGTACCTCCAAGCCGCGCTACCGCATCGAGGCGGCCAATGAACTGATCGCCGATGTGCCGCCGCCGCGCGACACCAGCGAGCTGATGAAGTTCGCCAACGCCCGGCTCGGCAAGACCGTCTTCGACCTGGAGGACGTGACCGTCCAGGCAGGCCCCAAGACGCTGCTCACCCACCTCACCTGGCAGCTCGGCCCCGGCGACCGGATCGGGCTGGTCGGGGTCAACGGCGCGGGCAAGACCTCGCTGCTGCGGGCGCTCGCCGAGGCGGCCCGTACGCAGGGCGACACCCAGCCCGCCGCCGGGAAGGTCGTCGTCGGCAAGACCGTCAGGCTTGCCTACCTCTCCCAGGAGGTCCACGAGCTCAACCCGAACCTGCGGGTCCTCGAAGCGGTGCAGCAGGTACGGGACCGGGTCGACCTGGGCAAGGGCCGGGAGATGACCGCGGGCCAGCTCTGCGAGCAGTTCGGCTTCTCGAAGGAGAAGCAGTGGACCCCGGTCGGTGATCTCTCGGGTGGCGAGCGGCGCCGGCTCCAGATCCTGCGCCTGCTGATGGACGAGCCGAACGTCCTCTTCCTCGACGAGCCCACCAACGACCTCGACATCGAGACCCTGACCCAGCTGGAGGACCTCCTCGACGGCTGGCCCGGGTCGATGATCGTGATCTCTCACGACCGGTTCTTCATCGAGCGGACCACGGACCGGGTGATGGCGCTGCTCGGCGACCGCGCGCTGCGGATGCTGCCGCGCGGGATCGACGAGTACCTGGAGCGCAGGCAGCGGATGGAGGAGGCGGCCACCCCCTCCGCCGCACCCGCGGCGGCGAAGGAGAAGGCCGCGTCGGCCGCGAGCGTCTCTCCGCAGGCTGCACGTGCGGCGAAGAAGGAACTGCAGAAGGTGGAGCGGCAGCTCGACAAGATGTCGACGCGGGAGACCGCGCTGCACGCACAGATCGCGGAAAACGCCACGGACTTCGAGAAGGTGGCGAAGCTGGACGCGGAGCTGCGCGAACTGGTCGCTGAGCGCGATGAGTTGGAGATGCGCTGGCTGGAACTGGCCGAGGACGCCTGATCACTGCGGTGCCTTCGGTGCCTGCGGTGCGACCGGTGAGTCCTGTCAGAACGGGCGTTGCTTCCTCATGCACGCGAGGATCAGCGGGATCGACGACGAGGACGAGAAGTCGATGAAGTCGATGGCGGGCTTCGGCAGCTGACGGACCGAGGCGTAACGAGGGCATCACGGGCCGGTTCTCCCTTGGGAACAGGGGGTGGACCGGCCCGGTGTCCGAGGTGTTGCGGGTGGTACAAAGAAGCCCCGCTCGACTGTCGTAACGCCGCGGGATCCATGCCCGATTCGCTCCTTTCCGGAGAGTTCAGGGGGTCTTGTCGGACTCTTCGAGCCCTGCGGAATCGCGGGGGAGACCGGAACGGGCACCGGACCGCACGAAGGGGGACGTGCTGATGACCCAGCCGCCCAGCCAGCAACCGCCGCAGGGAGGCTTCGGCGCACCGCAGGAGCCGCCGCAGGGGAGTCCTCAGCCGCCGCAGGGTCCGCCGCAGACCCCGCCGCCCGCGCAGCCGCCCCAGGCGCCGCCCGGCAACGGCTACCCGCAGACGCCCGGTCAGGCGCCGGGCCAGGCCCCCGGTTACGGCTACCCCCAGCAGCCCGGCCCGTACAACCAGCAGCCGGGCCCGTATGCCCAGCAGCCCGGTCCGTACAACCAGCAGCCGGGTCCATACGGGCAGCAGCCCGGTCCGTACAACCAGCAGCCCGGTCCGTACGGTCAGCCGGCACAGCCCGGTTACGGCTACCCGCAGCAGCAGTACCCCGGCGCACCGGCCTCCGGCGGCCCCGTTGGCCAGGGCGGCGGCAACTCCCCCAAGCGCAAGCCCGCGTTGATAATCGGCGCCGCGGCCGTCGCGCTCCTGGTGATCGGTAGCGGCATCTACATCGCCACGAGCGGGAGCGACGGCGACAAGAAGCCCGTCGCGGAGAAGAGCGGCGACGCCAAGCCGAGCAGCTCGCCCTCCGTGAACGAGGGCAACGGCAACGGCGACGGCCGCGAGGTCGATGACGACCTCAACGCCGGGCGCAAGGAGGGCGAGGCGAAGGTTCTCTGGCTGCAGAAGAACGACATCGACCTGCCGGGCAACGGCTCGGACGTGTACGGCCCCTGGGTCGTCGGTGACACCGTCGTCAAGGGCATGTACCGTGCCATCTCCGGCTACTCCGTGGCCGACGGCAAGCAGAAGTGGACGCTGAAGCTGCCCGCCGACCTGTGCGCGGCGCCCTCGCAGCCCACCACCGACGGCAAGATCGTCATCGGGGTCGAGAACGGCACCACCGACAAGGCGGACTGCGCGGACCTCCAGATGATCGACCTCAACACCGGCAAGGCCGGCTGGAAGAAGTCGATCAAACAGAACGGCGTCTGGGACCTGATGGCGAACATCTCGCTGGCCATCAGCGGCGACACCGTGGCGGTCGGGCGCACCGGCAACTCCAACGCCTTCCGGGTCAGTGACGGCAAGGAGCTGTTCGGCAACCAGCCCGGCGACTGCCAGCCGTTCGCCTTCGCGGGCGGCCCCAAGCTGATCGCCGCCTCCAGCTGCCACACCGATGACGTCGGCAATCCCCAGCATCAGATCCAGGAGCTCGACCCGGTCACGGGGAAGCCCCGGTGGACGTACCGGCCCAAGCGCGGATGGGAGATCGACCGGGTCTACTCGGTGAGCCCGCTGGTGACCTCCCTGAAGAAGGACAAGGAGTGGAGCGTCCTCTCCCTCAAGGAGAACGGCTCGCTCCGCTCCGGACTCGTCAGTGACAAGGGCGACAAGTTCGCGACGGACTGCGGCAACGTTTTCGCCATCTTCGGCAACTCCCTGGACGGTTGCGCCGGCGTCGCCGCCGACGCCAACACGTTCTACATGTCGACCGCGCCGGACTCCAGCGGCATCACCGATACGAACAAGGTCGTGGCGTTCAACCTGAACACCGGCCGGTCCAAGTGGAAGGCCGCGGCTCCGGCCGGGCGCACGGTGAAGCCACTGCGCATGGAGGGCGGCAATGTGCTGCTCTACGTGAGGGCCGGGTACAACAAGGGCGGCGGGATCGCCACCCTCGCACCGACCGGTGGCACGCCGCAGATGGTGCTGCGGCACCCGGTGTCGACGGCCCAGATCGAGAGCTTCTTCTACAACTCGAAGATCGTCTACGCGGACGGCCGTTCCTTCGTCGCGAGCGGACGGATCAGCGCGAGCAACGACAAGGAAGAGCTGGAGATGAAGACCATGATGGCCTTCGGTAACTGACGGCTCACCAAGGCTTTCGACGGCCCCGACCCACCAACTCCCTTTCCCCAGAGGTACGTACGCCATGACGCAGCCCCCCCAGCCGCCCAACGATCCGCCCCAGGGCGGATTCGGTGCCCCGCAGGACCCCCCGCCGGGTGGGTTCGGCGCGCCGATACCGCCGCCCGCCGACCCGTTCGGCAAGCAGCCGGCCACCCCGCCCGCGGGCGGATTCGGCGCCCCGCAGACCCCGCCGCCCGCGGGCCCGCCGCAGCAGCCGGGTCCGGGTTACGGCTATCCGCAGGGTCAGCCCCCGCAGCCCGGTTACGGCTACCCGCAGGGTCAGCCCCCGCAGCCCGGTTACGGCTACCCGCAGTCGCCCGTGCCCGGCCAGCCGCAGCAGGGTTACGGATTCCCGCAGGGCCTGCCGCCCGGCCAGCCGCCGCAGCAGGGGTACGGCTACCCGACCACCCCGATGCAGCAGCCGTACCCGCCGCAGCAGAACGGGAACGGGGGCAAGAAGTTCACCACCCGGATGCAGATCATCGTCGCCGCGTCGGTCGCCGTCGTGCTGATAGTCGCCACGGGCATCTGGTTCTCCTCCAGCGGCGGTGACGACGGCAAGAAGGGCAAGGCGTCCCAGTCCAGCGGCGGCACCACCGAGGGCGAGGGCGGCGGCCAGGGCGGCGCGGTCGGTGGCGGCGGCAAGGAGAAGGCACCGGCCGACCCCAAGTCCAAGGTCGCCTTCCAGTTGCCCTTGCCGAAGGTCGACGACGTCACCAAGGTCGCCGGTTCCTGGCTGACCGACAAGGCGTACGTGAAGACCGGCCTGAACGAGATCGTCGGCTACGACCTGGCCAAGGGCACCAAGCTGTGGTCCATCCCGCTGGCGGGCCAGGTCTGCGCCGCCTCCCGGCACATGTCCAAGGACTACAAGACGGCCATCGCCTTCGAGGAGGCCAAGCCGACCAAGGCCAGGAAGTACCAGCCGTGCAACCAGATCGGTGCGATCGACCTGAACACCGGCAAGCTGATGTGGAGCAAGTCGGTGACCGCCGCCACCAGCGGTGACGAGCCGCTCAGGTACCGCGAGGTCACGCTCAGCGGCACCACGGTCGCCGCGGCCGGCACCGAGGGCGGCGCGGCGTTCGACCTGAACACCGGCGCCGAGCGCTGGAAGCCCAAGGTCTCCGCCGACGGCTGCTACGACGCGGGCTACGCCGGTGGCGAGGCGCTCGCCGTCGTCCGCAGCTGCGGTACGTACGACGACCCGCAGCTCGTCGTCCAGGCGCTGAACCCGACCACCGGCGCCCCGCTCTCCTCCTACAAGATGCCGCCCGGTGTCGACTACGCGAGCATCGTCTCCACCAAGCCGCTGGTCGTCGCGGCCGACGTCGGCGACACCGCCGGTGACGGCAGTGGCATCTCGGACTTCTTCTCGATCGACGCCTCCACCGGCAAGCTGCTCACCAGGATCGCGGCGGACGGCGAGAAGTACGCCGCGCGCTGCGAATCCACCGAGGTCGAGAGCTGCAGCCAGCTGGCCGTCGGCAACAACCGCATCTACGTGCCGACCGAGGACCACGAGGGCACCGGCGAGTACGGCGACACCAACGAGATCGTCTCCTTCGACCTCACGACCGGCAAGCCGACCAGCGACCGGGCCGACGCGGGTGAGCGCTACACGATGTTTCCGATCCGCATGGACGGCGGCAACATCATCGCGTACCGGGTGCCCCCGTACGACAAGGGCGGCCAGGTCGTCTCCATCGACGGCGCCACGTTCAAGCAGACGGTGCTGATGGAGAACCCGAGCGACCGGTCCGTCCGCCTGGCGGAGGCCAGCTTCACGCCGGACTACTCCGAATTCCTCTACGACGACGGGCACTTGTACCTGGCCAGCACCACGGTGAGCAAGCGCCATGGGTCCCTGGACGATGGTCGCCGCCTGGCGGTCGGCTTCAGCAGGGAGTAAAAGCAGGGAGTAACTGCCCGCCGTATGCGCGGGGGTGGCGCTCGTCCATCGGTTCCACCCCCGCGCACACCGGACGGCCCGGACGCTGCCGTCGTCGGACGGTAATGGTCGGCAGGTGCATCGAAACGACGCCCGGGCGAACATGGCGGACTGTCAACTGATCTTGAAAGCACCCGAGTTGGCCATCTCAAGCCTTTTGGCCGGTAAGACGCCCGTAACGTCGAACAAGCGTGTAGCTTGCCGGGTCAGGGCGGGCCGGGGGGCCTGGCGCCGGTGTTACGGGGGTGTGCTCGATGGGCGTGCGGCTCATGGTGGTCGACGATCACCGACTGCTCGCCGAGGCGCTGGCCTCGGCGCTGAAACTGCGGGGCCACCGGGTGCTCGCGGCGGCCGCGCCGACCACGGGGGCGGCGGAACTGGTGGTCAGCAGGGCCCCGGACGTCTGCCTGTTCGGCACTGCGGCGCCCGCCGAGCCCGGCGCCTTCGACCCGATCGTACGGATCCGGCGCGAGCGCCCGCAGGTGGCCGTGGTGGTGCTCGGTCCGGTGCCCAGCCCGCGTGGGATCGCGGCGGCGTTCGCGGCGGGCGCCGCGGGATACGTCCGCCACGACGAGCGCATGGAGGGCGTCGAGCGGGCGATGGTCAAGGCGCGCGCCGGTGAGGCCGCGGTGGCGCCGCAGCTGCTCCAGGGCGCCTTCGCCGAGCTGCTCAACCCGGCCGCGGCGCCGGACGACGAGGGGCAGCGGCTGCTGGAGCTGCTGACCCCGCGCGAGATCGAGGTCCTGGTGCGGGTCGCCGAGGGGCAGGACACCCGGCTGATCGCGGCCGGGATGCGGATCGCGTCGAGCACCGCGCGCACGCATGTGCAGCGGGTGCTGATGAAGCTGGGCGTGGGCTCCCGGCTGGAGGCCGCGGCACTCGCGGCCCGCACGGGGCTGCTGGACCGGGCGGTGCCGCTGGACGGGCAGGGGCCCGGCGGCATCGGGTGATGCCGCCGGGCCCCCGCTGAAGGCGGTACGTCAGCCGTCCGCCGGCTCCGGGCCGTCGGCCGGCGTCTGCGCCGGGCGCAGCTTCAGCCAGGCCAGGAAGAACAGCCCGAGGACCAGCATGGCCAGGCCGGTCCACAGGTTGATGTGGACGCCCTGGGCCTTCTTCAGGTCCGCGTCGGACGGGTTGATCCCGGCGATGGTGACGATCACGCCGTAGACCACGAAGAGGCCGCCGATGATCCGCCGGATGTCGAAGAGACGGGCCGCGGTCGCGGACTTCTGCTCCAGTTCGGAGACTTCCTTGTGCAGGTCGGACATGGTGGGTTCCTCCGATCAGAACGAGTAGGGGACGTAGCACAGGGCGGCGAGGACGATCGCGCCCCAGCCCAGCAGGGCCGGCTTGCGGTACCAGGCGCTGTCGCCCTCGGCCGGTGCCTCCTCGGCGTCCGGGGACTCGGTTCCGTAGACCAGACCGGCCAGTTCGGCCTCGGGCTTCGGGGCCGTGAAGAGCGTGACGGCGACCATGACCACCGCGCCGGCGACAAAACCGACGATCGCGGAGACGAAGTTGGCGCCCTGGTCGGTGGGGATGTCGATGATCCCCTGCTTGTAGATCACGAAGTAGTTGACCATCGCGGCGGTGGTGCCCGCGACCAGACCCCAGACACCGGACTTCATCGAGGCCCGCTTCCAGAACATGCCGATGATGAAGACCACGAACATCGGGACGTTGAAGAAGGAGAACAGCGTCTGGAGGTAGCTCATGATGTTGGAGAAGCTGGCGGCGATGAAGGCCGTGCCGATGGAGGCCAGCACCCCGATCGCCGTGATCAGCCGGCCGAAGCGCAGGTAGTACGCGTCCGACTGGTCCTTCTTCACGTACCGCGCCCAGATGTCGGTCGTGAACACCGTGTTGAACGACGACACGTTCGCCGCCATGCCGGCCATGAACGCGGCCAGCAGACCGGTCACCGCGATGCCGAGCACACCGTTGGGCAGCAGCTCCTGCATCAGCAGCGGGATCGCGTCGTTGTAGGTCAGGTCGGAGCCGGGGGTACCGATCTTCGGTACGAGAACGGCGGCCACCAGGCCCGGGATCATCACCAGGAAGACGATGAAGATCTTCGGGAACGCGGCGATCAGCGGGGTGCGCTGGGCGGCGGAGAGGTTCTTCGCGGACAGGGCGCGCTGCACCTCGGCGAAGTTGGTCGTCCAGTAGCCGAAGGAGAGCACGAAACCGAGGCCGAGGATGATCGTCAGCCAGTTGGCGCCGAGCGGGTTGGCGTCACCGATGCCGGTGCCGCCCCAGGCGGAGAGGAAGTCGGAGCCGTGGCTCTTCTCCAGCGAACCGGTCAGGCCGTCCCAGCCGCCGACGCGCTTGAGACCCAGCAGGGTCAGCGGGATCAGCGCGGCGAGGATGACGAAGAACTGCAGCACCTCGTTGTAGATCGCCGAGGAGAGACCGCCGATGGTGATGTAGATCAGGACGAAGAGGCCCGCGACCACGATGGCGACCCACTGCGGCCAGCCGAGCAGCGCCTCGACGACGATCGACAGCGCGTAGAGGTTGACGCCCGCGATCAGGATCGCCGCGAAGGCGAAGAGCACGGAGCTCAGCAGGTGCGCCGACTTGTCGAAGCGCTGGAGCAGGAACTCCGGTACGGACCGGACCTTCGACCGGTAGTAGAACGGCATCATCACCAGGCCCAGGAAGACCATGGCCGGGATGGCACCGATCCAGTACCAGTGCACGACCGCGACACCGTACTGCGCGCCGGTCGCTGCCATGCCGAGGATCTCGGTGGCACCGAGGTTGGCCGCGACGAAGGCGAGCCCGGTCACCCAGGCGGGGAGTGACCGCCCGGAGAGAAAGAAGTCGAGGCTCGTCTTCACGCTCGCCCGTGCGGCAAAACCTATGCCGAGGACGACGACGAAGTAGATCGCCAGGATCGTGTAGTCGAGCCCGTTCGTGGGGAGCCGAAGCCCTTCGGCCAGGTAGTGCATGTGGGGGTACTCGCTTCGTTGCGCGAACTGAACTCGAAGGAAACTACGCTCTTGTGTTCAAAAACTGAACACCTTTCCTGGTGATCTTTGTTTGATTGTGATCGTCTGGCCGGTAAGTCCAGGCAGGAAGTGCTGGAGATCCTGCTCACACGCGCCCCGTCGGCGCCATTGACGCGTCTGTTGACTTGTGGTTCATTGTGTTTGATTATGTTTGGAGGAACCTGGTGAAGAAGACGGTTACGGCGCTTGCCGACGGCCGGGAGCTGCTCTACTACGACGGTCGTGACGATGTCGTGCGCGACGCCGTCGACCGCCGGCCCCTCGACGCCGTCTCGACCTCGTCCGAGATCCGCCGTGACCCGTTCCTGGGTGACAGCGTCGCCATCGCCTCGCACCGCCAGGGCCGCATCTACCACCCGCCGGCCGACGAGTGCCCGCTCTGCCCCTCGCGGGACGGCCGGCTGAGCGAGATCCCCGAGGCGGACTACGACGTCGCCGTCTTCGAGAACCGCTTCCCCTCGCTCGCCGGTGACTCCGGCCGCTGCGAGGTCGTCTGCTTCACCTCCGACCACGACGCGTCGTTCGCCGACCTCACCGAGGACCATGCCGCCCTGGTCCTCGCGGCATGGACCGACCGCACCGCCGAACTCGCCGAGCTGCCGCAGGTCAAGCAGGTGTTCTGCTTCGAGAACCGGGGCGCCGAGATCGGCGTCACGCTCGGCCATCCGCACGGGCAGATCTACGGCTACCCCTTCGTCACCCCGCGCACCGAGCTGATGCTCCGTTCGATGGAGACCCACCGCGCCGAGACCGGCCGCAACCTCTTCGACGACGTCGTGGCCCGCGAGGAGAAGGACGGCTCGCGGATCGTCATCAGTGGCGAGCACTGGGTCGCCTTCGTGCCGTACGCGGCACACTGGCCGTACGAGGTCCACCTCCACCCCCGCCACCGCGTCCCCGATCTGAGGGAACTCGACGAGGCCACGCGCACAGAGTTCCCACAGATCTATCTGGAACTCTTGAGACGATTCGACCGGATCTTCGGACCCGGCGAGCCGCCGACCCCGTACATCTCGGCCTGGCACCAGGCGCCGTTCGGTGTCCCGGGACGGCAGGACTTCGGGCTCCATCTGGAGCTTTTCACCATCCGCCGTACCTCCGGCAAGCTGAAGTTCCTCGCGGGTTCCGAATCCGGCATGAATGTGTTCATCAACGATGTGCCGCCGGAGGCCGCGGCCCAGCGACTGCGAGAGGTAGCGAGCGAGTGAGCAAGCCCCAGAAGAAGTACCTGGTCACGGGTGGCGCGGGTTATGTCGGCAGCGTGGTCGCCCAGCATCTGCTGGAGGCCGGTCACGCGGTCACCGTCCTCGACGACCTCTCGACCGGGTTCCGGGAGGGCGTCCCGGCCGGGGCCGAGTTCATCGAGGGCCGCATCCAGGACGCGGCGAAGTGGCTGGACCCCTCCTACGACGGGGTGCTGCACTTCGCCGCGTACTCGCAGGTCGGCGAGTCCGTCGTGGACCCGGAGAAGTACTGGGTGAACAACGTCGGGGGCTCCGTCGCGCTGCTCGCCGCGATGCGGGACGCCGGGGTGCGGACCCTGGTCTTCTCCTCCACCGCCGCGACCTATGGCGAACCGGTCACCACCCCCATCACGGAGTCCGACGCGACCGCGCCCACCAACCCCTACGGCGCCACCAAGCTCGCCGTCGACCACATGATCACCGGCGAGGCGGCCGCGCACGGACTGGCCGCCGTCTCGCTGCGTTACTTCAACGTGGCGGGGGCGTACGGCAGTTGCGGGGAGCGGCACAGCCCCGAGTCGCACCTCATCCCACTGGTCCTCCAGGTCGCCCTCGGACAGCGCGAGTCGATCTCCGTGTACGGCGACGACTACCCGACCCCCGACGGCACCTGCGTCCGCGACTACATCCATGTCGCCGATCTCGCCGAGGCCCACCTGCTGGCCCTGGACGCGGCCACCGAGGGCGAGCACCTGATCTGCAACCTCGGCAACGGCAACGGCTTCTCGGTGCGCGATGTCATCGAGACCGTCCGTGAGGTCACCGGCCACCCGGTCCCCGAGACCGCGGCCCCGCGCCGCGCCGGTGACCCCGCCGTGCTGGTCGCCTCCGCCACCACCGCCAGGGAGCGGCTCGGCTGGACGCCGTCGCGCGCGGACCTGACCGGAATCGTCTCCGACGCCTGGACGTTCGCCCGCCGAGAGGAGCCCACCGCCCCATGACCGGGAACAGTGAGCCGGCCGCCGCCTTCACCGAGCTGTACGGGAGTGCCCCCGAAGGGGTCTGGGCGGCACCCGGCCGAGTGAATCTGATCGGCGAATACACCGATTTCAAC
This sequence comes from Streptomyces sp. NPDC088246, assembly GCF_044741025.1. Lineage (NCBI taxonomy): Bacteria > Bacillati > Actinomycetota > Actinomycetes > Kitasatosporales > Streptomycetaceae > Streptomyces > Streptomyces sp. NPDC088246. The sequence continues at coordinate 63,708 of NZ_JBIURV010000020.1, forward strand.
GACGGTTTCGTGATGCCGCTCGCGCTGCCGCACGCCGCGCGGGCCGCCGTCGCCCGCCGCACCGACGGCGAGCTGCGGCTCCACTCGACCGACGTACCGGGCGGTGTCGTCCGGCTCCGGGTCGACGAGCTGGCCCCGCACCAGGGGCACGGCTGGGCGGCGTACCCGGCCGGAGTCGTCTGGGCGCTGCGCGAGGCCGGTCACCCGGTCACCGGGGCGGACATCCAGCTGACCTCCACCGTTCCCACCGGCGCCGGGCTCTCCTCCTCCGCGGCCCTCGAGGTCGTCACCGCGCTGGCTCTGAACGACCTCTTCGAACTGGGGCTCTCAGCCTCGGAGCTGGCGGTCATCGGCCAGCGCGCCGAGAACGCGTTCGTCGGCGTGCCGTGCGGGGTCATGGACCAGATGGCATCCGCCTGCTGCACCGAGGGCCACGCGCTGTACCTCGACACCCGCGACCTCTCCCAGCGCCAGGTCCCCTTCGACCTGGCCGCCCACGGGCTGCGGCTGCTGGTCGTCGACACCCAGGTCAAGCACGCGCTCGGCGACGGCGCGTACGCCGAGCGGCGGGCAGGCTGCGAGGCGGGGGCCGCCGTGCTCGGCCTGCGAACGCTGCGCGAGCTGCCGTACGAGGGTCTCGGCGCGGCCCTGGACACCCTGGCCGAGGCCGGGGCCGACGAGTCCGTGGTGCGTTACGTACGCCATGTGGTCAGCGACAACGAGAGGGTGGAGCAGGTCATCGCGCTGCTCGACGCAGGCGATGTGCGGGGCGCGGGCCCGGTCCTCGACGCGGGGCACGTCTCGCTCCGCGACGATCTGCGGGTCTCCTGCCCGGAGTTGGACCTGGTGGTGTCGGCGTCGGGCGAGGCCGGGGCGCTCGGTGCGCGGATGACCGGCGGCGGCTTCGGCGGCTCGGCGATCGTGCTGGTGGACGAGGCGCAGGCGGACATGGTCGCCAAGTCCGTGCTGGAGGCGTTCGCTTCGGCGGGGTACGCGGCGCCGCGGATCTTCCCCGCCGTTCCTTCGGCGGGTGCCCGACGCCTCAGCTGAGGTTCTTGGTCAGGATGAATTCGGTGATTCCGGGCGGGTAGTTCTCGACCCGCCCGCTCACCTCGTAGCCCCGCTTCCGGTAGAAGTCCGGAGCCTGGAAACCCCAGGTCTCCAGTCGGGAGCGGGTGCAGGCCCGGTCGGCCCCGGCCACCCGTTCCGCCTCGGCGAGCAGCCGTGAGCCGAGGCCGCAGCCGCGGTGGCGGGCGTCGACCCAGAGCTGGTCCACATGAAGCCAGTACGCCCAGGTGCGGCCGGTCAGACCACCGGCGACGGCGCCCAGCTCGTCAAGTACCCACACTTCCAGGGGGAGTTCCTGCCCGGCGGGGTCGGTGCGCAGCACGCGGAGCTCAGGGGAGCCGGCTGTGTTGTCGTCGCGCAGTCGCCGGCTGAGCAGGGTGCGCCGCCCTTTGTCCACTTCTGTCTCAAGACGGAACATGTAACACAGCCTACGGAGCAGAGCCTGTCAGTTCTGCGAATTGCCTTCCGCCCCGGCGTCCCGGCCGTACCCTGATGCACAGCACCGGTGGGGGCCGGTGCTGATTCAGGGGTACGAGACAGTCGGGTACGGCGCCCGGGGCGGGTTGCAGTCGAAACACGGCGGCGGCCGTGGGACTGCGGTCCATTTCCCCGATCCGGGCGGCCGTACCCGCGCCGTTCCGTCCCTTCGGCGGGCCGGGGGTGGTCCAGCAACAGAGGCAGTTTGGGGGTGCCTGTGGTTCGTATCCGGGTTCTCGTGGTGGACGACCACCGCATTTTCGCCGAGTCGCTCGCAGCGGCGCTCGCGGCCGAGCCGGACGTCGATGTGGCGGCGGCGGGCAGTGGCCCCGCCGCGCTGCGATGTCTGGAGCGGGCGGCCGCCGAGGGGCGAGGCTATGACGTGATGCTGATCGATGCCGAACTGGGCACCCTGGCCGCGGCGAGGGAGCACCGGGTACCCGTTCCGGTCCCCCGCAGCGGGGAGAACGGCCCGGTGGACGGCATCTCGCTGGTCGCCGGGGTCCGTTCGCGCCGGCCTTCCGTGCATGCGGTGGTGCTCGCCGAGAGGGACGACCCGCTCCGGGCCGCGCTTGCGCTGCAGGCCGGGGCCTCGGGCTGGGTCGCCAAGGACTGCTCGCTGCAACGGCTGCTTACGGTCATCCGGGGGGTGCTGCGCGACGAGACACATCTGCCCCCGGCGCTGCTCACGGGCGTGCTGCGGGAGCTGACGGCGGCGCGCAAGCACCGCACCGAGAGCGAGGAGCTGGTCGAGTCACTGACCCCGCGCGAGCGCGAGGTGCTGCGCTGCATGGTGGCGGGCCTGGGCCGCAAGGCAGTGGCGGAGCGGCTCTACCTCTCCCCGCACACGGTGCGTACGCACATGCAGAACGTGCTGGGGAAGCTCGGCGTGCACTCCACGCTGGCCGCGGTCGCGCTGGCCCGGCGGGCGGGTGTCGGACCGGCCGATCCGGAACCGGCCCTAGCCGGGGATGTTGTCGAACGGAGCGGTCAACTGGCGTAGCAGTCCAGCCAGTTCACCGCGCTGCCGGGTGGAGAGCTCGCCCAGGATGGCGCGCTCCTGGGCGAGCAGGCCGGCCAGCGACTGGTCGGCCTTGTCGCGCCCCTCGGCGGTGAGCCGGACCAGCACGCCGCGGCGGTCGCTGGGGTCGGGGAGCCGCTCGACGAGGTTCTTCTTGGTCAGCCGGTCGATGCGGTTGGTCATCGTGCCCGAGGTGACCAGGGTCTGGGTGAGGAGCTGGCCGGGGGACAGCTGATAAGGATCACCCGCGCGGCGCAGCGATGTGAGTACGTCGAACTCCCACGGTTCCAGATTGTGCTCGGAGAAGGCGATCCGGCGGGCCCGGTCCAGATGGCGGGCCAGGCGGGAGACGCGGCTGAGTACCTCGAGTGGTTCCACGTCGAGGTCGGGGCGCTCGCGGCGCCATGCAGCGACCAGTCGGTCGACCTCGTCCTCCATGTGGATCAGTGTAGAGGGTCTGTCGACATGAAGTCTCTTGAATTCGAGTGTCTTGACATCAAGATACTTATCGCGTGATCCTTGCTCCATGACCGCACCCACCTGGGATCCGCAGCAGTACCTGCGCCACGCGGACCATCGCACCCGCCCATTCCACGACCTCCTGGCCCGCATCGCCGAGCCTCCGGCCGCCCCCGCGCCCCGTGTCGCCGACCTCGGCTGCGGAGCGGGAAACGTCACCGCCCTCCTCGCCGACCGCTGGCCGAAGGCCCGGATCACCGGCTACGACAACTCCCCGCAGATGCTGGAGCGGGCCCGGGCGCACGCCGGCCCCCTCCTGGACTTCGTCGAGGCCGACGCGGCGACCTGGACCCCCGCGGAGCCGTACGACCTGATCGTCTCCAACGCCCTGCTCCAGTGGGTCCCGGACCACACCGCCCGCTTCCCGGACTGGCTGGACGCGATCACCCCCGGCGGCACGTTCGCCTTCCAGGTCCCCGGCAACTTCGACCAGCCCAGCCATGTCCTGATGCGGGAACTCGCCGGGGCCCCGCGCTGGCGCGACCGTCTGGCCGGCGAGCTGCGCCACGCCGACGCGGTGCTCAGCCCTGCCGCCTACCTCGACGCGCTGACGGCCCCCGGCATCACGGCCGACGTCTGGGAGACCACGTATCTGCATCTGCTGCCTGGCGAGGACCCGGTGCTCGACTGGGTGAAGGGCACCGGCCTGCGCCCCGTCCTGACGGCCCTCGCCGACGACCCCGAGGCCCGCGAAGCGTTCCTCACCGAATACCGCGACCAGCTCCGCACCGCCTACCCCAAGGGCCCGCACGGCACGGTGTTCCCGTTCCGCCGCATCTTCGCCGTCGCCCGCAAGGAGACGTGATGATCGCCGCCCTCGACCACGTCCAACTGGCCGCCCCCGAAGGCTCGGAGCCCGCCCTGCGCACCTACTACATCGACACCCTCGGCATGACGGAGCTGCCCAAGCCCCCGGCACTCGCCTCCCGCGGCGGCTGCTGGTTCCAGGCCGGTCCGGTCCAGCTCCACCTGGGCATCGAGCCCGGCTTCCGCCCGGCGAGGAAGGCCCACCCGGGCCTGCGTGTCACGGACATCGAGGCGTTCGCGGCGCGACTGGAGGAGCGCGGCGCCGAGGTGCGCTGGGACGGCGAACTGCCGGGGCACCGGCGCTTCTTCAGCCACGACCCGGTGGGGAACCGGCTGGAGTTCCTGGAGCCGGTGAAGTGACCGGCGTCAGAGGCGGTCGAGCGCGTCCAGCGTGATGTCGATGTCGATCGGGAACGGAACACCCGTCTTCAGCCGGTCGTGGTGGATCCCGGTCAGCGCGTACGCCTTGGACAGCGGATCCAGTTCATAGACCCGCACCACGGGGTGCTGGTCGGTGCCGGCCATCTCGACCAGCCAGAAGTTCGGGATGCCGGCCGCCGCGTACTTCTGCGGCTTGGCGTCGCGGTCGCGGGCCTCGGAGTCGGGGGAGACGACCTCGACGGCGAGGAGGACGTCGGCGGCCTGGAAGCGGGTCAATTCCCGTCCGGTGACGGCTTCGGCGCGGACAACGGAGATGTCGGGCTCGGGGCCGTTGCGGCGGTCGAGGACCACGGTCATTTCGCGGCGGATTTTCACATCCCGGGGCGCTGTGTGCCGTAGCCCGGACACCAACAGATCGATCACGGTGCCGTGAAAATCTCGTTGCGGACTCACAAAAACCAGGCTCCCGTCGAGCAGTTCAGTGTGCGGCGGGAGATCGGGCAAGGTGAACAGGTCGTCCACCGTGTATCCGTCCTGGGGCGGCACCGGCCAGCGGGAGCTGTGCGCGGTGATCGGCTCGGCGGTCATGGTTCCTCCCATGGACGGGATTCTTGGCCCTATGGACCACGGTAAAGGCCGGTTCCCCGTCCCGTCATCACAACGAGTGACCGCGGCCGGTTCAGCTCTTGCGGTGCCCTACCAGTCGCGGCTTCGACTCCAGGTTCTCCAGGCCGTGCCAGGCCAGGTTCACCAGATGGGCCGCGACCTCCGCCTTCTCCGGCTTGCGGGCGTTGACCCACCACTGGCCGGTCAGGGCGACCATGCCGACCAGCGCCTGGGCGTACAGCGGGGCCAGCTTCGGGTCGAAGCCGCGGGCCTTGAACTCCAGGCCCAGGATGTCCTCCACCTGGGTGGCGATGTCGCTGATGAGGGAGGCGAAGGTGCCCGTCGACTGGGCGACGGGGGAGTCGCGGACCAGGATGCGGAAGCCGTCCGTGTACGTCTCGATGTAGTCGAGCAGGGCGAACGCCGCCTGTTCCAGGAGTTCGCGGGGGTGGCCCGCGGTCAGGGCGCCGGTGACCATGTCGAGGAGCTGGCGCATCTCGCGGTCGACCACGACGGCGTACAGGCCCTCCTTGCCGCCGAAGTGCTCGTAGACGACCGGCTTGGAGACGCCGGCCCGGGCCGCGATCTCCTCGACCGAGGTGCCCTCGAAGCCCTTGTCGGCGAAGAGGGTGCGGCCGATGTCCAGCAGCTGCTCGCGGCGTTCCTTGCCGGTCATCCTCACCCGGCGGGTGCGCCGGACGGAGGGGGGACGGTTGTTCTCGCTGCTGGTGCTGGAGTCGGTCGCCACGTCGTCAATCATGCCGCGTCGGCGCGCGCGGGGTCGCGCCGGGAGTCGATACGGCGGGAGTCGATCCGGGCGGAGTCCGGCCAGCGCACGTCGTACGCCCAGCCCAGTTTCTCGAACCAGCGGATCAGCCGGGCGCTCGAATCGATCTGGCCCTTCATCACGCCGTGGCGCGCGCTCGTCGGGTCCGCGTGGTGCAGGTTGTGCCAGGACTCGCCGCAGGACAGGACCGCGAGCCACCACACGTTGCCGGACCGGTCACGGGACTTGAAAGGACGCTTGCCGACCGCGTGGCAGATGGAATTGATCGACCAGGTGACGTGGTGCAGCAGGGCCACCCGTACGAGAGAGCCCCAGAAGAAGGCGGTCGCCGCGCCCCACCACGACATCGTCACCAGACCGCCGACCAGCGGCGGGAACGCCAGCGACACGATCGTGCAGGTGAGGAAGTGGCGGGAGACCCCGCGGATCGCCGGATCCTTGATCAGATCGGGGGCGTACTTCTGCTGCGGAGTCTGCTCCTGGTCGAACATCCAGCCGATGTGCGCCCACCACAGGCCCTTCATCAGGGCGGGGAGGGTCTCGCCGAAACGCCACGGCGAGTGCGGATCGCCCTCCGCGTCGGAGAAGCGGTGGTGCTTGCGGTGGTCGGCCACCCAGCGCACCAGCGGGCCCTCCACGGCCAGCGAACCCGCGACGGCCAGAGCGATGCGGAGCGGACGCTTCGCCTTGAAGGAGCCATGGGTGAAGTAGCGGTGGAAGCCGATCGTGATGCCGTGGCAGCCGATGAAGTACATCGCCACGAGCAGACCCAGATCGAGCCCGCTCACGCCCCGGCCCCAGGCCAGCGGCACCGCGGCGACCAGTGCCACGAACGGCACCACGATGAACAGCAGAAGGGCGATCTGTTCGACCGACCGTTTGTTGTCCCCGCCGAGCGTGGCGGAGGGAAGGCCCTGACCGTCGGCCGCCGATGGCTGGGTGTCGTCGATCACAGCGGGGCTGGTGTTCATGGGGAGTCCCCTGGGGATGAGGAATACGACGGATAGCTCTGGTTACGCATCCGTAACCTACGGCTACGTAAGTATCGCAGCGCGGAGGCCCGCTGCACGAGAGCGCGACGGGCCGCCCGTGAAGGGAAACCCGATCGGGGCGCGAGCGGTGCCGACGGCGTGGACACCTATCCTGGTGGGGTCGGACAGCGCGGTCCGCACTCTGCTTCCCGGGGTGCCGTCAGTACCAGGCCCCGGAGTTCCCGTGCTCAACCACTGCAAGGAGCCGCACACTGTGAGCAGTGCCGACCAGACCCCCGCCGCCAGCCCCGAGCTGCGGGCCGACATCCGCCGCCTCGGTGATCTGCTGGGCGAGACCCTCGTACGCCAGGAGGGTCAGGAGCTCCTCGACCTCGTCGAGCGGGTCCGCGCCCTGACCCGCACCGACGGTGAGGCCGCGGCCGAACTCCTCGGCGACACGGACCTGGAGACCGCCGCGCAGCTCGTGCGCGCCTTCTCCACCTACTTCCACCTCGCCAACGTCACCGAGCAGGTCCACCGCGCCCACGAGATGCGCGACCGGCGCGCCGCCGAGGGCGGTCTCCTCGCCCGTACCGCCGACCGGCTGAAGGACGCGGACCCGGTCCACCTGCGCGAGACCGTCAAGAACCTCAACGTACGGCCCGTCTTCACCGCACACCCGACCGAGGCCGCACGGCGCTCCGTGCTGAACAAGCTCCGCCGCATCGCGGAGCTGCTGGAGACGCCCGTCATCGACGCCGACCGGCGCCGCCAGGATCTGCGGCTCGCCGAGAACATCGACCTCATCTGGCAGACCGACGAGCTGCGCGTGGTCCGGCCCGAGCCGGCCGACGAGGCCCGCAACGCCATCTACTACCTCGACGAGCTGCACACGGGCGCCGTCGGAGACGTACTCGAAGACCTGGCGGCCGAGCTGGAGCGGGTCGGCGTCGAGCTGCCCGCGGGCACCCGCCCCCTCACCTTCGGTACGTGGATCGGCGGCGACCGCGACGGCAACCCCAACGTGACACCCGCCGTCACCCGGGAGGTGCTGATCCTCCAGCACGAGCACGGCATCACCGACGCGCTGGAGCTCATCGACCACCTGCGCGGGCAGCTCTCCAACTCCATCCGCTACACCGGCGCCACCGACGAGCTGCTGACCTCGCTCCAGGCCGACCTGGAGCGCCTCCCCGAGATCAGCCCGCGCTACAAGCGGCTGAACGCAGAGGAGCCGTACCGCCTCAAGGCCACCTGCATCCGGCAGAAGCTCGTCAACACCCGCGAGCGCCTCGCCGGCGGCACCCCGCACCGCCCCGGCTGCGACTACCTCGGCACCGCCGAGCTCATCGCCGACCTGGAACTCATCCAGACCTCGCTGCGCGAGCACCGCGGCGGCCTGTTCGCCGACGGGCGGATGGACCGCACCATCCGCACGCTCGCCGCGTTCGGCCTCCAGCTGGCCACCATGGACGTACGCGAGCACGCGGACGCCCACCACCACGCCCTCGGCCAGCTCTTCGACCGGCTCGGCGAGGAGTCCTGGCGCTACGCCGACATGCCGCGCGACTACCGGCAGAAGCTGCTCGCCAAGGAGCTGCGCTCGCGCCGCCCGCTCGCCCCGACCCCGGCCCCGCTGGACGCCGCGGGCGAGAAGACCCTCGGCGTCTTCCACACCATCAAGGAAGCCTTCGAGCGGTTCGGCCCCGAGGTCATCGAGTCGTACATCATCTCGATGTGCCAGGGCGCCGACGACGTCTTCGCGGCCGCCGTCCTGGCCCGCGAGGCCGGACTGCTCGACCTGCACGGCGGCTGGGCCAAGATCGGCATCGTGCCGCTCCTGGAGACCACCGACGAGCTGCGCGCCGCAGACGTCATCCTCGACGAGATGCTCGCCGACCCGTCGTACCGCCGCCTCGTCTCGCTGCGCGGCGATGTGCAGGAGGTCATGCTCGGGTACTCCGACTCCTCCAAGTTCGGCGGCATCACCACCTCCCAGTGGGAGATCCACCGGGCGCAGCGCCGGCTGCGTGACGTCGCGCACCGCTACGGCGTACGGCTGCGGCTCTTCCACGGCCGCGGCGGCACCGTCGGCCGCGGCGGCGGCCCCTCGCACGACGCGATCCTCGCGCAGCCGTGGGGCACCCTCGAAGGCGAGATCAAGGTGACCGAGCAGGGCGAGGTCATCTCCGACAAGTACCTCATCCCGGCGCTCGCCAGGGAGAACCTGGAGCTGACCGTCGCGGCCACCCTCCAGGCCTCCGCGCTGCACACCGCGCCCCGCCAGTCCGACGAGGCCCTGGCGCGCTGGGACGCGGCGATGGACACCGTCTCCGACGCCGCGCACGCCGCGTACCGCAGGCTGGTCGAGGACCCGGACCTGCCCGCGTACTTCTTCGCCTCCACCCCGGTCGACCAGCTCGCCGAGCTGCACCTCGGGTCGCGCCCGTCGCGGCGTCCGGACTCCGGCGCCGGTCTGGACGGGCTGCGGGCCATCCCGTGGGTCTTCGGCTGGACCCAGTCACGGCAGATCGTGCCCGGCTGGTACGGCGTCGGCTCCGGGCTCAAGGCGCTGCGCGAGGCCGGTCCGGACACCGTTCTGGACGAGATGCACGAGCAGTGGCACTTCTTCCGGAACTTCATCTCGAACGTGGAGATGACGCTCGCCAAGACCGACCTGCGGATCGCCCGCCACTATGTCGACACACTCGTCCCGGACGAGCTGAAGCATGTCTTCGCCGACATCGAGGCCGAGCACGCGCTCACGGTCCAGGAGGTCCTGAGGGTCACCGGCGGCTCCGAACTGCTCGGCACCAGCCCGGTGCTCCAGCAGACCTTCGCCATCCGGGACGCCTACCTGGACCCGATCTCCTACCTCCAGGTCTCGCTGCTGGCCCGCCAGCGCGAGGCGGCGGCACGCGGCGAGGAAGCGGACCCGCTGCTCGCCAGGGCCCTGCTGCTCACCGTGAACGGTGTCGCCGCGGGCCTGCGCAACACCGGCTGAGCCCCCCGGTCGCGGGTGCGGCCCTGCTCAGAGGGCGAAGAACGTCGCCACCAGCAGGGTCGCGCCCGCGATCCCGGTGCCCCAGGCGGTCCGGGGCAGCCGCAGACCGCCGCCGATGACCAGGGCGGCCAGCAACAGCGCACCGCCCAGCGGTACCCAGGCATGCAGGAAGCCGGGTGTTCCGGTGCGCACGACATCGTCCGTGCCGGGCTTCACGACGACGGGGAAGCGATCGCCCCTCCGCGCCGCGACGGAGCTCTCGATCGTCACCCGGGGGCGCGCGGCGGCCTGACCGGACGGCGCGAACGGTCCGGTGCAGACATCGGCGCCGCAGCCCGTGACGGTCATCGTGCCGTGCTCGCGGCCCTTGGCCAGAACGATGTGGTGCGCCGAACCCCAGGAGGACACCACGCCCGCGACGAGCAGCAGCAGGACGACACAGCCCATGGCGGCGCTGCGGGCGTAGGCCAGGGCGCGGTGGGAGGAGCTCCGCTTCATGGGGAGCGATCCTTGGGCAGAGTAACGCTCGCGGTCAACTTATGGCCGAAAATCGCTGAGGTACCGGCGGGAATGTCAGAGTTGTACGCGCCGCGACCGTTGCTGCGGGTGTCAGGAGTTGTACGCGCTCTGCGCGCGCTCCAGACCCTCCGCGAGCAGGCACTCCACCGAGTCGGCGGCCCGGTCCACGAGGTAGGCGAGCTCCTTGCGCTCGGTGGACGAGAAGTCCTTCAGCACGAAGTCCGCGACCTGCATCCGGCCCGGCGGCCGGCCGATCCCGAACCGGACCCGGTGGTAGTCGGCCCCCATCGACTTGGTCATCGACTTGAGCCCGTTGTGCCCGTTGTCGCCGCCGCCCAGCTTCAGCCGGAGTGTCCCGTAATCGATGTCCAGCTCGTCGTGGATCGCCACGATGTGGTCGGTCGGCACCTTGTAGAAGTCGCGCAGCGCGGTGACGGGGCCGCCGGAGAGGTTCATGTACGACATCGGCTTGGCCAGGATCACCCGGCGGTTCTCAGGTCCCGGCGGGCCCATGCGGCCCTCGACGACCTGAGCCTGGGCCTTCTGCGCACGCTTGAACTTCCCGCCGATCCGCTCGGCGAGCAGGTCGGCGACCATGAAACCGACATTGTGCCGGTTCGCCGCGTACTCGGGACCGGGGTTGCCGAGGCCCACGATGAGCCAGGGTTCGGTGGCGTCGGACATCTGCGCTCGGTCTCCTCGCGTACGGATGGTTCCGGATGGCCCGGTTACAGGGAAACGGGGCGGCGGGCCCTCGAAGAAGGAACCGCCGCCCCGTCAGTGAAGCAGGGAAGGCGAGGCTCAGGCCTCGGCGCCCGCGGCCTCGGCGCCCTCGGCGGCCGGCTCCTCGGCCTGCGCGGAGACGACCTGGAGCACGACGGCGTCCTCGTCACCGGCCAGCACGGAGCCCTTGGGCAGCGGGACGTCCTTGGCGAGGATCGAGTCGCCGGCGTCCAGGCCCGCGATGGAGACCGTGACGGACTCGGGGATGTGGGTGGCCTCGGCCTCGACGAGCAGGGTGTTCTGCACGTACTCCAGGAGGTTGCCGCCCGGGGCCAGCTCGCCCTCGACGTGCACGGCGATCTCGACGTTGACCTTCTCGCCGCGCTTGACGGTCAGCAGGTCGACGTGCTCGATGTTGCCCTTGAGCGCGTTGCGCTGCACGGCCTTGGGGATGACCAGGGCGTCCTTGCCGTCGATCTCCAGACCGATCAGGACGTTGGCGGTCTTGAGCGCCATCATCAGGTCGTGGCCCGGCAGGTTGATGTGAACCGGCTCGGCACCGTGGCCGTAGACGACCGCGGGAACCAGGTTGGCGCGGCGGGTGCGACGGGCAGCGCCCTTGCCGAACTCGGTACGGACCTGGGCGGCGAGCTTGACCTCAGCCATGACTGCACTCCTCGTATGGTGACGAAACTTGGACGGTCACCCGGCCCACGACAGGCCTGCTACGAAGAGCGCGTCGATAACGGACCGCCGTACACATGAGTACGGCCTCCCTCGCCGAGCAACTCGCTGAGTCTACCCGGCGGGGAGGCCGCACCCCAAAGTGGATCTTCTGTGCTGTGCTGCCTACTGCTCTTCGAAGAGGCTGGTGACCGAGCCGTCCTCGAAGACCTCGCGCACCGCGCGGGCGATCGTCGGGGCGATCGAGAGCACCGTGATCTTGTCGAGCTCCAGCTCACCCGGGGTCGGCAGGGTGTCCGTGAAGACGAACTCGCTGACCTTGGAGTTCTTCAGACGGTCCGCGGCCGGACCGGAGAGCACACCGTGCGTGGCCGTCACTATGACGTCCTCGGCGCCGTGCGCGAACAGGGCGTCGGCGGCGGCGCAGATGGTGCCGCCGGTGTCGATCATGTCGTCGACCAGGACACAGACCCGGCCCTTGACGTTGCCGACGACCTCGTGGACGGTCACCTGGTTGGCGACGTCCTTGTCACGGCGCTTGTGGACGATCGCCAGCGGGGCGTCCAGGCGGTCGCACCAGCGGTCGGCGACGCGCACCCGGCCGGCGTCCGGGGAGACGATCGTCAGCTTCGAGCGGTCGACCTTGGCGCCGACGTAGTCGGCCAGGATCGGCAGCGCGAAGAGGTGGTCGACCGGGCCGTCGAAGAAGCCCTGGATCTGGTCGGTGTGCAGGTCGACGGTGAGGATGCGGTCGGCACCCGCCGTCTTCATCAGGTCGGCGACCAGACGGGCCGAGATCGGCTCGCGGCCGCGGTGCTTCTTGTCCTGGCGGGCGTATCCGTAGAACGGCACGATCACCGTGATGGAGCGGGCCGAGGCGCGCTTCAGCGCGTCCAGCATGATGAGCTGCTCCATGATCCACTTGTTGATCGGAGCGGTGTGGCTCTGGATCAGGAAGCAGTCGGCGCCGCGGGCGGACTCCTGGAAGCGGACGTAGATCTCACCGTTGGCGAAATCGAAGGCCTTCGTCGGCACGAGGCCGACACCCAGTTGGTGCGCAACCTCCTCGGCCAGCTCGGGGTGGGCGCGGCCGGAGAAGAGCATGAGTTTCTTCTCGCCGGTCGTCTTGATCCCGGTCACAGCACAGTCTCCTCAGACGTGTTTCTGGCGCTGCACGCATGTGTCCCGATGTGCAACGAGCCAGCCGAAATGGGGTGAGCATCTATCACGGTACGCCGTGCGCGGCGCACCTGTTTCCGGTCAGCTTTCGCCGTCGTGCTCCGGGGCGGCGGCCTCAGCTGCCTGCGCGGCGGCACTTCCCGGACGCTTGCGGGCAACCCAACCCTCGATATTCCTTTGCTGGCCGCGGGCGACAGCCAGCGAACCGGACGGTACGTCCTTGGTGATCACCGAGCCGGCCGCGGTGTAGACGCCGTCCCCGACCGTGACGGGAGCCACAAACATATTGTCCGACCCGGTACGGCAGTGTGAGCCGATCGTCGTGTGGTGCTTGGCCACGCCGTCGTAGTTCACGAAGACGCTGGCGGCACCGATGTTGGTGTGATCGCCGATCGTCGCGTCGCCGACATAGCTCAGGTGCGGGACCTTGGTGCCTTCGCCGATCGTGGCGTTCTTCATCTCCACGTAGGTGCCGGCCTTGGCCTTCGGGCCGAGCTTGGTGCCGGGCCGCAGATAGGCGTACGGGCCGACCGTCGCGCCCTCGCCGACCTCGGCCCGGTCCGCGACCGTGTTGTCCACGCGTGCGCCCGCGTGCACAACGGTGTCCGTGAGCCGGGTGTTGGGGCCGACCTCGGCGTCCTGGGCGAGATGCGTGCTGCCGAGCAGCTGGGTGCCCGGGTGCACGATCGCGTCCCGCTCGTAGGTGACGGTGGCGTCGATCAGCGTGGACGCCGGGTCCACGACGGTCACACCGGCGAGCATGGCCCGCTCCAGCAGCCGCTGGTTCAGCAGCCGCCGGGCCTCGGCCAACTGGACCCGGTTGTTGATGCCGAGGATCTCACGGTGGTCGTCGGCGACACAGGCGCCGACCCGGTGTCCGGCCTCACGCAGGATGGAGAGCACATCGGTGAGGTACTCCTCGCCCTGGCTGTTGTCGGTACGGACCTTGCCGAGGGCGTCCGTGAGCAGCCGGCCGTCGAAGGCGAACACCCCGGAGTTGATCTCCCGGATCGCACGCTGGGCGGCGGTGGCGTCCTTGTGCTCGACGATCTCGGTGACCGCACCGCTGGCCGGGTCGCGGACGATCCGGCCGTACCCGGTGGAGTCCGGGACCTCGGCGGTCAGCACGGTGACGGCGTTGGAGTCGGCCGTGTGGGTGGCGGCGAGCGCGGTGAGCGTCTCGCCGGAGAGCAGCGGGGTGTCGCCGCAGACGACGATCACGGTTCCCTCGACGGTCCCGCCGAGCTCGTCGAGACCGACGCGCACCGCGTTTCCGGTGCCCCTCTGCTGGGCCTGGTAGGCGGTCCGCAGCCGGTCGTCGACGGCGGTGAGATGCGCGCTGACCCGCTCGCTCTCGTGGCCGACGACCACGACGAGGTGTTCCGGGTCCAGTTCGCGGGAGGAGGCGACGACATGTCCGACGAGCGAGCGCCCGGAGATCTCGTGCAGAACCTTGGGGGTCTTCGACTTCATGCGGGTGCCCTCACCCGCTGCGAGGACGACGACGGCTGCCGGGCGGTTGGCGCTCACGGAAATGCCCTTCGGCTTCGGGTGGTGGACACCCGAAGGATACCGGGGGGGTACGGGGCGGACGTGAGTGCGGGCCCCGACCGGTGAGGTCGGGGCCCGCACTCAGAAAGCTCCCCTGCCAGGACTCGAACCTGGAACAAATCATCCAAAGTGACCCGTGTTGCCTATTACACCACAGGGGATGGCGATAACCATCAAACCGGACAAGTTGCTAACCGGCTGACGGTGCGGCATCTACTATGCCGCACCACCATCCCTCGATGCGACGGTAAAGGTCGGCGCCCTGCAAGACTTTGACCACGAGGCAGCCCCGGTAGTTGTCCCCCGTGTTCTTGCGGGCCGTCTTCGGGTTGTGCTTCTTGATCGTGGTTTTGTAGAACGCGGCGAGGTCGGCGCCAGTGAGATCGGCCCAGTATTGCTCGGCGGCTGCTACGTCGGCAGTCTCGTGGATCATGACGCCGTAACGCACCTGCTCGCGATTGACTCCGAGCAGGTCGAGCCATGCGAGGTATGTCGTGATCATTCCAGGGTCGCTGTTTACAAATGCCACCGTTTCGCGTCGGTCGTACGACTTGTCCTTGGTCCCTTCTGACCAGTAGAGACCAACGCCGATCAGGAAGAGCTCGCGCCCCGTCACTGCGCCGATCTCCTGTTTGGCGGCATGTTTGATCCGTTGCCGCTCAGTGTCCCGTACCGCCAGTTCATGGTCCCATCGCATCCGTCCGGCGAGGCGCGCCTGCTCGACGGCGGTGCGGCTCCGGACGGGTTTCGGCAGATCTCGCACCCACAGCGAGATCGAGCTCTTCGAGCACCCCAGCTCCACCTGGATCTGGTCGTAGGTCATCCCCTGTAGTCGCAGTTCGCGTGCCTTCTTGCGCAGGTCGTCCTTGGTGTTCGGGCGCTTCGTCCACTCCGGGGCGGGCTCGCCCTCCAGGAGGCGGTTCAGGATGTCGTTGTTGTCCACGAACAGCCGGTCGCGGATCTGGCGGCGGCTGAGGCCCTCCCGGCGCAGGCGATCGCCTGCTCGCGCAGGCCTTCGAAGTCGGCGTACTTGCTCGTGATTTTCGTCATGCGACAAGCGCTGTCCGGAATGCGGACGTCCGGTGCGAAAGCCTGATCGATTCACCATTTCAAGCGATAAGTGGTTGTTCTGTCTCTGTTCGGCAGACGCACGTGCTGTCCAGGTCGTCCGAAAATGAGGTGCGTCCGCCCGTAGGCTGGACCGCATGACCGCAACGGGGGCATACCGGGAAGCCGCGGGTGGGACCACCCGCGGCTATTGGTGGTGGGAACGGCGGCGCGCTGTCGCCCTGGACGTGGGGCTCGCGCTCCTGTCGGCGCTGGAATGCGCGCTGGAAGGGGTGGAGTTCGCCGGGAACACGGGGCTGCCGGTGCCGGTCGGTGTCGTGTTCGGGCTGCTCGCGGGGTCCGTGCTGGTGGTGCGGCGGCGCTGGCCGATCGCCGTGGTGCTGGTGTCGATCGCGACGACGCCCGCCGAGATGGGCTTCCTGATGGGCCTGGTCGGCCTCTACACGCTGGCCGCCTCCGACGTACCGCGAAGAATCACCGCGGTGCTGATGGGGATGTCCTTCATGGGGACGTTCATCGTCACGTACGTACGGCTGCAGCAGAGCGTCTCCCAGCAGACCGACTTCGGGCGCGACGACTGGTACGTACCGCTGATGTCCCTCTTCATGTCGCTCGGGCTCACCGCACCGCCCGTGCTGTTCGGCCTCTACATAGGGGCCAGGCGGCGGCTGATGGAGAGCCTTCGGGAGCGGGCGGACTCGCTGGAGCGGGAGCTGTCGCTGCTCGCCGACCGGGCCGAGGAACGGGCCGAGTGGGCGCGTACGGAGGAGCGCCACCGGATCGCCCGCGAGATGCACGACGTGGTCGCGCATCGGGTCAGCCTGATGGTCGTGCACGCCGCCGCGCTCCAGGCCGTCGCGCCGAAGGACCCGGCGAAAGCGGTGCGGAACGCCGCCCTGGTCGGAGACATGGGCCGCCAGGCGCTGACCGAGCTGCGCGAGATGCTCGGGGTGCTGCGGAGCGGGGAGCCCGCGGCGGCCCGGTCCGCGAAGCCGCCGCTCGCCTCGGTCGGCCGGGCGGCGGCGGCCGCGGCGGCCGCCGCCGCGGAGGACGGGCCCCGGCTGCACGAGGTGGAGACCCTGGTCGGGGAATCCAGGGCGGCCGGCATGACCGTGGAACTCTCGGTGGACGGCGAGGCCCGCCCGTACGCGCCCGAGGTCGAGCAGACCGCGTACCGGGTGGTGCAGGAGGCCCTGACGAACGTGCACAAGCACGCGGCGGGCGCGAAGGCGTGGGTGCGGCTTGCGCACCGGGGCTCGGAAGTCGCGATGCAGGTGGAGAACGGTCCGTCGGACGCCGCCACGGCGGATGCGAGGCTGCCGAGCGGGGGCAACGGGCTGGTCGGCATGCGGGAGCGGGTGCTGGGGCTCGGCGGCGTTTTCGTCTCCGGGCCGACGGATGCGGGCGGCTTCCGGGTGTCGGCGGTACTGCCGGACCGGGGGGCGGCCTGACCCGCCCTGCGGCCTCGCTTCGTCCTGGATCGCCGGGCGGGCGATTTTGGCCCGTCCGGCGTCCGAGGACGAAGCCGGGACGGTGGGTTGCCGGGGCGGAATCGTGACCGGGCACGGCCGGGGGCCGTCTTGTCCTCGATCGCCGGACGGGCCGGAAAATAAGGCCGCTCAGCCCAGGACGAGGCGCTTCGGCTGGATGCCGCCGACCAGCGTTGCCAGCGCCTGGTCGATGTCCGGGCCGAGGTACCAGTCCCCGGTGTGATCGATGCTGTACACCCGCCCCTGCGTATCGATCGCGAGGACGGCCTGCCCGTCCCCCTCCTCGCCCAGCGGGCCGACCTCGGTCTCCAGTGCCCGGCCGAGGTCGCCGAGAGTGCGGGCGAGATGCAGTCCGCTCAGCGGATCGATGCGCACCGAGGCCGGTGCGATCTGCCGGCCCGGCGCGGACGTCGTGATGTGCAGCCCGCCGAACTCCGCCCATGCCTCCACGGCCGCCGGGAAGACCGCGTGCTGATGGCCGGCGGGCGACGCGTGCGAGCGCAGTGCGTCGGCCCACTTCTCGGCCTGCCGGATGTCCCAGCGGCCGGGCTGCCAGCCCGCGGCGCGCAGGGCGGCGTCGACCGCGACGGGGAAACGGGTCGAGGAGTGGCGGTCGCGGTCCGCGGGGCCCGCCTGTTCGGGTAGGTCGGTTCGGTCGTGCATCGGCGCGCGGTCAGCCCTTCTCGGCGGTGGTCGCCGCCCCGGTGGTCGTGAGGTCGACGGGGCGTACGCCGAAGTGGGCGAGCATCGCCTCGCAGGAGCGGCACGGCGGCGCGTAACTGCCGTGCATCGGGTCGCCGTCCTCACGGATGCGCCGTGCGGTGAGCCGTGAGTGCTTCAGGGCGCGGCGGGCCTCGCCGTTGGTCAGCGGCTTGCGCTGGGCCCGCTTGGAACGGCCGGCTTCGGCCGCGGTGAGCTGCCGGGAGAGCAGTATCGCCTCGGGGCAGCGGCCGGTGAAGCGTTCGCGCTGGCCGCTGGTGAGGGTGTCGAGGAAGTCCTGGACCAGTGGGTGCAGTACGGGCGGCTGGTCGCCCTTGCCCGCCGTGCAGGTGAGCGTCTCACCGCGTACGGACAGCGCTGCGGCCACCGCGGGCAGGATGCCGTCGCGGCGGTGGTGCAGCCGGGGTGTGAGGCTGGTTCCGGTGTTGCTCCAGTTGAGGCGTGGATCCCCGGATGTGACTGTTCGTGCGCTGTGCATGGTGCTTTTCCCTCCCGTGCCCGCAGCGGTAGCTGCGCGATGTGCACGCCCCCGAGTTGCGGTGACAGCCTGCCAAATGTCCCGGCTGGTGGGGAAGCTGGGGCGGGGAAACGCGTCTCCGTGTCACCCGGCAGTGGCAGGAGCATCGCTCGTCAGTCACGTCGCTGTGACGGTTCGTGACGGTAGGGGAGAGGGGTGGCGTAGGGGCGAGACCCGCTCTTGCGCCACCGCATAGGCTGTGCCCGGACCGCCCCCTTGGGCAGGTCGGTCCTCACCAGTCAGACGCAGCAGGGGGCAACCGCCATGACGACAGGTCGGCTCGGGCAGCAAGCCGCGCCACCGAACGCGGCCTATGCCGGGCAGCTCGTGCATTTCCCGGACCCGGTCCGGGCGTCCCGCCACCCCAGAGGTGTGCGCATGGACGAGAACGGCAGCCCGGACTTCGCGCCGTACGCGCGCGCCGCCGCCGAGATCGCCGAGCCCCCGCAGGGCTTCGGCGTCGACGAACTGCGGCTCACCGACTACGTCTCGGCCAACGCGGCGCTGGCGGCGAGCGGCCATGAGCTGTGGGACACGATTCCCGCGGTCGCCACCCCGCACGGCTGGACCTGGCACCACGTCCCCGGCGGCCGGCGCATGGAGCTGGTCCCGGTCGAGGTCAAGGCGCTGCTCAGGCACCATGGCGGCCTCGCCGCCACCGCGGTCGACCAGAACAAGCGCGGCACCCGCCCGCTGCAGGAGACCCGGCCCGCGCACTTCCGGCTGCCCAAGGGTGCCGTCGCGGTGAGCGAGCAGCAGATCCTGGGCGTCGAGGAGGACCTCGGCTACCGGCTGCCCGGTGCCTACCGCTCCTTCCTCAAGGCGGCGGGCGGCTCGGCCCCGGTCGGTGCGGCGCTCGACGCGGAGCTCGGTCTCCTGGTCGACCAGCCGTTCTTCACGGTGCGCGAGGAGGCCGCCGTGAACGACCTGGTGTACGTCAACAAGTGCCTGCGGGACCATCTCACCAAGGACTACCTGGGCGTCGGCTTCGTCCAGGGCGGCATCCTCGCGGTGAAGGTGAAGGGCGACGGTGTCGGCTCGGTCTGGTTCTGCGCGTACGACGACGCCCGCGACCAGGACGGCTGGAACGTGCAGGAGCGGGTGGACCGGCTGCTGCTGCCGTGCGGCGGCGACTTCGACGCCTTCCTGCAGCGTCTGGCGGGCAATCCGCCGGAGCTGGAGACCGTGGCGAACCTGATGGTGGACGGCGGCTTCGCGCGGGCCGTCCCGGTGGAGGGGTGAGCGCGATGGTGACCTTTGCGCAGGCGCAGGAGCGCGCGGACGAGTGGATCAACGGCGACGTGCCCGCGTACCAGCACCGCGAGGTGCGGGTGCGGGAGTTCGAGCTGGGCTTCGTGGCGTGGGGCGAGGACCGTGCCGAGGGTCCCGTCTCGGACGGCGGCCGGCAGCGGCTGGTGATCGCCAGGGACAGCGGTGAGGCCACCCTGTGGCCGGGGCTGCCGGTGGGCGAGGTGATCCGGCGGTACGAGGAGGAGTACGGCGCACACGATGCGGCACCGGACGCTCCGGAGCCGCCGCAGCGCATCGACTTGAACCAGACGTCCTTCCTGTTGAGCCCCCCGGAGTGGCTCCAGGAAGCGGCCGACAAGCTGGGCATCCCGGACCGTCGGGCGGACCGGGAAGCGGCTCCTTCGGCCCCTTCGGCCCCTTCGGCCCCTTCGGCCACTTTGCCCCCCGTCGCCCCTGCTGCTTCCGCGCCCGCGGCTGTGCAGGGTTCGCCGGGCGGGCCGGTCGCGTACGAGCCCACCGCCCAGGACGGCGTTCCGGTGTCCCCGCCGAACGTGCCCGTCGGGTCGACCCCCTGGGCCGGGACCGACACCAACGGGGGCTCCGACGACGGTGCGGTGCCCCTGCCGGCCACGGTGTTCGCACCGCCGCTCTCGGGCGCCGACGACGACGGCACCCCGCCGCCGGCCGTACCGGCCGATGCGCCGACCGCCCTGATGTCCGGTGGCAGCCAGCTGCCCCGGACGGCGGTCGTCCCCGGCCTGGACCAGCAGGGAATCGGCACACCTGCACCCGGAACACCTGCCCCGAATGCCCCGAATGCTCCCGGCCCCGGCGCCGGTGACATCGCGGATGCGGCCACCAGCAAGGCCGTCGTGCCGCCGCGCGGTGCGCGCGGGGGCGGTTCGACGACCCCGCCGCCGCCCGGTGCCCCCGGCATCCCGGGCGCCAGGCCGGGTGCGCCCGTGCCACCGCCCTCGGGACCGGGTGCGCCCGGCGCTCCGGCGGGCGGGTACCTGCCGACGCAACTCGTCCCCCAGCAGGGCCCGCCCGGCGCCCCGCAGCCGCCCGGCCCTCCCGGGCCCCCGGCGCCCCCCGGTCCTCCCGCTCCTCCTGGTTCGACGCCGCCGCCCGGTGGCGGGGTGCACCATGCGGCGACGATGTTCGCGGACCCGGGCATGGGCGGTCCGGGTGCGCCGCAGCCTCCGGGTCCGCCGGGAGTCCCTGGGGCCCCGCGGCCGCCCGGTCCTCCCGGGCCTCCGGCGCCCCCCGGTCCTCCCGCTCCTCCTGGTTCGACGCCGCCGCCCGGTGGCGGGGTGCACCATGCGGCGACGATGTTCGCGGACCCGGGCATGG
>NZ_JBIURV010000020.1:84501-133315 GCF_044741025.1 Streptomyces sp. NPDC088246
GGGCGGTCCGGGTGCGCCGCAGCCTCCGGGTCCGCCGGGAGTCCCTGGGGCCCCGCGGCCGCCCGGCCCTCCCGGGCCCCCGGCGCCCCCCGGTCCTCCCGCTCCTCCTGGTTCGACGCCGCCGCCCGGTGGCGGAGTGCACCACGCCGCGACGATGCTCGCGAGTCCCGGCCAGGTCGGGCCGTCCGCGCCGCAGCCTCCCGGTCCGCCCGGTCCGCCGGGAATACCGCAGGGCGGCGCCCCCGGCCCCGTACCGCCGAATTCGCACACCCCGCCGCCCCCGGCGTACGGATATCCGCAGGCGCCGACCGGTCAGCCGACCGTCGGCCCCGGCTACCAGGCCGTGCTGCGCTACCGCGCGCCCGACGGCAGTGAGCAGCAGCTGATCCGCCGCTCGGCGCCGGGCACCCCGCACCCCGAGTGGCAGATGCTGCACGAGCTGCGGGCCATGAACGTGCCGCCGCAGCAGGTCATCGAGCTGCACACCGAGCTGGAGTCGTGCGAGCTGCCCGGTGGCTACTGCGCGCGGATGATCCGTGAGACCTGGCCGCAGGTGCGGATCACCAGCGTCGCCCCGTACGGCACCGATCACGCCAGCCGTCAGCAGGGCATGCAGCATCTGCTCACCCATCAGGGGGAGCTGCACCAGGTCGCGGACGGGCCGGCTCGTCCCGCACCGGTCCGGGCTCCGCTGCCGCAGATGCCGCCCGCGCCGCCGGTGCCGCCGGAGGCCATCGCCCAGGAGATGGTGCAGACCTTCGGGCCGCAGGGCATCCTCCGCTTCGATCAGCGCGCGGTGTCCCGCCAGGGTGTGCCCGAGGCCGTGGCGCAGACGCTGGTGTGGGCGGGGCTGCCCGCCGACTTCGGGCCGTTCTTCTGGGCGCAGCCGGGCCTGCCGGTGGTGCCGACGCTGGCCGAGCTGGCCGCACAGCGACAGGTGCAGGCAGCCCCCGACGCGGGGTCGTACCTCGTCATGGGGTCCGACTTCGGGCGGGCGATCTGTGTCCAGTACGGCACCGCGAACATCGTGGCGGTGCCGGTCGAGGCAGGTTCCTCCGCGGGCGGGCACGGTCAGTCGGTGGCGCCGCAGTTCGTGAACACCGGGCTGCCGGAGTTCCAGCGCTCGATGGCGCTGCTCGGCCGGATGTGGCGGCTGCGTTTCGGGCTCAACCCGGAGCAGGCGGGCCGCTGGACGGTCGACTTCCAGGCCCAGCTGGTGGCGCTGGACGCGGCGGCACTGGCGTCGCCGGAGAGCTGGTGGTCGGTACTCCTTGAGCAGATGTGGGACGGGCTGATCTGACCCGGCAGGCTCTGCGGACGGCGCCCGGCTCCCCGAGAGGGAGGCCGGGCGCCGCGCCATGTGCGGCCTGTGATGCCGGTCGCTTCCGTCCGAAAAGTCGCGACACGATTCCGACTTCTGTGTCAATTGCCGCATCCTTAGACGTACTGCAGGTGGTCGGAGAGTCGGAAAGAGGCTTCAGGGATGAGTTCTGCACCGGTGTCCGCGCATGGCTTCGTCGGCGTACGAGGACGTGGCTACCGTCCGGAGCAGGTGGACCGCGCCGTGGCCGGGCTGTCGGCCGAGCGGGACGAGGCGTGGGAGCAGGTGTCCCGGCTGACCGCGCTGGTGGAGGAGCTTTCGGCCGAGTCGGTCCGGCTGAGCGAGGTCGTCGCCAGGCTCGCCCCGCAGAACTACGAATCGCTCGGTGAGCGCGCCCGGCAGATCCTGGCGCTCGCCGAGAGCGAGGCCCGGGACGTACGGGGCGCCGCCCAGGAGGAGGCGCAGGCGCTGCGGGACGCGGCGGACGAGGCGGGCCGCGGGCTCCGCGAGTCGGCGCGCGCGGACTCCGAGGCGATGCGGGCAGCGGCCGAGAAGTACGCCGACGGGACGCTGATCACGGCCGGGGGCACCGCCGAGGAGACCGCCGCCGAGGCCCGCAAGGAGGCCGCGGAGGTGCGGGAGCAGGCGGAGTCCGCGATGGCCGAGACGCGCCGCCGTACCGCGAGCGTCCTCGCGCACCAGGAGCAGGAGCACTCCGAGCGGTGGAAGACGGCCGAACGCGAGCTGGCGGAGGCCGAGGCCGCGCAGGCCGCGCACCACGACGAGCTGACCGAGCAGGCGGAGGCCCGCCTGGCCGAGGCACGGCGGGCGCTGGCTCGGACCGAGGAGGCCGCACGGCACGGCCGGGAGGATGCGGAGGCGCAGGGTGCGGAGCTGATCGCGGCGGCCAGGGTCCGTGAGGAGCGGGTGGTCCGGGAGACGGAGCGGATCCTGCGGGAGCACGAGGAGGGCCGCGAGGAGGTCCAGGCGCACATGGCGCACGTGCGGAACTCACTCGCGGCGCTCACCGGGCGGGTGGCCCCGGCGGAGGACTGAGAGCCTGTCGGGTGACGTCCGACCGGGCGGCCACGTCCTGGCAGGCACGCTTCCCGTGTTGTCGTCAGTCACCGACTCCCCCATAGCTGAAGGTATGGGGGGACCCCCTTCGCGTCGACTCCCTCCTCCGCCTTGGAATCGCACGCACCAGACCGCGTCCGCCACCCGATCGGAGGTCACCCGACAGGCTCTGAGACCGACCGCCGGGACCTTCGCCTTCCGGCACGGGGTTCCTCAGGGGCGGGCCGCCGTATTTTGCGGTGTGCCCGCCAGGATTCGTGGTTCCTCGGCCTCGTACCGTCGGAGTTCTTCGGCCGCTGTGCGCCGTTCGAGCACCGTTCCCAGCCATCCCGCCAGGAAACCGGCCGGGATGGAGACGAGCCCGGTCGTGGTGAATGGGAACCAGTTGAAGTCGTACTCGGGGAAGACCGAAGACGGTGAGCCCGAGACGAGATTGGTGCCGGTGATCAGCACCATGACGGTGACGGTGCCGACGATCAGGGTGCTGAGCAGTCCGGTACGGGTGAAGCGCCGCCAGAACACGCTGTAGACGAGCGCCGGGGCCAGCGCCGACGCGCCGACACAGAACGAGAGCGTCGCCAGCGCCTGTACGTTCCAGTGCCTGGCCACGACGGCGAGTGTGGTGGCGAGCAGCCCGACGACGATCGCTGCGGCCTGTGCCGTACGCATTTCGGACAGGCCCGGCAGCGGCTTCCTGTCCGGGTCGCGCACCCCGTGCAGGCCGTGGGCGAAGAGGTCGTGCGCGAGGGAGTTCGCGCAGGCCAGGATCATTCCGGCGACCGAGGCGAGCAGAGTCAGGAAGATCGCCGTCGTCATCGTCGTGACGACCAGCGCGCCCAGCCGGCCACCGCCCGCCACCACACCGCTGATCTGGAGGATCGAGCTGTTTCCGGACGCCCCGGCTGCGGTGATGCGGTCGTGGCCGACGAGCGCCCCCGCGCCGAAACCGATGACGACGAGCAGGAGACAGAGCCCGGCGACCACGGCGACCGCCCAGGACAGCGAGCGGCGGACGGCCTGCGTGGAGCGAGCGCTCGCCATGCGCATGGTGACGTGTGGCAGACAGGCGGCGCCGAGCACCACGGTCAGTTCGGAGCTGACCATGTCGAGTCCGCTGCCGTCGAACTGGAGCCCCGAGCGCAGATACGCGGCCCCCTCGCCGCTGCCTGCCCGGGCGGCCGAGAGCAGGGCGCCGGTGTCCCAGTCGAAGCGGTTCATGATCAGTACGGAGATGGTGAACGCGGCGACGAAAAGGACCACGGTCTTCACGATCTGGATCAGCGCGGTGCCCTTCATGCCGCCGATCGCCGCGTAACCGATCATCAGGATGCCGAGCCCGATGATGGCGCCGGTGCGGAACCCGGAGCTGTCGAACCCCAGGATGAAGGAGAGCAGATCGCCGCTGCTCGCGAGCTGGACGACCATCATCGGAACGAGCGCGGCGATGGTGGCCGCGCAGGCGGTGATACGGACCGCGCGGCCGGGGGCGCGGCGCACGAGCAGGTCGCCCATGGTGAACCCGCCCGCGTTGCGCAGCGGTTCGGCCAGCAGGAACATCAGCAGGACCAGCGAGAGGGTGATGCTCAGGGCGAGGATCATCCCGTCGTATCCGGTGAGGGCGATGATGCCGGTGGTGCCGAGAACCGTGGCCGCGGAGAGATAGTCGCCCGCGAGTGCGAGGCCGTTCTGCAGGGGCGAGAGCGAGCGGGGGCCGGTGTAGAACTCGTCGAGGTCGTCGCGGTCCGGGCCGGTCATCACGCAGAGCAGCAGCGCCACGGTGGCCACGGCGAGGAAGGCCACCAGGGACATCGACTGCGCGGAATTGTCGAATCCGTTCACTGGGCCGCTCCTGTCCTTCGGAGCCGTGCGGCGAGCGGATCGACCGTGCTCCGGGCGGTCCGTTCGTAGAGGACGATGGCGAGCAGTGTCACGGGGAGCTGGCAGAGCCCCAGCGCCAGGCCGATGTTGAGACCGCCGAACAGGGGGCGGTCCATCAGGTCCTTGGCGAATCCGGAGAGCAGCAGGAAGACGACGAAGTAGCCGAGTGCGGTCAGGGTCGTGATGCGCCGCAGCAGCCGGTACGCGGTGCGCAGCCGGCGCAGATCGCCGTGACGGCCCGGAACGGGCACGGGCGCGGTGGGTGCGCTCGGACGTTCCGGGGGCGGTGAGGGCTCCGGACTCTGCCAGGGCAGCAGGTGTTCGGGGTCATGCGCAGGCGGGGGCTGATGCCGCCGGGACGGCTTCGGCAGCCGTCCGGGCCAGGAGGAGTACGGGGACGGGGGCGGGCTTCCGTACGACATCTGGGTGCTGCTCCTTGCATGGCTCGGGTCCTGGGCTGGACGGCAAGGCAGGAGTGCGGTTGTGCTGTCGGAAGCGCGAACATTACTCGCGGGTATGGCGGTTGGGGAGAGGTTGGCCTGAACTACCCACGGTAATGGCTCAGTTGCATGAGGTCTGCCGAATGGAGTCTCCTTGTCCCGCAACGCGATGCGGACGTCTACGGCGCCGGGGCGTCGTTCCCGGACTCCTCGGTGAGGACCGGGAAACGGCGCGGGGCCACGAAGACCAGCACCAGCAGGGCGAGCGCCGCGGCCCCGGCGGCACCCAGGTAGACGTGGTCGACGGCGGCGTCGACGGCCCGCCGCAGATAGTCCGTCGCCGCGGCCGAGAGTCTGCCCGGGTCGTCCAGGGCGTGCGAGATCGCGTCCAGGTCGCCCGGCAGTCCGGGAACCGGGGCGGCGGCCAGCCGGGAGGCGAGGACCCCGTTGGCGACGGCCCCGAAGAGCGCGGCGCCGACGCTCTGGCCGACCTGGCGGCAGAAGAGCACGGAGGCGGTCGTCGTGCCGCGCTCGGCCCAGCCGACCGTCGACTGGACCCCGACGATCAGCGGCAGCTGGAACAGCCCGAGCGCCGCACCGAGCAGCAGCATGATCAGGGCGGGCTGCCAGGGCTCGCCCGGATACGGCAGCAACGGGAAGGCGAGCAGTATCAGCAGGGCGCAGCTCATGCCGGTGATCGCGGTGCGGCGGAAGCCGATGCGGTTGTAGACGCGGTTGGAGAAGGCCGCCGACACCGGCCAGCTCAGGGTCATCACGGACAGCACGAAACCTGCGGCGATCGGACCGAGACCCAGCACGGACTGGGCGTACGTCGGCAGGAAGACCGTGGGGGCGACCATCAGCAGCCCCATCGCGCCCAGCGCCAGATTGACCGAGGCGATGGTCCGCCGCCGCCAGACCCAGCCGGGAATGATCGGCTCGGCGGCCCGCCGCTCGATGACGACGGTCAGCGCGCCGAGCACGACGCTGCCGGCCAGCAGCCCGAGGGACGGGACGGAGAACCAGGGCCAGGCGACTCCGCCCTGGACGAGCGCGGTCAGCAGCAGGGTGCCGGTGGCGAAGACGGCGAGGGCGCCCGCCCAGTCGATGCGGGG
Organism: Streptomyces sp. NPDC088246; assembly: GCF_044741025.1. Taxonomy (NCBI): domain Bacteria; kingdom Bacillati; phylum Actinomycetota; class Actinomycetes; order Kitasatosporales; family Streptomycetaceae; genus Streptomyces; species Streptomyces sp. NPDC088246. The sequence continues at coordinate 90,333 of NZ_JBIURV010000020.1, forward strand.
GCGGGGCGTGCCGGCCGCCCGGCTGGTGCGGGACGGCTCGTGGAGGTGGCGTACGACGAGCCAGAGCGCGAGGGCCCCGACCGGCAGATTGATCAGGAAGATCCAGCGCCAGTCGGCGTACACCGCGAACAGCCCGCCGATCACCGGCCCCGCGACCGCCGACGTGGCCCATACGGTCGACAGCTTGGCCTGGATCTTCGGGCGTTCCTTGAGCGGGTACAGGTCCGCGGCGATGGTCTGCACGGTGCCTTGCAGGGCGCCGCCGCCCAGGCCCTGGACGACCCGGAAGGCGATCAGCGCGGCCATGTTCCAGGCGGCGGCGCAGAGCACCGAGCCGAACAGGAAGAGGGCGATGCCGACGATCAGGACCGGCTTGCGGCCGAAGGTGTCGGAGAGCTTCCCGTACACCGGCAGGGAGACCGTCACTGCCAGCAGGTAGCCGGAGAACAGCCACGAGAAGACGGAGAAGCCGCCGAGGTCGCCGACGATCTGCGGAACGGCGGTCGAGACGATGGTGCCGTCGATGGCCGACAGGGCCATCCCGAGCATCAGGGCGGCGACCACCGGGCCGCGTCCGCGCGGCGTCCCGGGAGAGGAGGCCGGGCCGATCCCGGCCCCGGACATCGCTTCGGTATCGCCGCCCGCATTGCCGCCCGCGCCGCTCACCAAGATTCCTTCCCCCTGCACGTATTTTCTCGGGACACTGTCTCACCCGCGGATCCCGGCGGGGAGGGTGCCGCTGTCGGGGATGTGTCCGAAGACCTCTGCGGACCCCGGTGAGTGCACCCAAGGGTCCAGTCCCTGAGGCCGGTCTCCGCCCGGGGGCCGAGACCCCTAGGGGACGCTCCTCAGTTTTGTCCAGGGGTGGTTCCTCCCGGCGGAGGACGTGACGGCGGGGGCCCGTTCCTTAGCGTGTTCCTACACCGCAGAAAGCGGCTGATTCCCACCGCGGATGCGGCTGACCGCAGGGGGGGGGGCGGGGTGGGGAAAACCCCACCCGAAGACTGCGCTGTGCACCAGGGCGCCGCACCCCCTCGGAACACCAGACTTCACAGGTACACCCGCGACATCCCGAAGCTGACTGAAAAATGCTGATCGACATAGGAGAAAAACCGTGACAACGGCTGTAACCATTCCCAGGCACGGGGGCACTGGAGGGCGTACGGCCGTCGCTGCGCGAGCACGGCAGGTCGTCAAGGCGTACGGGGCGGGGGAGACCCGGGTCGTCGCGCTCGATCATGTCGATGTGGACATCGCCCGCGGGCAGTTCACGGCGATCATGGGACCGTCCGGCTCCGGCAAGTCGACCCTGATGCACTGCCTGGCCGGCCTGGACACCGTGACCTCGGGTCAGATCCACCTCGACGAGACCGAGATCACCGGGCTCAAGGACAAGAAGCTCACCCAGCTCCGCCGGGACCGGATCGGCTTCATCTTCCAGGCGTTCAACCTGCTCCCGACGCTGAACGCCCTGGAGAACATCACGCTGCCGATGGACATCGCGGGCCGCAAGCCCGACGAGGCCTGGCTGCGGCAGGTCGTGGAGACGGTCGGTCTCGCCGAGCGGCTGAAGCACCGGCCCACCGAGCTCTCCGGCGGCCAGCAGCAGCGCGTCGCGGTGGCCAGGGCGCTGGCCGCCCGGCCGGAGATCATCTTCGGTGACGAGCCCACCGGAAACCTGGACTCGCGGGCCGGCGCCGAGGTGCTGAGCTTCCTGCGCAGGTCGGTCGACGAGCTGGGCCAGACCATCGTCATGGTCACCCACGACCCCGTCGCCGCCTCCTACGCGGACCGGGTGCTGTACCTCGCCGACGGACGCATCGTCGACGAGATGCACAACCCGACGGCCGACCAGGTACTCGACCGGATGAAGGACTTCGACTCGCGCGGGCGGACGTCATGACCGTCTGGAAGACATCGAGGCGCAACTTCTTCGCGCACAAGGGACGAATGGCGCTCTCCGCCGTCGCGGTCCTGCTGTCGGTGGCGTTCGTGTGCGGCACGCTCGTCTTCACCGACACCATGAACACCACGTTCGACAAGCTCTTCGCCGCGACGTCGGCCGATGTCACCGTCAGCCCCAGGAGTCCCGAGGACAGCGACCGGCTCCCGGGGAACGGCAAGCCCGTCACGCTCCCCGCTTCCGCCGTCGAGCAGGTAGGCAAGGCCACCGGTGTGAAGGACGCCGAGGGCGCGGTCAGCAGCATGTCCGTCACCGTCGTCGACAGCCACGACAAGAACGTGGGCCCGACGACGGGACCCCCGACGATCGCGGGCAACTGGACGAAGAACGACCTGCGTTCCATGGAGATCACCTCCGGCCACGCACCGCGTGGGCCGACCGAGGTGATGGTCGACGCCGACACCGCGGACAAGCACGACCTGAAGATCGGTGACGAGCTGCGCACCATCGCCGCCACCGGCGACATCAACGCGAAGATCAGCGGCATCGCGACCTTCAAGGTCACCAACCCCGGTGCGGCGGTCCTCTACTTCGACACCGTCACCGCGCAGACGAAGCTGCTCGGCCGGCCCGGCGTCTTCAGCCACATCTCCGTCACCGCCGAATCCGGCGTCACCGGCACACAGCTGAAGCGGAACATCGCCACGGCGCTCGGCGACACCTCCGCGTACGAGCTCAAGACACAGAAGGAGGCCGCGGACGCCAACAAGGACTCGATGGCCTCCGGCCTCGACGTGATGAAGTACGCGATGCTCGGCTTCGCCGGGATCGCCTTCCTCGTCGGTATCTTCCTGATCGTCAACACCTTCTCGATGCTGGTCGCCCAGCGCACCCGCGAGATCGGCCTGATGCGGGCCATCGGCTCCAGCCGCAAGCAGGTCAACCGGTCCGTGCTGATCGAGGCAGTGTTCCTGGGCATCGTCGGTTCCGTCCTCGGGGTCGGAGCCGGAATCGGTCTCGCCGTCGGCCTGATGAAGCTCATGGACGCCACGGGGATGAAGCTGTCCACCGGAGATCTCACCGTTGCCTGGACGACCCCGGTGGCCGGCCTCGCCCTCGGCATCATCGTCACCGTCGTCGCCGCGTACATTCCGGCCCGCCGCGCCGGGAAGATCTCCCCGATGGCCGCCCTGCGCGACGCCGGCACCCCGGCGGACGGCCGCGCGGGCCGGGTCCGGGCCGCGATCGGGCTGGCCCTCACCCTCGCCGGTGGCGCCGCGCTTCTCGCCGCGACCCGGGCCGACAAGTCGAGCGAAGGTTCACTCTTCCTCGGTGTGGGCGTGGTTCTCACCCTGATCGGCTTCATCGTGATCGGCCCGCTGCTGGCCGGCTTCGTGGTCCGGGTGCTGAGCGCGGTCATGCTGCGGATGTTCGGCCCCGTCGGACGGCTCGCGGAGCGCAACGCCCTGCGCAACCCGCGCCGCACCGGAGCGACCGGCGCCGCCCTGATGATCGGCCTCGCCCTGGTCGCCTGCCTCTCGGTCGTCGGCTCCTCCATGGTCGCCTCGGCCACCGAGGAACTCGACAAGTCGGTCGGCGCCGACTTCATCGTCCAGCCGTCCGGCGGCAACCCGACGCCCCTCGTGGACCAGGCGGTGAAGTCCCTGGAGTCCGTGCCGGACATCGAGCACCTCACCGGCTACAAGGTCGTCGGCGCCGGGATCACGGCCCCCGACGGCACCACCGAGAACAAGGCCCTGGCCGCCGTCGATCCCACGTACCGGCAGGACGTCCGGCGCGAGACGGTCGCCGGGAAGCTGGCCGACGCGTACGGCAAGGACGCCATGTCCGTCGGCGACACGTACGCCACCAAGCACCACCTCAAGGTCGGCGACCGGCTCACCGTCGCGTTCAAGGGCGGCGAGACCGCGAAGCTGAGGCTTGCCGCGATCACCTCGGACGACGTGAACATCGACAAGAACGCGATGTACACGAACGTCGCGACCGCCGCGCGGTACGTCCCCGCCGACAGCCTGCCGAAGAACATGATGATGTTCGCGAAGGCCGAGGACGGCAAGGAGAAGGAGGCGTACGCCGCGCTCAAGGCCGCCCTCGCCAAGTACCCGCAGTACGAGGTGAAGAACCAGGCCGACTTCAAGCAGCAGCTGAAGGACCAGATCGGCCAGCTGCTGAACATCGTCTACGGCCTGCTGGCGCTCGCGATCATCGTCGCGGTGCTCGGTGTGGTGAACACCCTGGCCCTGTCGGTGGTCGAGCGGACCCGTGAGATCGGCCTGATGCGCGCCATCGGCCTCTCCCGCCGCCAGCTGCGCCGGATGATCCGCCTGGAGTCGGTGGTCATCGCGGTCTTCGGTGCCCTGCTCGGGCTCGGCCTCGGCATGGGCTGGGGCACGGCGGCCCAGAAGCTGCTGGCTCTGGAGGGCCTCGGCGTCCTGGAGATCCCGTGGCCGACGATCCTCATGGTCTTCGTCGCCTCGGCCTTCGTCGGCCTGTTCGCGGCCCTGGTCCCGGCGTTCCGGGCGGGCAGGATGAACGTCCTGAACGCGATCGCCACGGAATAGCGAGGGTGACGACCGACGTAGGATGACTGATCCGGCCCCGGGGTGTTCCTCCAAACACTCCGGGGCCGATCCGTGTCCGTACGGCCCGGGGCGCGGACCGTGGGCGCGCGGGGCAGGGCTGCGGTCCCGGCGTGTGCCCGGCGCACGGACCGGGCCGGATCCGACCCGCGGAGCCGGATTGCGGGCGCGGCTGTCACAGCGGAGTCGTACGCTGGGAACCCCCGGCCCGTGAGACGTGTCGGGTCCTTCGTGTTGCCCTTCGCGTTGCCCCCTGGCAGCAGCCGGCTGCCAGACCTCGCCCTCGTTACCCGGACGGAAGCCCTTCATGAGCCTGCACGGCCTGCTGGATGTCGTCGTACGTGATCCGGCACTCTCCGAAGCGGTGAAGGCCGCCACCGACGGCCACCGGATGCACGTCGACCTCGTCGGTCCGCCCGCCGCCCGCCCCTTCGCCGTGGCCGCGCTGGCCCGTGAGGCCGGACGGACCGTGCTCGCCGTCACCGCGACCGGCCGGGAGGCCGAGGACCTGGCGGCCGCGCTGCGCACCCTGCTGCCGCCGGACACGATCGCCGAGTTCCCGTCCTGGGAGACCCTGCCGCACGAGCGGCTCTCGCCCCGCTCCGACACCGTGGGCCGCCGCCTCGCCGTGCTGCGGCGCCTGGCGCACCCGCGCAAGGACGACCCGGAGACCGGCCCGGTCAAGGTCGTCGTCGCGCCGGTCCGCTCCGTGCTCCAGCCGCAGGTCAAGGGGCTCGGCGACCTGGAACCCGTAGCGCTGCGCATCGGACAGAGCGCCGACCTCGGCAAGACGGTCGACGCGCTCGCGGCGGCCGCGTACTCCAGGGTCGAACTGGTCGAGAAGCGCGGCGAGTTCGCCGTGCGCGGTGGCATCCTGGACGTCTTCCCGCCGACCGAGGAGCACCCCCTTCGAGTGGAGTTCTGGGGTGACGACGTCGAGGAGATCCGCTACTTCAAGATCGCCGACCAGCGGTCGCTGGAGATCGCCCAGCACGGGCTGTGGGCGCCGCCCTGCCGCGAGCTGCTGCTGACCGACGAGGTGCGCGAGCGGGCCGCCGCCCTCGCCGAACTCCATCCGGAGCTGAGTGAACTGCTCGGCAAGATCGCCGAGGGGATCGCGGTGGAGGGCATGGAGTCCCTCGCCCCGGTTCTCGTCGACGACATGGAGCTGCTGCTCGACGTGCTGCCCAAGGGCTCCATGGCGCTGGTCTGCGACCCGGAGCGGGTCCGGACCAGGGCGGCAGACCTGGTCGCCACCAGCCAGGAGTTCCTCCAGGCGTCCTGGGCGGCCACCGCGGGCGGCGGCGAGGCCCCGATCGACGTCGGCGCGGCATCGTTGTGGGGCATCGCGGATGTCCGTGACCGGGCCCGCGAGCTGGAGATGATGTGGTGGTCGGTCTCCCCGTTCGCCGCGGACGACGAGCTCGACGAGGACACCCTCAAGCTCACGATGCACGCCCCGGAGTCGTACCGTGGCGACACCGCCCGCGCGCTCGCCGACACCAAGGGCTGGATCGCCGACGGCTGGCGCACGGTGTACGTCACCGAGGGCCAGGGGCTCGCCTCCCGTACCGTCGAGGTGCTGAGCGGCGAGGGCATCGCGGCCCGCCTGGACCCCGACCTGGCGGAGATCTCCCCGTCGCTGGTCCACGTCTCCTGCGGCGCGATCGACCAAGGCTTCGTCGACCCGGCGCTCAGACTCGCCGTCCTCACCGAGACGGATCTGACCGGCCAGCGCACCGCCACCAAGGACCTGGGCCGGATGCCGGCCCGCCGCCGCAAGACGATCGATCCGCTGACGCTGGAGACCGGCGACTACATCGTCCACGAACAGCACGGTGTGGGCCGCTACATCGAAATGGTGCAGCGCACCGTGCAGGGCGCCACCCGCGAGTACCTCCTCGTCGAGTACGCCCCCGCCAAGCGCGGCCAGCCCGGCGACCGCCTCTACATCCCGACCGATCAGCTGGAGCAGGTCACCAAGTACGTCGGCGGCGAGGCGCCCACCCTGCACCGGCTCGGCGGCGCCGACTGGACCAAGACCAAGGCGCGCGCCAAGAAGGCCGTCAAGGAGATCGCCGCCGACCTGATCAAGCTCTACTCGGCGCGGATGGCGGCCCCCGGCCATGTCTTCGGCCCCGACACCCCGTGGCAGCGCGAACTGGAGGACGCCTTCCCGTACGCGGAGACGCCCGACCAGCTCACCACCATTGCCGAGGTCAAGGAGGACATGGAGAAGTCCGTCCCGATGGACCGGCTGATCTGCGGCGACGTCGGCTACGGCAAGACGGAGATCGCGGTACGGGCGGCCTTCAAGGCGGTCCAGGACGGCAAGCAGGTCGCCGTCCTCGTACCCACGACCCTCCTGGTCCAGCAGCACCACGGAACGTTCACCGAGCGCTACTCCCAATTCCCGGTCAATGTAAGGGCGCTGAGCCGCTTCCAGTCCGAATCCGAGTCCAAGTCGACCCTGGAAGGGCTCCGCGAGGGCTCCGTCGACCTGGTCATCGGCACCCACCGCCTCTTCTCCTCCGAGACGAAGTTCAAGGACCTGGGCCTGGTCATCGTCGACGAGGAGCAGCGCTTCGGCGTCGAGCACAAGGAGCAGCTGAAGAAGCTCCGCGCCAACGTGGACGTCCTCACCATGTCCGCGACGCCCATCCCCCGTACGCTCGAAATGGCCGTGACGGGCATCCGCGAGATGTCGACGATCACCACGCCCCCGGAGGAGCGCCACCCGGTCCTCACCTTCGTCGGCCCGTACGAGGAGAAGCAGATCGGTGCGGCGATCCGCCGTGAACTGCTCCGCGAGGGCCAGGCGTTCTACATCCACAACCGCGTCGAGTCGATCGACCGCGCCGCCGCGCGCCTGCGCGAGATCGTCCCCGAGGCGAGGATCGCGACCGCCCACGGCCAGATGTCCGAACAGTCTCTGGAGCAGGTGGTGGTGGACTTCTGGGAGAAGAAGTTCGACGTCCTGGTCTCCACGACGATTGTCGAGTCCGGCATCGACATCTCCAACGCCAACACCCTGATCGTGGAGCGCGGCGACAACTTCGGCCTCTCCCAGCTCCACCAGCTGCGCGGCCGCGTGGGCCGTGGCAGGGAACGCGGCTACGCCTACTTCCTCTACCCCCCGGAGAAGCCGCTCACCGAAACGGCCCACGAGCGCCTGGCCACGATCGCCCAGCACACCGAGATGGGCGCGGGCATGTACGTCGCGATGAAGGACCTCGAAATCCGGGGCGCCGGCAACCTCCTGGGCGGCGAACAGTCCGGCCACATCGCGGGCGTCGGCTTCGACCTGTACGTACGCATGGTCGGCGAGGCGGTGGCCGACTACCGCGCCTCCCTCGAAGGCGGTGTGGAGGAGGAGCCGCCCCTGGAGGTCAAGATCGAGCTCCCGGTCGACGCACACGTCCCCCACGACTACGCCCCCGGAGAGCGGCTGCGCCTCCAGGCGTACCGCGCCATCGCCTCCGCCAACACGGAGGACGACATCAGGGCGGTCCGCGAGGAACTCACCGACCGCTACGGCAAGCTCCCCGAGCCGGTCGAGAACCTGCTCCTGGTCGCGGGCCTGCGCATGCTGGCCCGCGCCTGCGGTGTCGGCGAGATCGTGCTCCAGGGCTCGAACATCCGGTTCGCCCCGGTCGAGCTGCGCGAATCGCAGGAGCTGCGCCTGAAGCGCCTCTACCCGAAGACGATCATCAAGCCGGCCGTCCACCAGATCCTGGTCCCGCGCCCCACCACCGGCAGGATCGGGGGCAAGCCGGTCGTCGGCCGTGAACTGCTGGCGTGGACGGGGGAGTTCCTCACTACGATTCTGGGGTCTTGAGGGGCGCCGGATCCGGCGCGGATGAGATCTTGAAGACCAGCCACACGGTTTTGCCGACGACGTGATCATCGACCCCGAAGTCGTCGGCAAGCTCGCTCACCAGGTGTAATCCGCGCCCCGAACAGGCCTCGTCGTCGGGGCGCTGGACCGCCGGCTGACCGGGGCCGCTGTCACGGACCTCCAGCCGCACCAACTCTCTGGGAATCTAGTCAGTGACAAGATGCGTGACGCTGCGGAGGGCGGAGACATGTCCGAGGAGCTGGGCCGTGTACGGCAGATGTGGCACCTGCTGGAACCCCTGCACGCTGTTCTGTACTACGCGCCGGAGTCCTTCGAGGAGGCCGCAGCGCTCGGCTACCGCACCGATGAGCGCTGGCCGAGCTACTTCGCCTGGCGCGCCGCGCCGCTCGGGGAAGTCGGTACCGGCCGGGTGGTCGACACCTTCTACAGCTTCAGCCCGGCCATGGTGCGTGAGTACGTCCCCGCCGCCTGGTCCGTCGCCTCTTCCGGCGCGGTGCTCGCCGCCCGGACGCGGGCGGTCGACCGTGCGTACCGGGGGTTGCTGGGGGAGCAGGTCGCCGGTCCGGAGCTTGCCGAGGCCGCCGCGCTCGTACGACGCGTCGCGGAGGCTGCCGACACGGTCGGCCGTCCGCTCGCCGCGGCCAACGCCGCCCTGTTCTGGCCGGAAGAACCGCATCTGATGCTCTGGCAGGCGGCGACGATCCTGCGGGAGCATCGCGGGGACGGGCATGTTGCCGCGCTTGCCGGGGCCGGGCTCGATCCGGTCGAGTCGCTGGTCTCCTTCGCCGCCATCGGTGCGGCGCGCCCGGAGGTGTTCGCAAGCCGGGGGTGGGGTGACGAGGAGTGGCAGGCGGCTCGTCAACGACTTGTGAAGCGCGGACTGTTGACACAGGACGGCACGGCGACCGACGCGGGGCGGGCGTTGCGTACCGAGGTCGAGCGGCGTACGGACGAAGCGGCTGCCGCCCCGTGGCGGGGGCTCGGTGAGGAGGAGCGGGAGCGGCTGGTCGAGTTGCTGGGGCCGCTGTGGGTGGCGGCGATCGGCTCCGGGCTGCTGCCGTCCGGAACAACGCTGGGCATCGGGAAGGTGTGAGAGGGCAGGCGGTGTGATTCCGGCCGCATCCTGACGGGGGCACGCTCATGAATGCCCGTCAGCGGGGAAGGCATCCGTAGGATTCCCGGGTTCGGCTTTCTCCCCGTCAGGACGGCTCCGAGTGATATCTCCCCGCACGTACCGAGTGATGCTGCCCGCCCTCAGCGCGGCGGCGGTGCTGGCCCTGGGCGGCTGTGACCCCGAGCAGACGTCCTCCGGGGCCGGGCAGCAGGGCGGTGGACAGGATGCCGTCACCGGGTTCGGGGCGAGTCCGCTCGACAATGCCGACGGTACGAAGCCGGGGCTCGCACCGCTCACCTCCGAGGCGGACCGGGCAGCCGGCCGCAAGATCATCGAGAAGGTGGCGACGAAGGGGCGGGGGCCGAAGACCGGGTACGCGCGCGACAAGTTCGGCTACGCGTGGAAGGACTCGGTCGACGGGATACCGCTTGCCAGGAACGGCTGCGACACCCGGAACGACCTCCTCGCCAGGGACGGCAAGGACGTGAAGTTCCGTTCCGGTTCGGACTGTGTGGTCGTGTCGATGACCCTCAAGGACCCGTACACCGGCTCGACCATCGACTGGCGCAAGCAGCAGGCCACCAAGGTCCAGATCGACCACGTCATGCCCCTCTCGTACGACTGGCAGATGGGTGCCGCCCGCTGGAACGAGACCAAGCGGCAGCAGATCGCCAATGACCCGCTCAACCTCCTTCCGGTGGACGGCCCGGCCAACAACGCCAAGCGCGACTCGGGGCCGGCGTCCTGGCTGCCGCCGTACAAGCCGGTCCGCTGCTCGTACGCGGTGCGGTTCGCGCAGGTGTCGCTGAAGTACGAACTGCCGGTCACCGCCGCCGACAAGCAGGCCATGCTGGAGCAGTGCGGGGGATGACCAGCGGGCGGCCCGCTCCGAGGCCGCTCTCGTCCAAGGCTGTGACCTGCTGAAAAACAGTTTGGCGCCGGGAGCGCCGCTGCCTATCGTGGGGCGGGTGAAGCTGACAATTACCACTCTTGCCGCCCGCCCAGAGCTCGGCGGGGCGATAGGACAGATGCCGGACAGCTGGCCGGAGTTCGTCCTTGAGGACCTGGTGGGCTGGGCGAACTATCCCAGGATCGCCGTCGATTTCCCGGAGTACGTGCTCGTCGCGACGGACCCGGACGGTGCCGTTGCCGCACGGGCGTACAGCGTGCCGTTCGCGCTGCATGCCCCGGGGCGGGCGGAGCTGCCCGAGGGCGGCTGGGACCAGGTGCTGCTGTGGGCGTTCTCGGACCTGCGGCACGGGCGTACGCCGGACACCGTCAGTGCGATCGAGATCGCGGTCGCCAACGGGCACCAGGGCAAGGGAATTTCGGCGCAGATGGTCGCGGCGATGCGGGAGAACGCCGGAAGGCTGGGGTTCGCGGATCTTGTCGCCCCGGTGCGGCCGAGTGCCAAACACCTGGACGCCTCGGCCCCGATGGAGGAGTACGCCCGCCGGACCCGGGTGGAAGACGGACTTCCCTACGATCCGTGGCTGCGCGTCCATGTGCGGGCCGGTGGGGTGATCGAGGCGGTGGCGCCGGTGTCGATGGTGGTGTCCGGTTCCCTCGCACGGTGGCGGGCCTGGACCGGGCTGCCGTTCGACGAGGAGGGCCCGGTGGAGGTGCCGGGAGCGTTGGTGCCGGTGCAGTGCTCGGCGGCTCATGGGTACGCGGTGTATGTGGAGCCCAACGTATGGGTGCGACACCGCGTGTAGACGCCGGGTTGTGGATGCCGGTTGTGGACGCCAGGCCCGGACGCCAGGCGGGCGACCGCCCATGACGGAGCGCAGCCCTCCTGGCGTCCGGACGTGCGGGTGGGGGTCAGCCGGCCGGCTTGTCCGGGTCGACGATGTCCTTGGCGGCCGGCTCCTTCACCACGACGGGCTTGTTGAAGTCGGAGAGCGTCATCGTCATCGGCTCCTTGCCGCCCTTGGAGTCGACCTTGAGCATGTACGGGTCGCCTTCGGTGGCCACCAGCATCGTGTAGGTGCCTTCGCTGTCCTTCTCGGTGAGGCGCAGGGCGCGCTGACCGTCGACGGTGGTCTCACCGTCCTTGCGGGCCGCGTTGTCGTTCGTCTCGAAGTCCTTCAGCAGGGAGCCCAGGTCGCAGAATCCGAGCATGTCCTTGGTGTCGGGGTCCGACGCCTTCGACTTCATCCAGTGGCCGACGAGCAGGTCGACCGCGGCGTCGACGTCCGCGGCGGGCTCGCCCTTGGACTGCTCGCGCAGCATCGCCTCGTCGAACTTCGTGTAGATGGTGTCGCCGGTCCTGAGTATCTCCATGGTGCCTGCCGGGCCGATGGAGACGGTCCCGGTGCAGTTGCCGGAGGTGCTCATGGCGATATGGGCGGAGACCGGTCCGTCGGTCGTCTTCATGTCGACGGCGATCTTCATGGACTTCGCCTTCTTCGTGGTCTTGAGGGCCTTGTTGGCGACTTCGGGGCCCGACATGTCCGCGAAGGGGCCGACGGACTTGGAGGGGCCGGTGGTCTTGGTGGGCGATGTGTCGGTGCCGCAGGCGGCCAGGCCGAGCACGGTGAGTGCGCAGAGGGTGTTGGCGGCGGTACGGGCGAGCAGGCGCATGGGAGGGCTCCGGGAGGAAGGCGGGGCGGGAGACGGGGAAAGCGGTGTGCGGGCCAGGGCGGGTGTGGTGGGTGTGGCGGTGTGTCAGTGGAGGGCGGGGCGCGGATCGGCGGGGCGGTACGAAGCAGTGGCGGGTGGCGCCGCGGCGTCGTTCGCGGTCTTGCTCACGAGCACCGCGCCGACCACCGACAGGGTCAGCGAGACCAGGCCCAGCACGGCTCCGAAGGTGGTCGCGCCGCGGTTGGTGGCCTCGCCGCGGGCGGCCCGGCCCCGGCCGGCCAGGCCCAGGGCGAGAGCGAGCAGACCCAGTGCCCCCGCGAGCCAGAAGAGCGTCCAGACCAGGCCGACGACGCTGCCGGTGATCCCGAGGACGAGTGCCGTGGTGCCCAGTCCGTTGTGCGCCGGACGCTCACCCGGCGGGCGCGCGGGGGTGTACGCCCGCTGCGGCGGCGGTTCGGAGTACCCGGACATGGCTGGGCCTTTCGGTGTTCGATGAAATCGAGGACAGGCGTGAGGAGTTGCACGCATCCGTGGGGATGTGGCGACGGGCCAATAACAGCAGAGCTTGTGAACCGAGTCAACATCGTTCACGCTTGAGGGGATCGGATGTGCTGTGAACCGATGCGGTCGACCGGGGACCGGTATGCTCGCCGCCACAGCACGGACGGACCAGGGAGACAGTCAGTGCCGGAGAACTCGACAGAGGTGACCGCGGCCGGGATCGCCCGGCTCGCGGGCGTGGGGCGGGCCGCCGTCAGCAACTGGCGCCGCCGCCACGCCGACTTCCCCAAGCCCGTCGGCGGCACCGAGACGAGCCCGTCCTTCGCCCTGCCCGAGGTTGAGCAGTGGCTGCGTGACCAGGGGAAACTCGCCGAGGTCCCCCTCCGTGAACGGGTCTGGCAGCAGCTCGCCGGACACCCGGCCGGCGCGGTCTGCGCCCTGGTCCACACGGGCTGCGCCCTGCTGCTCCGGCGGAACAGCCCCACCGCCTGGCGGGAGATCACCGCTGTGTCGGACGAGGCGATGGCCGGTGTGCTGTCCCTCGCCCTCAACGACATGCTCGCCGACCGCTTCGGGCCCGCCACGGTAGCCGGACGGGCTGTTCACACTCCCGGCCGCGCCGAACTGCTTCCGTCCGTTCCGCTGCTCCGCGGCGCCGCGGAGCTCGCCGCGGAGACCGGGGCCCGGGAGACCTTCGAGTTCCTGCTCGGCCGCCAACTGGACGCCAACCCACGCCAGTACACACTCACGCCGCCCGGACTCGCCGAACTCATGGCCGCACTGGTGGAGACCGGGAAGCAGCCCGCCCGCACCGTCCTCGACCCCGCCGCGGGCACCGGCGCCCTGCTGCGCGCCGTCGGCCGCCCGACCGCCCTGTACGCGCAGGAGGCCGACCCCGACCTCGCCGCGCTCACCGTACTGCGGCTCGCCCTGCACACCGACCCCGACAACAGCTGCGCCCTCGGGGCGCGGGCCGGCGACACCCTGCGCGCCGACGCCTTCCCGCAGCTCGCCGCCGACGCCGTGCTCTGCCACCCGCCGTTCAACGAACGCAACTGGGGCCACGACGAGCTCGCCTACGACCCGCGCTGGGAGTACGGCTTCCCGGCCCGTACGGAGTCCGAACTCGCCTGGGTCCAGCACGCCCTGGCCCATCTGCGCGAGGGCGGCACCGCCGTGCTCCTGATGCCCCCGGCCGCCGCTTCGCGCCGCTCCGGCCGCCGGATCCGCGCGGATCTGCTGCGCCGCGGCGCCCTGCGCGCCGTCATCGCGCTCCCCGCCGGTGCCGCACCCCCGTATGGCATCCCGCTCCACCTCTGGGTGCTGCGCAAGCCGGGCAGCGGCCTGCATCCCTCGCCCGAACTGCTGCTCGTCGACACCGCCGGGCCCGCCGAATCCCCCTCGGCCGGCCCGGCGGCCGCCGCTCCGTCCGCTGGGCGCGACCGGCTCGACTGGCAGGCGGTGCGCAGCGCCGTGCTCGACGCCTGGCGGTGGTTCGAGGGCGAGCGCGAGGACGTGGCCAAGGGTGTAGGCGCGAGCGCCGTCCCCGTCATCGAACTCCTCGACGACGACGTGGACCTGGCCCCCGCCCGCCATCTGCCGCCCCCGGCAGCCGCGGGCGGACCGGCCGAACTGATCCGCGTACGGGAACGGCTCACCGAGACGCTCGGACTCACCGGCACTCTCACCCCGCCGGCCGTGACCCCCTCCGAGCCGGCCCGCTGGCCGCTCACCACCGTCGGCGAACTCGCCCGCGCCGGCGCACTCCAGCTCCGCACCGGCGGCTCCGGCACCGGCCCGGTCCCCGTCCTCACGGAACACGACGTCCTCGGCTCCACCGCCCCTTCGGGAAGCCTCCCCGTCGACGGGCCCCCCGAGGAGCCCGTCCTCGTCGAACCGGGCGATGTCGTCGTCCCCGTGCTCGGCGGCGGCTCCGTCACCCGCGTCATCGACGAGTCCACCGCGGGTGCCGCGCTGGGCCGCAACCTCCAGCTGCTGCGCCCCGATCCGGCCGCCCTCGACCCCTGGTTCCTCGCCGGCTTCCTGCGCGGCACCGCCAACAACCGCCAGGCCAGCAGCTACGCCTCCACCGCCACCCGGCTGGACGCCCGCCGCCTCCAACTGCCCCGGTTGCCGCTCGCGGAACAGCGGAGGTACGGGGAACGGTTCCGCGCCCTGGCCGCGTTCGAGGACGCGCTCCGGCTGGCCGGCCGGCTCGGCGGACAGCTGGTCCAGGGGATGTACGACGGGCTGACGGACGGCACGGTCCCGCCGAAGTGACCTGAACCACAACGGTTCCGTACAACCCGGGGCCCGTTGTCGGTGTCGGCCTTTACGCTCGGATCTGCGTGCACGGAGCGTGTGCGCCGACGTTCCGCGACCAGGTCTCCAGGAGCAGCCATGTACGCCCCGGGTCATCCGCCGACGCCGCCGCGCCGGGTTCCCAGCCGGGCCTGGACCGTCTCGATGCGCGTGCTGTTCGTCGTGCTCGCGGTGTGCTCGTTCGGACTGCTGCTGTGGAGCCCGCTGCTCCGCCTCGCGATCGTGCGCCGCCGGACGTCCGACTGGTGGCTGACCGGGGCCGGGTTCGTGTTCGTCTGTGTGCTCCTGCCGATCCTCGGCAGGGAAGGCAATGACGAGCCCACAGGCATCGACAACATCCTCATACCGCTGCTGTTGCTGGCGATGGCGGCCGCTTCCGCCTACTACCTGGTCGGGGACATCCGCCACTACGAACAGCTCACGAGGCGGGACCTCATGGGCGGTTACGCGCCCTCGGCGCCGGGGTACGGATACGCGCCCACGGTGCCGATGCGTGTGCCCGCCCCCGCGCCCGTGCCCGTACAACAGCCGCCGCTGCGTCAACCGATGCAGGCAAGGCAGCCGATGCAGCCGCCCGCCGCACCACCGCAGCAGTACCAGCCGCCCCAGCCGCCCCAGCCACGCCCTTCGGCCCACCCTCGACCGAACCCCCGGCCGAACCCTCAACCGCACCCCCAGCCGCATGCCCAGCCCCAGCGCATCGACCAGGTCCGCGCCGAGCTCGACGAGTTGAGCGACTACCTCCGCAAGGAGGAGGGACGGTGAGCGGACGCCTCATCGGCGGGCGGTACCAGCTGGCGACCGTCCTCGGCCAGGGCGGCATGGGCCAGGTCTGGACGGCGTACGACCAGCGTCTGGACCGCCGGGTCGCGGTGAAGCTGCTCCGCCCCGACCGGGTCACCGGCCCCATCGGCAGCGAGGCCGGGGGCGAGCTGCGCCGCCGCTTCGTCCGCGAGTGCCGGGTCACCGCCCAGGTCGACCACCCGGGCCTGGTCACCGTCCACGACGCGGGCAGCGACGACGACGACCTGTACCTCGTCATGCAGTACGTGGAGGGCGCCGACCTCGCCGACCATCTTGCCGAGCACGACCCGTACCCCTGGCAGTGGTCCGTCGCGGTCGCCGCACAGCTCTGCGCCGTCCTCTGTGCCGTGCACGCGGTGCCGATCGTCCACCGCGACCTCAAGCCCCGCAATGTGATGGTGCGTCCGGACGGCACCGTCACCGTGCTCGACCTGGGCGTCGCCTCCGTCCTGGACGCCGACACCACCCGTCTCACCCACACCGGTTCACCGATCGGCTCCCCGGCATACATGGCTCCCGAGCAGGCGATGGGCGGTGCTGTCGGCCCGTACACCGATCTGTACGCACTCGGTGTGCTCCTTCATGAACTGCTCAGCGGCGACGTGCCGTTCGCGGGGTCGACCGCCCTCGGCGTGCTGCACCGCCACCTCTACGAGCCACCGCTCCCGGTCCGCCGGATCCGGCCCGACATCCCCGAACCGCTCGAAGCGCTGGTGCTGCGGCTGCTGGCCAAGGACCCGCAGCACCGCCCGTCCGGCGCCCAGGAGGTGTACGAACACCTCGCCCCGCTGCTCCCCACCCGGGGCACCGGGCTCCCGACAGGACCGCTCGACCCGACCCGCCCCTTCCTGCGCCCGCACGCCCCGTGGCCCGACCGCACGACCACCCCGCCCCCGCCTCCGGCCCCGCCCGCCCCGGCCGGGGCCCGGCCCGATGTCGCCGCCGCCGTCGACGACGTCAAGAAGCTGCTCGGCGAGGGCCGCATCACCCAGGCCGTGGACATCCTCGGCTCCATCCTCCCGGTCGCGGCCGAACAGCACGGTGAGGACTCCGCCGTGGTCCGCATCCTGCGCAAGCAGTACGCGGCGACACTGATGGACGACGGCCAGTACCGCCGCGCCCTGCCCGAACTGCGCCGCCTCGCCGACGACCGCGCGGCGGAGGCCGGCCCGGCCGACGCCCAGACCCTCGAGTTCCGCTACGACGCGGCCCAGTGCCTGGAGCAGCTCGGCGAACCGGCCGCCGCTCTCGCGGAGTACCGCGCGGTTCTCCCGTACTACGAGAACCACCGCGCCACGGGCAACGACCCGGCCCGCTCCTTCGAGATCCGCAACCGCATCGGGCACCTGCTGCTCGCGGTCGGCGACCATGTGGCGGCGCGCGTACAGCTGCAGGGGCTGCTGTACGACACGGAGCGGGCGTACGGACCGCACCATCCGCTGCCGGTGGAGCTGCGCCGCCGTCTCGACCGCCAGGTGGAGGTGCGCGGCGGCTGACGGGGGCGGCGGAGCCGGCGACGGTTGCGACGAGGGCGAGTAATGGACACGCCAAGCTTCCGCAATGGATTGTCACGGAGACCGCCGCAGGGGGCGAAGGCCGACTCCGGCGTGAGACCGTGATCTGCCGCCGGGGCGGCTGACGACTCGCCTGCCCCGTCGGCCTCTCACTTCTTTCGAGCACTGTTGAGGTCTCTGTGCCTTCTCACGGCATATCCAAGAAGCGTCGCCGCATTTCCATGGCCGTGGCAGGCGTGGCCGTTCTCGCCGGTGGCGCGTTCGCCGCCGAGGCCGCCACCGCCACCACGGTCTCCAGGCCCGCGCCGAAGATCTACACCGGGCATGTCTTCGACACCTGCACCGCACCGTCGCTGACCACCATGAAGGGCTGGTACAGCTCCTCCGTCTACCACGGTGCCGCCGTGTACGTCGGCGGGAAGAACCGCGGCTGCGCTCAACCCAACCTCACCGCCTCCTGGGTGAAGTCCGTCAGTGCCACCGGATGGAAACTGGTCCCGCTGTACGTCGGTGCGCAGCCGCCGTGCCAGACGAGCGCCAACCCCGAGAAGATGACCGCCGCCAACGCCACCTCGCTGGCCGTCACCGACGCCAACGACGCCGTGGCGAAGGAGGCCGCCCTCGGCATGAAGCCGGGCAGCCCGGTCTACCTCGACATGGAGTACTTCGACCCGAAGAACACTTCCTGTGTGAACACGGTGCTCGCCTACATCCGGTCGTTCGACAAGACGGTCAAGGCCAAGGGGTACTGGTCCGGCTTCTACGGCTTCAGCAACTCCAGCGCCGCCGTCGTGGCCAACGCCACGAACCGCACCGACCTGCCGGAGATCCTCTGGTACGCCCGTTACGACGATGTGTACTCCACCACCAAGGGCTTCCCGTACGCCTCGACGCTGTACACGGGGCACCGTCGCGGTCACCAGTACGCCGTCAACAAGAAGGTGACGCACGCCGGAGGCACGCTCACGATCGACCGGAACGCCTGGGACGCCCCGGTCGCGATCGTGGGCTAGTTCCCGGAGGCCGGATCCCGTCGTCGCTGTCGTGCTCCCCACACCCCGGCCACCAGCAGGGCGAGCACCGCGCCCACCGTCGCACCCGCCCGCCGTTCCCAGGCGCTCCATCGGGGCGCGGCGGGCCGGGAGCTGCCCCTTGAGTTCGACCTCCGGGCCCGTGCCTGGCTGGAAGGCAGGCGGATCCGCCTCCATGGGATCGAAGGCGCCGCCGTCCCGCTGCGGCGTGCAGTCTGGACAGCGCTGCGGGTTCATATAGATTTCTGTATAGTCGTTTCCGTGAGCGGTCCCTGGCAGATCGAGATCGAGCCGGAAGTCCGGCGTTGGCTGGAACTCCTTTCGGACGCCCAGTACGACAAGGCCGAACGGGCGGCCGACATGCTCGCCGCCCAGCCAACCAATCTGGGGGAGCCGTACTCGCGCCACCTCGGCGGCAAAGTACGCGAGCTGCGTTTCACCATGGACGGCAACGCCGTGCGCATCACGTACTGGCTGGCTCCTGACCGGCACATCGTGCTGCTGACGGTGTTCCGTAAGACCAGGCAGCGCGAGACGACCGAGGTCGAGCGTGCGCAGCAGGCACAGAAGTTGTGCGAGGCGGACCACGGTCCTGCGGAGCACGGCTACGACCGGATCAAGGAGGAGAATCCGTGAACCACTCCCAGTGGAAGACCCGCCGGACGAGGAAGCTCCTGGGAGAGTCGGTCGAGGAGTCCCCGGCCTACCGGGAAGCCGGGTATGCGTTCGCACTCGGCCAGGCCGTCTACGACCGCCGTATCGAACTCGGTCTGTCGCAGACCGAACTGGCGCGGCGCGCAGGCATGACCCAGCCGCAGATCTCTCACATCGAGGGCGGCGACTCCGTGCCGACCCTGCAACTGCTCACTCGCCTCGCCAAGGCCCTGGACGCATCGCTGACCATCGACCTTGACGGCGATACCTCGGCTTTCGTATTCACCCCGCACGACGGCCGCGAGCCTGACGAAACGCCCCCGGGCAACCGCTCCACAGCGGCTTGACGTGTGACCAACCAGCGCCCGTAAAAGACGCTGCCGCCCCGCGTGATCCTCTGGTACGCCCGTTACGACGACGTGTACTCCACCACCAAGGGCTTCCCGTACGCCTCGACGCTGTACACGGGGCACCGTCGCGGTCACCAGTACGCCGTCAACAAGAAGGTGACGCACACCGGAGGCACGCTCACGATCGACCGGAACGCCTGGGACGCCCCGGTCGCGATCGTGGGCTAGTTCCCGGAGGCCGGACCCCGTCGTCGCTGTCGTGCTCCCCACACCCCGGCCACCAGCAGGGCGAGCACCGCGCCCGCGCCCACCGTCGCACCCGCCCGCAGGCCTGGGGGCCGGAACGTGCAGTCGACGGCGGTGCCGCGGGCGGGGACCGGGGTGGAGAGCAGGCCCAGGTAGTTGTCGGCGGGGCGGTCCTGGCAGCTCCAGCCGGCGATGCGGGGCGCGGCGATCACGACCGTTCCGGTGCTGCCGGGCGGCAGTTCGGCCCTTATGCCGTCGGCGGTTACGTGGACGGCGGTCGCGCCCGTGCGCTTCAGAGCGGCGACCGCCGAGGCCAGCCGGGACCGGTCCAGGCAGCCGATCGCCTCGTGCGGCACGGTCCCTTCGCGTACGGCGGTCAGCGTGACCACCACCGGCGCGCTCCCACCCGCCGACCCCAGGCGCTCCATCGGGGCGCGGCGGGCCGGGAGCTGTCCCTTCAGTTCGACCTCCGGGCCCGCGCCGAGGCGCGCCGAGCCGAACAGGCCGGGCGTCCACAGATACGCCTCCGAGGCGGCCGGACAGTGGGCGGTCAGCGTGTACGTACCGCGCCCCACCCGGTAGTCGTACGCACCCCGGTCCGCGACCGTGCCACCCCCCGCCGCGCGCAGCACCGTCGTCGGCACCGTATAGACCCGCGAACCCAGCAGTTCCTCCTGGTTGCGGTACGGCGACCGGCCGTACGGCACGGGGCCGCCCGGCGGCCGTACCGTCACCAGCGGCGGCGCCTCCTCGCGGCTCACCGTCACCGGCCGGTCGTCCGGGGCGTTCCACACCTGATGCGGATCGCGCGGCCCGCGCACCCGCGCACCGACCGAGAAGATCGCGTCCGTGACGGGGTTGTCGAGGCTCTGCACGGCCCGGCCGTTCGATGTCCACCCGCCGCCCAGCGCACGCAGCATGCGGGTCAGCACAGCCGGCGTATGGCTGCTGTAGTACGCGGCGCCCTGCCCGCCCACCAGCAGGGGATCGTTCGCCGTGGTCTGCTCCCGGCCGGGGTCGGTGCGATAGCGCGGCCAGCCGTCGGCGCCCGCGACCGCCGCCGCCTGTATCCGCTGCCGTTCGCCCCAGGGCGCGTAGTGGTCGAGCCGCTTCAGCTTCTGCCGGTCGGCGAACGCGGTCGTCGCGGCGGCCTGCCCGGCCTGTGCGCCGATCAGCAGCAGGGCGGCGAGCACCGCGAACCTCCGGCCACGCCCGACCAGCAGGAGCGCACCCACCGCCGCCACCAGACCGGCCGCGAACAGCGGATACGTCCAACGCGTGACCAGAGCGCTGATGCCGGCTCCGGCCGCGATCAGCACCAGCACCGTGCCGCCGCCGAGCAGCGCCCGCCACTGCGGCCAGTCGTACGAGACCGAGATCCAGGCGGCGATCACCACCAGTCCGGCCAGCACGAACGTCTGCCGGTACGGACTGCCGTTGGGTGTGGCGAACGCGTGCCAGAGCAGATGCGTCGGCCCCCACTGCAACGACAGCGCGACCCCTGCCACCAGCCCCGTCCACGCCCACCGCTCGCGCCGCGGCACGGACCGCTGGAAGGCCAGCGCACAGGCCAGGAGCAGAGTGCCCGTGCCGAGGAAGAGCGCCGGGGTGAAGAAGCTGTACGTGGCGGGCAGCAGCCGGGCGAGCACGTCGGGCCAGGCGGCGGGCGCGAACGTCCGGTCCCAGCCCGGGTAGGCGTGCTTCGTCCCCAGATAGACGGGAATCAGGACGGGCGCCGCGAGACCGACACCCACCCCGACCGTGCAGAGAGCCCGCACCAGCCCCCGGCCCACCGCCCGCCGCTCCTCCCGCTCCGTGAAGAACCGGACCGCAAGGACCAGAGCGGCCCCGAGCGTCGCCATGTAGGCCGTGTAGAAGTTGGCCGCCCACACCACCGCGACGAGCAACGGCGCGGCGATGCGGTGCCGTCCCGTCCGGGCCCACTCGGCGGCCAGGCAGAGCAGCGGCAGGGCGACCAGACCGTCCAGCCACATCGGGTTGTACGACGCCTCGACGACCGACCAGCCGCACAGCGCGTACGAACCACCGAGCACGCCCGCCGCCCACCAGCGACCGCCGCGCAGCGTCAGCAGCAACAGGGCCATGAGCGCCGCGGCCGACGCCATCTTCAGGATGGTCACCACATAGACCGCGAGATCCGTCCGGTCACGCGGGAAGACCCCGACGAGCAGGGCGAACGGGCTGGTCAGATAGGTGCCGAGATCCGGCAGAAAGCTCGTCCCGTACCCGGACGACCAGTTGAGCAGCGCTCCGCCGTCGGCGCTCCCGTGCAGCAGGTCCCACAGCCGGGTGTGGAACGGCACGAACTGATTGCCCAGGTCGTTGACGCTCCGGGTGCGCGACCCGAACGGAAAGCTGCGCGCCCAGGCATCACCCGCGCAGACGGCGGCGACGGTGAGCAGCGCGGCGAGCGAGCCCGCACGCAGGCGGGGACGTAAAGTCGGCATACGCGGGAATATGCCAGCGTCGAACGCATAAACCCCCGCTGAAACAGTTCAGTTCACTTGTTGGACGCCCATCGGTCATATGAAGCATTGGATTCCGACATGTGGACGGGTTCGTGGTCACCGCCCTTGCCGGGGTCCAGATGGTGATGGCCGGGGTGGTCGGTGAGTACGTCGGCGGTATCTACTACGAGGTGAAGCGGCGCCCGCACCTCCTGGTGAAGGCCACGAACACCCGAGCGGCGCCGCAGTCGATACGGGAGCCCCAGGAGTTCGTACGCCGATGACGGTCAAGGCACAGATGGTCCGCTTCGCCCTCGTGGGAGTCGTGAACACCGGTACGTACTACGGCTGTTACCTCGTCCTGCTGACCTGGCTGCCGTACATCGCCGCCCATGTGGTCGCCTTCGCGCTGAGCATGACCGGCTCCTTCTTCCTGAACTCCTGCTTCACCTACCGGACCCGGCCCACCTGGCGGAAGTTCCTGCTCTTCCCGCTCACCAACGCCGCCAACTTCGTCATCACGACCGGCGGTGTCTATCTGCTGGTCGACCTCGCCGGGTTCAGCAGCCGGTACGCGCCGCTGGTCGCGGCCGCGGCGGCCATCCCGGTCACCTTCGTCGTCTCGCGCACGATCATGCTACGCCCGGACAGCAAGGTACCGGCGGCCGAACGCGTGTCCTGAGCGCCGCCGGGCACCCCTGAGAGCCTGTCGGGTGACCTCCGACCGGGCGGCCACGCCCTGGCAGGCACGCTTCCCGCGTTGTCGTCAGTCACCAACTCCCCCATAGCTGAAGGCATGGGGGGACCCCCTTCGCGTCGACTCCCTCCTCCGCCTTGGAATCGCACGCACCGGACCGCGTCCGCTATCCGATCGGAGGTCACCCGACAGGCTCTGAGCGGGCCCACATCCCCAACTCCTTCCGAATCGTTGGTCGAACCAGTGGCCCCAACCACATCCACTGCCTAACATCGATCACCGCAAGGTCTTGTGCACTGATGCACAAACTCTCCCCGGGAGGTTCCTTTGCACCGCCGCCGTCGCACCGCGCTCACCGTCTCCGCCGCACTGCTCGGCGGAGCCCCACTCCTGACCGCCTGCGGCGGCCAGGCCCACCCGGGCGCCGCGGCCCTCGTAGGCGGGGACCGGATCGAGGTGTCCACGCTGCAGGGCCAGGTGGCGGCCGTACGCGAGGCCCAGCTCGATTCGAAGGACGCATCCCAGCTCATCGACAAGTCCGGGCAGCTCAGCCGGGCCAAGCTGCACGGCATGATCTTCGACCGGGTCCTGGACCGGGCCGCGCAGGACGCGGGCGTGACCGTCAGCCGCAACGAGATCCAGCAGATGCGGAAGGCGGCGGCCGTCCAGTCCGGCGGGGAGGCGCAGCTGCGGACGGCGATGCTCCAGCAGAGCTGGGTCGCCCCCGGCCAGATCGATGCCGTCCTGCGCGAGCAGGTCCAGCTGACGAAGCTGGCCCAGGCACTCGGCGCCGACCTGCAGCAGCCCGAGGGGCAGAAGGCCGTCGGCGATGCGCTCAGCAAGGCGTCGAAGGCACTGAAGGTCGACGTCAATCCGCGCTACGGCGCCTGGGACGACAAGCAGACCCAGCTCGCCAACTACAAGGCTCCCTGGATCACCCAGGTCACCAAGCCCGCAGAGACGGGCGACGGGTCCGGCGCCTAGAAGACCGTGGGAAACGGCGCCCGGACCGACCGAGGTAGATTCGAACGGTGAACGCTGAAGACCCCGGCCGTATCGTCCTGCTCACCGCCAGCCACCGCGTCGCGCCCGGACTTCTGTCCTGGCCCGCCTGGCAGACGCTGCACGCCGCCGACCGGGTGCTCTGCGCCGAGCAGGACCACCCACAGCTGCCGTATCTGCGCGAGGCGGGCGTCACCGTCGAGCATTCCGCGCCCACCGCGCAGGAGCTCGTCGACACCTGTGCGGGCGGCCGGAGCATCGTCGTCCTCACGGGCGGCGAGGGCCGCCGGCCGCTGACCGACGGGCTGGCCCGACTCGCCGGTTCGGGCCGGGTGCAGATGCCGGACCTGGAGCTGCTGCCCGGTTCGTACGATCTTCCGGGCGCCCGGCTCCTCGATCTGGTCCAGGTCATGGACCGGATCCGGATCGAATGCCCCTGGACCTCGCAGAAGACCCACAAGGGCCTCGCCAAGTACGCCATCGAGGAGGCGTACGAACTCGTCGAGGCGATCGAGGACGGCGACCGCGACGAGCTGCGCGAGGAACTCGGGGACGTACTCCTGCAGGTCGTCTTCCACGCCCGGATCGCCGAGGAGGCCGAAGACGAGCCGTTCTCCGTCGACGACGTGGCCGCGACCCTCGTCGAGAAGCTGATCCACCGCCACCCGCACGTCTTCGGCGACGAGAGTGCCGAGACCCCGGAGGACGTGCACGCCCACTGGCTGCGGACCAAGGCCATCGAGAAGCAGCGCGACTCGGTCACCGACGGAGTGCCGCTCGGCCAGCCCGGGCTGGCGCTGGCGGCGAAGCTGGCCGGCCGGGTCCGTACCGCAGGGCTCGATGTGGCGCTCCCCACGGGTGACGGCATCGGTTACGAGCTCCTCGCCCTCGCCGTACGCGCCGAACAGGACGGCGTCGACCCCGAAGCCGCACTGCGGGCCGCAGGCCGCGCCTACCGGGACGCCATCCGGGCGGCGGAGGGCAACGGATAACGTCGGAGGGTGAACCACAGCCCCGCCGACCGCCCAGCCGATCATCCCGCCGCCTGCCCCGCCGGCGCCCCCGAACTCTTCACCTGGGAGTTCGCCACCGACCCGTACCCGGCCTACGCCTGGCTGCGCGAGCACAGTCCCGTACACCGGACCGCGCTGCCCAGCGGTGTCGAGGCCTGGCTCGTGACCCGGTACGCCGACGCCCGGCAGGCGCTGGCCGACACCCGGCTCTCCAAGAACCCGGCGCACCACGCCGAGCCGGCGCACGCCAAGGGGAAGACAGGCATCCCGGGCGAGCGCAAGGCGGAGCTGATGACGCATCTGCTGAACATCGACCCGCCCGACCACACCCGGCTGCGCCGCCTCGTCTCCAAGGCGTTCACTCCGCGCCGGGTCGCCGAGTTCGCGCCGCGGGTGCAGGAACTGACGGACCGCCTCATCGACCGCTTCATCGCGGAGGGGAAGGCGGACCTCATCCACGACTTCGCGTTCCCGCTGCCCATCTACGCGATCTGCGATCTGCTCGGCGTCCCGCGCGAGGACCAGGACGACTTCCGGGACTGGGCGGGCATGATGATCCGCCACGGCGGCGGCCCGCGCGGCGGGGTGGCCAGGTCGGTGAAGAAGATGCGCGGCTATCTCGCCGAACTGATCCACCGCAAGCGGGAGAACCCGGGGGACGACCTGATCTCGGGGCTGATCCGGGCCAGCGACCACGGCGAGCACCTCACCGAGAACGAGGCCGCGGCCATGGCCTTCATCCTGCTCTTCGCCGGGTTCGAGACGACGGTCAACCTCATCGGCAACGGGGTGTACGCACTGCTGCGCAACCCCGCACAGCGCGAGCGGCTGCAGCACTCCCTCGACGCGGGGGAGAGCCATCTGCTGGAGACCGGGATCGAGGAACTGCTGCGGTACGACGGTCCGGTGGAGCTGGCGACCTGGCGGTTCGCCACCGAGCCGCTGACGCTCGGCGGACAGGACATCGCGGCCGGCGACCCCGTGCTCGTCGTACTCGCCGCAGCCGACCGCGACCCGGAGCGCTTCGAGGACCCCGACACGCTCGACCTCGCACGGCGTGACAATCAGCACCTCGGATACGGGCACGGCATTCACTACTGCCTGGGAGCACCGCTCGCCCGACTGGAGGGACAGGCCGCGCTCGCGACGCTTCTGAGGCGCCTTCCGGATCTGCGGCTTGCGGTGGAACCTACCGATTTGCGGTGGCGTGGCGGGCTCATCATGCGTGGATTGCGCACTCTGCCGGTGGAGTTCACACCCGGGTCCGCCCCGGCACAAAGTGACGCTCCGTCAACTCTGTGACTTTCACGTGATCTGTGCTGCATCGACTTGTGACACACGTTCGAGTCCCGCTAGGTTCACCGTTCGACTCACCAGTCACTCGTCAGTCACACGGAAGGCAACCCCATGGGCTCCGCGAACGGCAGACACCGTCGCCCTCGTCAGGCACCCGCCATCGTCGTCGCCGCGGGCGTGACCGGATCGGCCATCGCCATCCCGCTGCTCGGCGCGGCCGGTGCGCACGCGGCCGACGCCACGACCTGGGACCGGGTGGCCGAGTGCGAGAGCGGCGGCATGTGGAGCGCCGACCTCGGCAACGGCTTCTACGGCGGTCTGCAGTTCTCGCAGGAGACCTGGAAGGCGTACGGCGGCGAGTCGTACGCCCCGCGTGCCGACCTCGCCAGCCGCGCGCAGCAGATAGCCGTGGCCCAGAAGGTCCTGGATGACAAGGGCCCGCATGCGTGGCCCAGCTGTGCGGTCATCTCCGGCCTCGCGGTGGACGGGACGCTGCCGGGTGTCGACCCGGGGTCCGCGTCCTCGGCCGAGCCGACGCAGGGCGCGGAGCCGGCTGACGGTGCGCCGGCGGCCCCGTCCGATGGCGCCACGCCGTCGGACAGGGCCTCGGGCGGTAAGGGCGGCTCGAAGGACTCGAAGGGCTCGAAGGGCTCGAACGGCGCCGGCAAGTCGGCCGGCAAGGCCAAGGCGTCCGCGAAGCCTTCGGCCACCGCGTCGGCCACTCCGTCCTCCCGGGTGCCCGATTCATCTGACTCGTCCGGATCATCCGATTCGCCCGGCGGTGTCGGTGGCAAGCACCGTGGCGCACCGGCCCCTGAAGGGAGCCGGGACGCGAACGGCGGTGACCGCGAGTCGGGCCGCCATGCCTCCCGCGGCGACGCCGACGCGCGCGACGCGGGCGCTTCGGCCGTCGACGGTACGTACACCGTGCACCCCGGCGACAACCTCTGGGCGATTGCTGACGCACAGAAGGTTCCTGGTGGCTGGCCCGCGCTCTATGAGGCCAACAAGGATGCCGTCGGCTCCGATCCGGACCTCATCCTCCCTGGCCAGAGCCTCGACCTCGACGTGAAGGCCGAGTGAGGGCAGTCTGAAAATCGGCTAAAAGAGCCCCAAAAACAGGGGTAGTTCAGAGACCTATGTCCGCTTATGTGTAAGTGAGACATGGGTCTCTTTGCGTCAACTGGCGTGTCGCGCCCGGGTGACCCTTCCGCACCGCTCCCACCTGCGGAAACGACGGTTCCTCAGATGCAAGTAGGGGAAGATTGTCGGATGTGTCCGTCTTTGAATGTGAGGGTTGCGTATGTTTACGGTCGGAACCGCTCGCACCGCGGGCCCCGTCGACCGTCACGCCGAATCCTGCCGTCGGTCGAAGGGAACAGACGCGTAAAGCGCCGTAGGCAGGAGCGGGGGACCCAGGTAAGCGCCGGGCCCGATCGTCGAAAGACGCATCAGGACCGGCTTGGGGTGAAGTCGCGTGCTAGGACGTGCGACCGGGCAACTCACTTGGCCCGAACCCGACAGCTCACCTCGTAGGCGTCGGTGAGGAGAAGTTCCATGCTGCTTTCCAGCAAGGGCAAGCACCGCCGCCCGTCCAAGGCCGTCCGTATCGCCACGCTCGCCGGTGTCGCCGGTACCGCTGTCGCCGTACCGCTGATGGGCGCGACCGGCGCCTCCGCCGCCTCCGTCGCCACCTGGGACGCCGTCGCCCAGTGCGAGTCCGGTGGCAACTGGTCCATCAACACCGGTAACGGCTACTACGGCGGTCTGCAGTTCTCGCAGTCCAGCTGGGCCGCCGCCGGTGGTACGCAGTACGCCCCCCGTGCCGACCTGGCCACCAAGGCTCAGCAGATCGCCACCGCCGAGAAGCTCCTCGACATGCAGGGTCCGGGTGCCTGGGGCTGCGCCGGTGCCGGCAACCTGACCAACGACGGCGTCGACCCGGGCGTCGACACCGGCTCCTCCTCGAACTCCACCTCCAGCTCCAACGCCACCGCGCAGAAGAGCACTCCGGCCGCGCCGAAGCAGCAGGCCCAGCCGGAGAAGACCGAGCGCACCGAGGCTCCGGCCGCCTCCCGCTCGGACCGCTCCGCCGCCCCGCAGGCCGAGTCGAAGAAGACCGTCACCACCCCGACCGGCGAGAAGGTCAAGAAGGGCGACGGCGAGTACAAGGTCGCCTCCGGCGACTCCCTGAGCAAGATCGCCGCCGACCACAAGGTCAAGGGCGGCTGGCAGCAGCTGTTCGAGCTGAACAAGGACATCGTCAAGGACGCCGACCTGATCTACCCGGGTCAGCAGCTCCACCTGACGAAGTAGTTCAGGCTCACCCCCCCCGAGCACCCCGGCCCGGCGCGCAATCCCCCGTATGCGCCGGGCCGGGGTTTCTGCGTGACGCGTCACCTCTGTCCGACGCGTCACCTCATGTGTGGCGTGTCACTCCTCTATAGAGGGCGCCGTCTGTCGCGTATAGAGGGCGCCCTCTGTCGCGCAGGGGGTGCCGATGACGGGTGATCGTTCAACTGTTGTAGTTACTGACCAGTAAAATTCTGACCGTTTGCCCGGCAATGCGCGCTCTTGGGTCCTTTTTCGTCCCAGGGGACGGGCGGTCGTCCGACTGAGCGGGCCGGGCCGGTTAGGCTCTTGTCGCAAGGCCAGAGTGACCCTGCACAACCAGTGTCATATCCCAGAAGGAGATGCCTCGTGCCGTCCATCGACGTCGTCGTAGCCCGGGAAATCCTCGACTCCCGGGGGAACCCCACGGTCGAGGTCGAGGTTGGCCTCGACGACGGCAGCACGGGTCGTGCTGCCGTGCCGTCCGGCGCCTCCACCGGTGCGTTCGAGGCCATTGAGCTTCGCGACGGCGACCCCAACCGTTACCAGGGCAAGGGCGTCGAGAAGGCCGTCCTCGCCGTGATCGAGCAGATCGGCCCGGAGCTCGTCGGCTACGACGCGACCGAGCAGCGGCTGATCGACCAGGCGATGTTCGACCTGGACGCCACCGAGAACAAGGGCTCGCTCGGCGCCAACGCCATCCTCGGCGTCTCGCTGGCCGTCGCCCACGCCGCCTCCGAGGCCTCGGACCTGCCGCTGTTCCGCTACCTCGGTGGCCCGAACGCGCACCTGCTGCCCGTCCCGATGATGAACATCCTCAACGGTGGGTCGCACGCCGACTCCAACGTGGACATCCAGGAGTTCATGATCGCCCCGATCGGCGCGGAGTCCTTCTCCGAGGCCCTGCGCTGGGGCGCCGAGGTCTACCACACGCTGAAGAAGGTCCTGAAGACCAAGGGTCTTTCGACCGGTCTCGGCGACGAGGGCGGCTTCGCGCCGAACCTGGAGTCGAACCGTGCTGCCCTCGACCTCATCCTCGAGGCCATCAAGGAAGCCGGCTACGCCCCGGGCAAGGACATCGCGCTCGCGCTCGACGTCGCCGCGTCCGAGTTCTACAAGGACGGCAAGTACGAGTTCGAGGGCAAGTCCCGCTCGGCCGCCGAGATGACCGAGTACTACGAGGAGCTCGTCTCCGCGTACCCGCTGGTCTCCATCGAGGACCCGCTGTACGAGGACGACTGGGCCGGCTGGAACGTCATCACCGAGAAGCTCGGCGCCAAGGTGCAGATCGTCGGCGACGACCTGTTCGTCACCAACCCGGAGCGTCTGGCCCGCGGCATCGAGGAGGGCTCGGCCAACGCCCTGCTCGTCAAGGTCAACCAGATCGGTTCGCTGACCGAGACCCTGGACGCCGTCGAGCTGGCCCAGCGCAACGGCTTCAAGTGCATGATGTCCCACCGCTCCGGCGAGACCGAGGACGTCACCATCGCCGACCTCGCCGTCGCGGTGAACTGCGGTCAGATCAAGACCGGCGCCCCGGCCCGCTCGGACCGCGTCGCCAAGTACAACCAGCTGCTGCGCATCGAGGAGATCCTCGACGACGCCGCGGTGTACGCGGGCCGCTCGGCGTTCCCGCGTTTCAAGGGCTGAGCACCGGCCCTTCGAGGGCCGAGGGCCCCGGCCTCCGTCCGTCCCCGCACTCGGTCCCGTACCGTGTGCGGGGACGGACGTGCGTAATGGGGAGGCGGACACATGGCCGCGAAGGACCGGGACCGGTTCTCCACCGCGACCCGGCTGCGGCTGCTCGGCGAGCAGACCGCCGCCCGCGTCTACCGGTCGCAGAGCCGCCGTCAGGCCCGCCGCTCCCGGCTCACCGGCCGGGCGGCCTTCCTCGCCCTCGTCGTCTGCTCCCTGGTGGTCGCGCTCGCGTACCCGATGCGGCAGTACGTGTCGCAGCGGGACGAGATCGCCGACCAGGAGCGTATGGCGCAGGAGGCCGCGGCCCGCACCGAGGAGCTGCGCGACGAGAAGGCGCGCCTCCGGGACGATGCGTACATCAGGCAGCTGGCCCGCAAGCACCTGCACTACCTTTTCCCCGGGGAGACCGGTTACACGGTGATCGACCCCGACGCGGTCAAGGAGCGCAACGGCAGGACGGACGAGTCCGGCCGGCCGTGGCACTCCAATCTCTGGGACGGCGTCGACAGCGCCGACCGCGACTGACTCTCTTCATCCATCTGCAGAACCGCAGTTCGAGCAGCCCGATCAGAACCTAGGCAGGCATGGAAACCCCCCCTCCGCAGACCGAGTCCACCGCGCCCACCGAGGCGGACATCGCCGCGTTCCAGCAGCAGCTGGGCCGACCGCCGCGCGGGCTGCGCGCGATCGCGCACCGCTGCCCGTGCGGCAACCCGGACGTGGTCGAGACGCAGCCCCGGCTGGAGGACGGTACGCCGTTCCCGACGACGTACTACCTGACGTGCCCGCGTGCCGCGTCCGCGATCGGCACGCTGGAGGCGAACGGCGTCATGAAGGAGATGACCGAGCGCCTCGGTACGGACCCCGAGCTGGCCGCCGCGTACCGGGCCGCGCACGAGGACTACATCGCCCGGCGCGATGCCATCGAGGTCCTTGAGGGCTTCCCGAGTGCGGGGGGCATGCCGGACCGGGTGAAGTGCCTGCACGTGCTGGTCGGGCACTCGCTGGCCGCGGGGCCCGGGGTGAACCCGCTCGGCGACGAGGCGATCGCGATGCTGCCGGAGTGGTGGCGCAAGGGGCCGTGCGTGACGCCCTGCCGGTCCGCGGACGCGGGCGACGAGGCCTGACCGTTCCCGGGGGCTCCGCCCCCGGACCCCGCTCCTCGATCGCCGGAGGGGCTTGATCCCACAGGAGCATTCATGACTTGCGTGGCCGCCATCGACTGCGGTACCAACTCCATCCGTCTGCTCGTCGCCGACGCGGACCCGTCCACCGGTGAGCTCGTCGAGCTCGACCGCCGGATGGAGATCGTCCGTCTCGGCCAAGGCGTCGACCGCACCGGCCGGCTCGCGCCCGAGGCCCTGGAGCGGACGTTCTCCGCATGCCGCCGGTACGCGGAGGTGATCAAGGAGCACGGGGCGCAGAAGATACGCTTCGTCGCCACCTCCGCCTCCCGCGACGCGGAGAACAGGGACGAGTTCGTCCGCGGCGTGCTGGACATCCTGGGCGTCGAGCCCGAGGTGATCAGCGGCGACCAGGAGGCGGAGTTCTCCTTCACCGGCGCCACCAAGGAGCTCGCGGGCCGAGATCACCTCGCGAAGCCGTATCTCGTTGTCGACATCGGCGGCGGCTCCACCGAGTTCGTCGTCGGCGACGACCATGTGCGGGCCGCGCGATCCGTGGACATCGGCTGCGTACGGATGACCGAGCGGCACCTCGTGCACGACGGTGTCGTGAGCGATCCGCCGACTCCCGGTCAGATCACCGCGATCCGCGCCGACATCGACGCCGCCCTCGATCTCGCCGAGGAGAGTGTCCCGCTCACCGGGGCCGCCACCCTCGTCGGCCTCGCCGGGACGGTCACCACGGTCGCCGCGATCGCCCTGGGGCTCGACGTGTACGACTCCGAGGCGATCCACCACTCCCGGATCTCCCTCGACCAGGTCCAGGAGATCACCGGACGGCTCGTCACCTCCACCCACGCCGAACGTGCGGCGATCGGTGCGATGCATCCGGGACGGGTCGATGTGATCACCTCGGGAGCGCTGATCCTGCTCGCCGTGATGAAGCGGACCGGGGCCCAGGAGATCGTCGTCAGCGAGCACGACATCCTCGACGGAATCGGCTGGTCGATCGCGTAGGTCTGCTCGTGCGGGGGAGGCGTGCGGCGGGCCTTCCGCAGGGCGGGAGGACGACGCTCATGCGCACTTTGGCCTGCACTTTTGAGCCTTCGTGGGCCACCCGGGGGGTGCCTCGCGAGACACGCCGCAATGAAGTTCGTGAACTTCTTCACAAGGAATTCGGCCCCGTGGGGGGCAGTTCTGGTCCGTATGGGCATCCGGGGCCGCTCGCGGGGTCGTTCCGTGTCGATACGGGACTGTTCCGGACGCGTTGCCGACGTGTGAATCGGGGCGGTGGTTCACCCGGCTCGGAGGCTCAAGGGCCAGCTCACAGGCGGTGAACAACGTTCGCCACCACACCGTGGTTCCCCTCCGGTGCCATGACCTCGGTCACGCGGGCGGCGAAGTGTAGCAGAGGGTGGGCCATACCTTGTGAAGGGGCTCACGAGCATGCCCTCCGAGGGGGGTGGATACTCGATGCCATGAGCACCACGGAGCGTCCCAGGATCCTCGTAGTAGGCGGTGGGTACGTAGGCCTGTACGCAGCTCGGCGCATTCTGAAGAAGATGCGCTACGGCGAGGCGACCGTCACGGTCGTCGACCCCCGGTCGTACATGACCTACCAGCCCTTCCTCCCCGAAGCCGCCGCCGGCAGCATCTCGCCTCGGCATGTCGTCGTCCCGCTGCGACGCGTACTGCCGAAGGCCGAGGTTCTCACCGGCCGTGTCACGACCATCGATCAGGACCGCAAGGTCGCCACGGTCGCGCCGCTCGTCGGCGAGGCCTACGAGCTGCCCTTCGACTACCTGGTCATCGCGATGGGCGCGGTCTCCCGCACCTTCCCGATCCCCGGCCTCGCCGAACAGGGCATCGGCATGAAGGGCATCGAGGAGGCCATCGGCCTGCGCAACCACGTCCTCGAGCAGTTGGACAAGGCCGACTCGACGACCGATGAGGACGTCCGCCGCAAGGCGTTGACGTTCGTCTTCGTGGGCGGCGGGTTCGCCGGTGCGGAGACCATCGGCGAGGTCGAGGACATGGCCCGCGACGCGGCGAAGTACTACACGAACGTGAAGCGCGAGGACATGCGCTTCATCCTCGTCGACGCCGCCGACAAGATCCTTCCCGAGGTCGGCCCGAAGCTGGGCACCTGGGGCCGGGAGCACCTGGAGTCCCGTGGCGTCGAGGTCTTCCTCTCGACCTCCATGGACTCCTGCGTCGACGGTCATGTCGTGCTGAAGAACGGCCTCGAGGTCGACTCCAACACGATCGTGTGGACGGCCGGCGTGAAGCCGAACCCGGCGCTGGCCCGCTTCGGTCTGCCGCTCGGTCCGCGCGGCCACGTGGACACCTCCGAGAAGCTCCAGGTGCAGGGCACCGACTACATCTGGGCCGCGGGCGACAACGCCCAGGTTCCGGACATGGTCGGCCGCAGGGCCGGCAACCCGAACGCCTGGTGCCCGCCGAACGCCCAGCACGCGCTGCGTCAGGCCAAGGTCCTCGGTGACAACGTCATCTCCGGGATGCGCGGCTTCCCGCAGAAGGAATACAGCCACGCCAACAAGGGTGCGGTCGCCGGTCTGGGGCTGCACAAGGGCGTTGCGATGATCGTCATGGGCAAGATGAAGATCAAGCTCAAGGGCCGTCTCGCCTGGTACATGCACCGTGGCTACCACGGTCTGGCGATGCCGACCTGGAACCGTAAGATCCGGATCTTCGCCGACTGGACCCTTGCGATGTTCCTCAAGCGCGAGGTCGTCTCGCTCGGCGCCATGGAGACACCGCGCGAGGAGTTCTACGAGGCCGCCAAGCCGGCCCCGGCACCGGCCGCCGCCAAGGCCGAGGGCGAGAAGGCCAAGGCCTCCTAGTCCGCCCGCGGGTCCACTCGCCCGCGCAGTACGTGCACAACGCCCGAAGGGGCCGTCCGCCATCCGTGGTGCGGGCGGCCCCTTCGGCGCGTCCGGCCGCCGCGTGGCGGGGCACGGTACGGGGCCCGGTGGCGGCACGCCAGTGAATACATGTGTCATGCAGGTATTTTGCCGTTCTGTTGCGCTGTAGCGGGATGGTGCGCGCTCCGCGGACTGTTGACGGTGTAGTACCTCGTCGTGGCGCCGCGGGTGCTCGGCGTGGTTGCAGGCATGTTTGGACATGTTTGGGCACATTGGGAACACCATCACGGAGGTGTGCGCCATGGCAGACGCCGCATTGCGGCTGACCGCTCTCGCCGAGGAGTTGCTGGGAGAAAGACTGCCGGTCCGTATCCGGGCCTGGGACGGCAGCGAATCCGGACCGCCCGGTGCCCCCGTCCTCGTCATCCACAGCCGCCGCGCGCTGCGCCGGCTGCTCTGGAAGCCGGGTGAACTGGGCCTGGCCCGCGCCTGGGTGGCGGGCGAACTCGACATCGAAGGTGATCTGTACGCGGCCCTGGATCTGATGGCCTCGCTGATCTGGGACCGGGGTGGGGAGGCCAAGGACAGCGTCCACCCGGTCCGCGACCCGAAGGTGCGGGCCTTCGCCAAAGGGCTGCTGCAGCTCGCCGGGCCCTGGCTCCCGCCGCCCCCGCCGCCCGAGGAGGTACGCCGCCGAACCGGCACCCTCCACACCAAGCGCCGCGACAAGGAGGCCATCAGTCACCACTACGACGTGGGCAATGACTTCTACGAACTGGTCCTCGGCCCGTCCATGGTCTACTCCTGCGCCTACTGGGAGGACGACGGGAATCTTGAGGGCGCCCAGCGCGACAAGCTCGACCTGGTCTGTCGCAAGCTCGCGCTGAAGGAGGGCGACCGCCTCCTCGACGTCGGCTGCGGCTGGGGCTCCATGGCCATCCACGCGGCCCGCGAGTACGGTGCCCGGGTCACCGGAGTGACCCTCTCCGTCGAACAGGCCGCCTACGCCAGGAAGCGCATCGCGGAAGAGGGCCTGACCGACCGGATCGAGATTCGGGTCCAGGACTACCGGGACGTCAGGGACGGTCCGTACGACGCCATCTCGTCCATCGGCATGGCGGAACACGTCGGCTCGGTCCGCTTCCGCGAATACGCCGACGACCTCTACGCACTCCTCAAGCCCGGCGGCCGGCTGCTCAACCACCAGATCGCCCGCCGCCCCGAGAAGGACGAGTCCGCGTACCACGTGGACGAGTTCATCGACGCCTATGTCTTCCCGGACGGCGAACTGGCCCCGGTGGGACGGACCGTGGCCACCCTCGAGGAAGCCGGCTTCGAGGCACGTGACGTCGAGTCGATCCGCGAACACTACGCACTGACCCTGCGCAGCTGGGTCGCCAACCTGGAGAAGAACTGGGACCGCGCGGTCCGGATGACCTCGCCGGGACGGGCCAGGGTCTGGCGCCTCTACATGGCCGCGTCCGCCCTCTCCTTCGAACACAACAAGATCGGCGTCAATCAGATCCTCGTGGTGCGCCCGGCGGAGGGCGGGGCCGCCCGCATGCCGCTGCGGGCCCGCGACTGGACGGCCTCGGCGACCGGCTGACACCGGCACAGGCGCCGGGAGACCCCGGCACCGGGCGGAACGCACCGAGGGCCGGTACCCGCAGCTCCGTGCTGCGGGTACCGGCCCTCGGGCGCGTCCGGCGAAATGCCGCCCGGTTCGCTACTCGGTCTTGATCGCCGTCAGCATGTTCAGCTTCGCGGCGCTGCGGGCCGGCCAGAGCGCGGCCAGCACACCCACGACCCCTGCCAGCACCAGGAAGACCGCAATCCGGTCCCACGGGATGACCAGCGCGTACTCGGGGATGTCCGACGACAGGGTCTGTCCGATCGCCCAGCCGAGGAACATGCCGAGCGCGATACCGACCACCGCGCCGAAGAGCGAGATGACCACGGCCTCCAGCCGGATCATGCGCTTCACCCTGCGCCGGTCCAGGCCGATCGCCCGCAGCATGCCGATCTCCTGCTGGCGCTCGAAGACCGACATCGCCAGGGTGTTGACGACCCCGAGCACCGCGATGATCAGGGCCATCGCCAGCAGCCCGTACATGATGTTCATCGCGAGGTTGACCGAGCCGCCGAACATGTCACGGATGTCCTGGCGGTCCATGATGCTCATCCCCGGGTTGTCACCCAGAGCCTTCACCAGGGCCTGCTCGTTGGCCTCGGACGCGCCGCCGTCCATCTTCAGCCAGATCTCCCGGATGTCCGCCCGGCTCCCGTGCGCATCGGCGACGCTCTTCGGCATCAGGACCGGGGAGAGCATCTCGTTCCCCTTGAAGACCGCCCCGACCTTCAGTTCGCCCTTCTTGTCGTCGTCGAACGTCACCCGCAGGGTGTCGCCGGTCTTCCAGCCGTTCGACTTGGCCGTCTTCTCGTCGACGGCGATCTCGCCCTTGTCCAGCGCGTCGATCGAGCCGGAGACGGTCGGCAGCGCGAAGAGCCTCTGCACATCGTCGGGGGCGACGCCGGATGCGGCGTGGTAGTCCTCCTTGACCCGCAGCGAGGTGGCCTGCTGCGGCGAGATCGCCGAGACGCCGTCGGCCTTCTGCAAGGCGGTGAGCGCCGACTCGTCGAGCGGACCGCCGCTCGCCATCGTCACCATGTAGTCGGCCTTGATGTTGTCCGTGGTCATCCGGTCGACCGCCTGGCCGAGGGTGACGCCGAGGACCGAGATGCCGGTGACCAGGGTGAGGCCGATCGCCAGCGCGGAGGCGGTGGCACCGGTACGGCGCGGGTTGCGGACCGCGTTCTGGGCGGCCAGCTTGCCGGAGACCCCGAACAGCCGCTTGAGCAGCGGGCGGACCAGCGCGATCACCGGCCGCGACAGCAGCGGGATCAGCACGATGACACCGACCAGCGCGAGGAAGGCACCCACAGCGATGACGGTCCGGCCGGACGATCCGCCCCGGGACGCGCCCGCCACGATCGCCGCCCCGCCCAGCAGGGTGAGCACCGTGCCGATCGAGTTGCGCAGCACCAGGGACTTGACGGTGGCCGTCGCGTGCACGCTGTTCATCGCCGCGACCGGCGGGATCTTGGCGGCCCGGCGGGCGGGCAGCCAGGCGGCCAGCACGGTGACCAGGACACCGACCGCGAACGCGGCGAGGACCGCGGTGGGCGAGACGATCAGCGGTCCGGCCGGGATCTTCCCGCCGAACAGGCCCATCGCGGAGCGCAGCCCGATGGCGAGGCCGAGACCGATGCCGAAGCCGACGACCGAGGCGATCACACCGACGACGGCCGCTTCGAGGAGCACCGAGCGCTTGACCTGGCGGCGGGAGGCGCCGACGGCGCGCATCAGCGCCAGCTCCTTGGTGCGCTGGGCCACCAGCATGGTGAAGGTGTTGGCGATCAGGAAGACGCCGACGAACAGGGCGATGCCGGCGAAGGCGAGCAGCACCCCGTTGAGACCGCTCAGACCCTTCTCGATCTGCTTGGCCTGATCGTCCGCGAGCGCCTGGCCGGTCTTGGCATCGGCGTCCTTGGGCAGCAGCGGCTTCACCTCGGCCAGCAGCTTCTCGGCGGAGACACCGGGCGCGGCGGACACATTGGCCTCCCGGAACACACCGGGCCTG
Organism: Streptomyces sp. NPDC088246; assembly: GCF_044741025.1. Classification (NCBI taxonomy): domain Bacteria; kingdom Bacillati; phylum Actinomycetota; class Actinomycetes; order Kitasatosporales; family Streptomycetaceae; genus Streptomyces; species Streptomyces sp. NPDC088246. The sequence continues at coordinate 127,969 of NZ_JBIURV010000020.1, forward strand.
AGGTAGAGCTTCTGGGCGACCTCGGTGTCGAAGAGGACCAGGCTTCCACCCGCGTTGACCGCGCCGTCCTCGGTGGTGAAGACACCGGAGAGCGTGTACTCCTTCACCGGCCCGTTCGTGGCGACCCGGACCCGGTCACCGACGTGGTACTCGCCCCGCTTCGCGGTCTCCTTGTCGAGCGCGATCCGGTCGGCCGCGACCGGGCCCGTACCGTCGACGAAGGTGTACGCGGAGTCCTTGCCGTTCTTGCCGGGGGAGTAGTTCCCGCCGGTGTTCGACCAGCCGTTGCCGATCAGCTTGCCGTCGGGGTCGGCGACCCCGGCGAAGCCGGAGATCCGGCCGGTGGCGGTGTCGACGCCGTCCAGGCCCTGGATCTTCTTCAGGGTGGCGGCGGTGATGCCGGGCGTCTTCTCGTTGCGCTGGTCGGCGTAGGTGGTGACGGCGACGGCGACGTTGTCGTAGCTCTTCGCCGACTGGTTACGGAGGGCGTTGCCGAGGGTGTCGGTGAAGACCAGGGTGCCGGATACGAAGGCCACGCCGAGCATCACGGCGAGGACGGTCATCAGCAGCCTGGCCTTGTGCGCGAGCACATTGCGCAGGGCGGTACGGAACATGTCTGTCAGTCCTGGGATGGGGAGGGGTTCCGGAGGAGGGCGCGGGGCGGGGCGGGCGTCAGCTGGTGCGGCCCTTGGCGTCGAACGCCTTCATCCGGTCGAGGACCCCGTCCGCGGTGGGGTGCATCATCTGGTCGACGATCCGGCCGTCCGCGAGGAAGATGACCCGGTCCGCGTAGGAGGCGGCCGCCGGGTCGTGGGTCACCATCACCACGGTCTGCCCCAGCTCGCGCACCGAGTTGCGCAGGAAGCCGAGGACCTCGGCGCTGGAGCGGGAGTCCAGGTTTCCGGTCGGCTCGTCGCCGAAGATGATCTCCGGCTGCGAGGCCAGGGCACGGGCCACGGCGACGCGCTGCTGCTGGCCGCCGGAGAGTTCGGTCGGCCGGTGGGTCAGCCGGTCGGAGAGTCCCACCATGTCGATGACCTTGCGGACCCACTCGGCGTCGGGCTTGCGGCCCGCGATGTCCATGGGGAGCGTGATGTTCTCCTGGGCCGTCAGCGTCGGCAGCAGGTTGAACGCCTGGAAGATGAAGCCGATCTTGTCCCGGCGGAGCTGGGTGAGCTGCTTGTCCTTGAGGGAACCCAGCTCCGTCTCACCGATCCGTACCGAACCGCTGCTGAAGCTGTCGAGGCCGGCCACGCAGTGCATCAGCGTGGACTTGCCGGAGCCGGACGGGCCCATGATCGCGGTGAACTCGCCCCGCGGGAAGTCCACGGAGACCCGGTCCAGGGCCGTGACCCTGGTCTCGCCCTCTCCGTAGACCTTCGACAGATCCGTGGCGCGGGCAGCCACCGTGGTGACGCGGTGTTCGGTGGAAGTGGTGGTCACGGGAATCTCCTGATTCGGGGCTCCGGCCGAGGGCTTCGTCCGGGGTTGCGATCGGTTGCCTTTGGAACCCCTCCATCGTCACCGCCGTTTCGCCACAGGTCGTCAGACCCCGTGCCCGTTCCAGAGGCCGTCTTGAGTCGCACCGGGGGACCCCTGTGTCCTCCTGCGGTATGACACCGACCCTGAGGGCATCGGCACGGCTCCCGTTGCCCGGCCGGGGGTGGCGTGCCCATGGCGATCACTGGCGCGCGCCCGGCGAATGCGCCGTCCGGGTGCGGCGACTTTACGTCAATCCGGATTACCGGTCGCCGCGCCCGCTACCCCGCCCAGGCATGTGGCGATGCCCTCTCGCGAGTGCTGACGCACCCTCAAACGGTCAATAAAATAAGACAACATCGCGCCACTGATCCGCTGATCAGAGGAAGCCCCCGGATAGGGTCATGTGCCAACGCGGAGCCGCGCGCCAGGCCCGGATGGTGGAATGCAGACACGGCGAGCTTAAACCTCGCTGCCCCTCGGGGGCGTACCGGTTCGAGTCCGGTTCCGGGCACCACTTCGCGCATGAGGCCGAGCGGGCGGGAAGGCGTGACGGTCGCGTGCCGGATGCGGTCCTCGAGGTCACGTGCGGGCAGGCGTTTGACGCCCTCTTCGTGCAGCCGCTCCGGTTCGTGCAGCCGCTCCGGGACCGGGCACCCGCACCCGGCCGGTCCGCGGCTCCGGGCAGGCCGTGTGTCACCGGCTCCGGTGACGATCTTGCAGGGCGGTTCGTTCGGGTCGCCCGGACCGTCCTGTCCGGGGTCCTCGCCGGCCGCCGGCTTCCATAAAGATCCTCCCCAAGCACTAGCCTGATTCTTTTGCCTACCCATTACTCTGATGGGAAGGCCACGCAGGGTGGCCATGGAGGAGTGAGATGAGGAGCAGCAACCCGGTCTTCTCGCGACGGGGCTTCAGCCGCGACAACGGATACGCGGGCTTCAACGCGGCGCCGCAGGCCGGGGCCCCCGCAGCGGGTGCCAACCCGTACGCGCAGGGCACCGCCGCCAACCCGTACGCCACCAACCCCTACGCCCAGCAGGACACCCAGTACGGCGTCCCGCAGGCACCGGCGCGTTCCGGTGCGATGACGATCGACGATGTCGTCACGCGCACGGCGCTCACGCTCGGCACCGTGGTGCTCGGCGCCGTGCTCGCCTGGGCCCTGCTGCCGGTCGACGAGGCCAACCTCGGCAAGTCCTACGGCATCGCGATCGGCGCCGCCCTGGTGGCGTTCGTCCTGTCGCTCGTCCAGTCCTTCAAGCGCAAGCCGGTCCCGGCGCTGATCGTCGCGTACGCGGCCTTCGAGGGTGTCTTCCTCGGGGTGATCTCCAGCGCGGTCAGCACGTACATCGGGCCGGGCGTCGTGATGCAGGCGGTGATGGGCACCATGTGTGTCTTCGCCGGTGTGCTTCTCGCGTACAAGATGCGCTGGATCCGCGTCACCCGCCGCTTCTACGGCTTCGTGATGGCCGCCGCCATGGGCTTCATGCTCCTGATGGTGGTCAACCTGCTGTTCGCCGTCTTCGGCGGCGGTGACGGCCTGGGCTTCCGCAGCGGCGGCCTCGGCATCCTCTTCGGAGTCATCGGGATCGTCCTCGGCGCGTGCTTCCTGGCCCTGGACTTCAAGCAGGTCGAGGACGGCATCGCGTTCGGCGCCCCGCGCGAGGAGTCCTGGCTGGCGGCCTTCGGCCTCACCATGACCCTGGTGTGGATCTACCTGGAGATGCTGCGTCTGCTCTCCATCCTCAGCGGCGACGACTGACGCACCGCCCCGCAACGGGAACGGAACGGCCCGCAGGCACTCAAGCTGTGCCTGCGGGCCGTTCCCCTTTCCCACGTGTGCCTAGAGCAGCTTGCGCGCGGCCCTTCTGAGGTCGTACTCGTGGATGAGGGCCTTCGCGTGTCCGTAGGCGAGGTCGTGTTCGCTCCGCAGCCAGCTGACCTTCTCCTCGAAGCGGAGAGCGGGGCCTTCCTCCACGGTGCGGAGCCAGTCGGAGACTTCACGACCGGTGCAGCGGGGGATTCGGGAGAGCAGATTGCGATGGGTCTCTTCGGAGAAGACTTGGGACATCGGCGCCTCCGACGCATTGCGCGTTGCTGGTCCTTCCCGACACCGTGCCCGAGCATCGGCCCGTTGGCAACCATCCCGGGAGGACGCGTAAGGTCGCGGAGTGCTCGATACGACCCCGCTGATCACCGCCGTGGACCGATTCGCCGACCGGCTGCGCGCCGCGCCGCAGAGCCGGCTGCAGCGCGGCGCGGCTGCCGAAGGGCTGGCCACGGCCAGGGAATTGGCTCTGCGGGCCCAGCGCATCGAGGCGCCGGACCGGGAGCCGCGGATCATGCCGGACGCCGGGATCTTCGCGATCGGCGACCAACTTGCCGTAGCGGGGCGCGACTTGGCGGTGGCACTGGAAGCGGCCCCGTCGGCTGAGCTGGACGAGGCCGTGCAATTCGTGGCGGAGGCCGCTGCGCGGGCGTTCGCGTAGCGGCGGGCGGGCGGTGGCCCGGGGCAGGGGCCGACGAGAGCCGCTCTGCCCGGATGTGCCGGGGGCTAGAACGAGGCGATGACGCGGTCGGCGAGGATGTAGACGTTCTCCTTGCCGCAGGAGAAGGTCAAGGCGTACGCGCCGGAGACGCCGGAGCCGCCCAGCAGTACCGGGTGCTCACCCGCGAGCAGCGACTCGGCGAGGCGCTCGGCCGTCTCGCGGTGGCCGGGGGTCATACAGAGTGTGGTGCCGTCGGCGAAGACGTAGACGTCGAGGGTGCCGAGCGGGCCGGGGCGCACATCGGCGAGTTCCGTACGGCTGTCGGCGAGCTCTTCGAGGCGGTTCACGGTGCGCTCGTGGTCGGTGACGACCGGGGTCTGCACCGGAACGAAGTCGGGGTGTGAGGGGTGGCGGCGACGGGCCGCGGCCAGCTCGGGGGAGTCCTCGGTGAACTCCGCCGTCTCGGGCAGCTCGGTCATGTCCGCCAGCTCGGCCAGCTCCGTCAGCTCCGTCAGCTCTTCGAGCGCCTCGGTGGCGTCGAGGTCCATCGCCTCAAGGCCCGAGAAGTCGGCCTGGCGCGGCATGAAGAACGGCGCTTCCTCGCCGATCCCAGTCAGTCCGCCCAGCAGGGAGGGGGCGTCGGCGGCATCGCGCGCTTCCTGGGTGGCCCAGAAGGCGCGGGCCTCGGCGAGCTCGCGCTCCCGCTCCTCGGCGAGTGCTTCGGCCACGGCCGCGCGTATCTCGGCGGCTGAGGTCACGTCGCTGCGGCTCTGCGCGGGCACGGCGGCACCGTGGACGCGGGCCGCGGTCAGCTCCGTACGAAGGGCCGCGATCTGCTTGCGCAGCCCGTGAGCGGCGTGCAGAGCGGCAGCGCCGACGGCTGTGGCAGCGGCGGTGGTCAGCAACAGGGCAAGAGACATGGCGCTCACTGACATACTCCCGGTTTCAATCGATCCCCCGACTTCCTACCTCAGCTTGTCCTCTACCTGCGCCCGGTGTCAGTGCATTACGTCACGAATTGGACAGGTCTTTGGGTCTGGGGTTTAACCCTGTTGCGGGTGTGACCTGCGGGAATGACTCTCCCCCAGGAGATAGGTCACATCCTGGGGGAGATTCGGTCACGGTCGGGGCTCGGAACCGGCCACGCCGTCGGCCGGGAACCGGCTGACGGCTACGCGGGGGTCCGCTGCAGCTCAGCTCAGCCGCTCGGTTTTGTGGTCGCGTTCGCTTCGCTTGCGCTGCGGGCAGGTGCCGCCTTCGTACCTCAGGCACCCCCTACCCTCCGCTGCAGCTCAGCTCAGCCGCTCGGTTTTGTGGTCGCGTTCGCTTCGCTTGCGCTGCGGGCAGGTGCCGCCTTCGTACCTCAGGCACCCCCTACC
>NZ_JBIURV010000020.1:133409-171267 GCF_044741025.1 Streptomyces sp. NPDC088246
CCTACCCTCCGCTGCAGCTCAGCTCAGCCGCTCGGTTTTGTGGTCGCGTTCGCTTCGCTTGCGCTGCGGGCAGGTGCCGCCTTCGTACCTCAGGCGCCCCCTACCCTCCGCTGCAGCTCAGCTCAGCCGCTCGATGACCATCGCCATGCCCTGGCCGCCGCCCACGCACATGGTTTCCAGACCGAACTGCTTGTCGTGGAACTGCAGGCTGTTGATCAGCGTGCCGGTGATCCGGGCGCCGGTCATGCCGAAGGGGTGGCCGACGGCGATGGCGCCGCCGTTGACGTTGACCTTCTCCAGCGGCAGGCCGAGGTCGCGGTAGGAGGGGATCACCTGGGCGGCGAACGCCTCGTTGATCTCGGCCAGGTCGATGTCGCCGATGGTCAGCCCGGCGCGCGTCAGCGCCTGCTTGCTGGCCTCCACCGGTCCGTATCCCATGATCTCGGGGGAGAGGCCGGAGACACCGGTCGAGACGATCCGGGCCAGCGGGGTCAGGCCCAGCTCGCGCGCCTTGGTGTCGGACATGATCACGAGCGCGGCGGCGCCGTCGTTGAGCGGGCAGCAGTTGCCCGCGGTGACCAGGCCGTCGGGGCGGAAGACCGGCTTCAGGCCCTGCACGCCCTCCAGGGTGACGCCCGCGCGCGGGCCGTCGTCCTTCGAGACGACCGTGCCGTCCGGGGTGGTGACCGGGGTGATCTCGCGCTCCCAGAAGCCGTTCTTGATGGCTTCCTCGGCGAGGTTCTGCGAGCGGACGCCGAACTCGTCCATGTCCTGGCGGGTGACGCCCTTGAGCCGGGCCAGGTTCTCCGCGGTCTGCCCCATCGCGATGTACGCGTCCGGGACCAGGCCGTCCTCCCGCGGGTCGTGCCAGTCGTCGCCGCCCCGCTCGGCGCGGGCCGCGGTGCGGGCCTCGGCGTCGGCGAACAGCGGGTTGTGCGTGTCCGGGAGGCTGTCGGAGTTGCCCTTCGCGAAGCGGGACACCATCTCGACACCGGCCGAGATGAAGACGTCGCCCTCACCGGCCTTGATGGCGTGCAGCGCCATCCGGCTGGTCTGGAGGGAGGACGAGCAGTAGCGGGTGACCGTGCAGCCGGGAAGGTGGTCCATCCCCATCTGTACGGCGATGATGCGGCCCAGGTTGTTGCCCTGCTCGCCGCCGGGGAGGCCGCAGCCGAGCATCAGGTCGTCGATGTCCTCCGGGTCCAGCTCGGGCACCTTGGCCAGCGCGGTCCGGATGATCGTGGCGGTCAGGTCGTCCGCGCGCAGGTCCTTCAGCGAACCCTTGAAGGCCCGGCCGATGGGGGAACGGGCAGCAGAGACGATCACGGCTTCGGGCATCACGCGGCTCCATGAGGGCTGGAAGGCGGGTTCTGGCAGGTGCTGACTTGGAAGTTACCTGTACGTAGCTGCTGGGTCACCGGGCAGCGCATGTGACGCCGACCTCTTTTCTAAGCGACCGCTCAGTCGATCAATTGGCGGGCAGGTTGTGCGACTCCCCGTGCGACTCTCCATACGGCTCCTTGTGTGCGTCCTCGTGTGCCTCCTCGTGCGAGTCCCCCTGTGGTTCCCCGTGCGAGTCCCCCTGTGGTTCCCCGTGCGTCTTCGGGGGTGCCTCTCCATGTACCTCCGGGTGCGGATGGGGCTCCGTGGCCGCGGGCAGACGCCGCCGCCTGCGGTGCTTGAGGAGCGCCCAGGGCGCCCGCGCCCCCGTGACCTCCGTACCGGCCTCCCTGGCCGCCTGGGAGGCCGCCTTGGCCACCGGCAGCATGTCCTCGCGCCGGGCCCCGTCCAGACGGTCGGACTCCGGCCACAGTCCCAGCACCGCACAGAGCGTGGGCAGGACCGCCATCGCCGCCGTGGCGTACCCCTCCGCCGACGGGTGGTAGTTGTCCGGACCGAACAGCTCCCGCGGATTCGCCTCGAACTCCGGCCCCAGCAGGTCGCCCAGCGACACCGTCCGTCCGCCCTGCTCCACCGATCCGATCGTCTGGGCCGCCGCCAGCTGCCGGCTCACCCGCCGGGCCATCCAGCGCAGCGGCTGGTAGACCGGCTCGATCGTGCCGAGATCCGGGCACGTGCCCACCACCACCTCCGCACCCGCCGTACGCAGCCTGCGCACGGCGGTGGTCAGACAGCGCACCGACTGGGTGGCGGGCATCCGATGCGTCACATCGTTCGCCCCGATCATGATCACGCACACGTCGGGCGTACGGGACGGGTCGGCGAGCAGCAGCGAGACCTGCCGCTCCAGATCGTCCGACCGGGCGCCCGGCTGCGCCACATTGCGCAGATCCACCGGCCGCTCGGACACCGCCGCGAGCCCCGATGCGAGCAGCGCGCCCGGTGTCTGCCCGGCCCGGCGCACCCCCTGCCCGGCCGCCGTCGAATCACCGAGCAACCCCAGCCGCAATGGGTCCGCAGGGCCGGCGAACGCCACCCCGTACCGCCCGTCCGCGCTCGGCGGAACCGGTGCGATACCGCCGCCCACCTGCCGTTTCGCCAGCTGGACCTCCGCCAGCAGTACGCCTGCCGCCGCCGCGCCGAGCAGCCCGATGCTGCCGCCGCCGTAGGCCGCGCCCGCTGCGATCCGCCGTGCCACCCTTGCCCTCGACACAGTCCGGTCCACCTCCTCGTTGCTGTACCGCCGTACATACAGCTAACTGCCCCGCAGTGACCGTCGCTCAATCGCTTCGCCCAATCCCGTGCCCGTACGCATACGCTTGCCGCACCATCTCGGAGACCCCGGAGTACACGGTGCAATTCCACGATTCGATGATCAGTCTCGTAGGCAATACCCCGCTGGTGAGGCTGCGCAGTGTGACGGCCGGCATCCAGGCGACGGTCCTGGCCAAGGTCGAGTACTTCAATCCCGGCGGTTCGGTCAAGGACCGCATCGCCCTGCGCATGATCGAGGCCGCCGAACAGAGCGGCGAGCTGCAGCCCGGTGGCACGATCGTCGAGCCGACCAGCGGCAACACGGGCGTCGGCCTGGCGATCGTCGCCCAGCAGAAGGGATACAAGTGCATCTTCGTCTGCCCGGACAAGGTGTCCACGGACAAGATCAATGTGCTGCGCGCCTACGGTGCCGAGGTCGTCGTCTGCCCGACGGCCGTTGACCCCGAGCACCCCGACTCGTACTACAACGTCTCGGACCGGCTGGTCCGCGAGACACCGGGAGCCTGGAAGCCCGACCAGTACTCCAACCCGAACAACCCGCGCTCGCACTACGAGACCACCGGTCCGGAGCTGTGGGAGCAGACGGACGGGAAGATCACCCATTTCGTCGCGGGTGTCGGCACCGGTGGCACGATCAGCGGCACCGGCCGCTATCTGAAGGAGATCAGCGGCGGCTCGGTCGAGGTCGTCGGTGCGGACCCGGAGGGGTCGGTCTACTCCGGCGGTTCCGGACGTCCCTACCTCGTCGAGGGCGTCGGCGAGGACTTCTGGCCGAGCGCGTACGACCGTACGGTCACGGACGAGATCGTCGCCGTGTCCGACAAGGACTCCTTCCAGATGACCCGTCGCCTCGCCAAGGAGGAGGGCCTGCTGGTCGGCGGCTCCTGCGGCATGGCGGTCGTCGCGGCGCTGGAGGTCGCGAAGCGACTGGGCCCGGACGACGTGGTCGTCGTCCTGCTGCCCGACAGCGGCCGCGGCTACCTGAGCAAGATCTTCAACGACGAGTGGATGGCCGACTACGGCTTCCTGGAGGACACCGGAACGTCCGCACGCGTCGGGGACGTACTCGACCACAAGGACGGCCCGATCCCGACGCTCGTCCACATGCACCCCGAGGAGACCGTCGGCGAGGCGATCGACGTCCTGCGCGAGTACGGCGTCTCGCAGATGCCGATCGTGAAGCCGGGCGCGGGCCACCCGGACGTGATGGCCGCAGAGGTCATCGGTTCGGTGGTGGAGCGGGAGCTGCTGAACGCGCTGTTCGCGCAGCGCGCCTCGCTCTCCGACCCGCTGGAGAAGCACATGTCGCCGCCGCTGCCCCAGGTCGGTTCCGGCGAACCGGTCGCGGACCTGATGGCGGTGCTCGGCGGCACGAACGCGGCGGACGCGGCGATCGTGCTGGTGGAGGGCAAGCCGAAGGGTGTGGTCAGCAGGCAGGACCTGCTGGCGTTCCTGGCCAAGGACGCGTCGGCCGGCAAGCCGTAGCCGGCTCGGAGGCCGGGCTTCGCGAAAACGGTACGAGCGCGACACGTACGCGCAGCACCGGCTTAACACGAGTCCGGCAGATTGATGGGTGTCGGCAGGGAAACCCGCCGACACCCCGTACGGCGACACGGATTACGGAGCGGCTCCCGGACCTCCACCGTCGCCAGGACGCGGTGACCGGCCCTGACCCGGACCGTGTCCCTCGCGGGGACCGCCGTCGTCCCGCCCCCTGGGAAACCGGGGGTGCGGCGGTCCCCGCGATACATCCATGTGCGACGGCCATCTGCGCGGACGTGTGCGACGGTCATGTGCGCAGAACCGTGCGACGGGCAAGTGCCTGGACCGCCGGGGCGCCGTTCGTGCCCCCGGCGGCGCCTCACCCGGCCGGTGCGGCCGCCCAGCTCGCCAGCAGCGCGATGCGTTCCGCGGTCTCGCTGCCGGGCTCCGGGGTGTAGACCACCAGGGACTGGCCGGAGTCGCCGGGCACGCCGAGCGTCTCGTACGGGAGGGTCAGCTCGCCCGCGACCGGGTGGTCGATGCGCTTGACGCCGTAGGTCTTCGCCTTCACCTGGTGATCCGCCCACAGTCGGCGGAAGTCCTCGCTCTTCATGGACAACTCGCCCACCAGCGTGGCCAGTTGCTTGTCATTGGGGTGCAGCCCAGCGTCCAGTCGCAGATGGGCGACCGTCTCCGCCGCCACCGCGGCCCACTCCGGATAGAGCTCGCGCGTCGTCGGGTCGAGGAAGACCTGCCGCGGGATGTTCAGCTCTGCCGGGGGCATCCGCGAGTAGCCGACGACCGCGTCCCCCAGCGCGTTCCACGCCAGTACGTCCATCCGGCGGCCCAGGATGAACGCCGGGGCCCCGCCGAGCGTGTCCAGCAGCAGGCGCAGACCGGGGCGGACCCGCTGGGTGGCGGGCGGGGTCGAGGCGCGCGGCCCCGGGCGTGCCACCGTACGCAGATACGTGTGCTCCGTCTCGTCCAGCTGGAGCACCCGGGCGATCGCGTCGAGCACGGCGTTCGAGACGCTCGGGCCGCGCCCCTGTTCCAGCCGGATGTAGTAGTCGACGCTCACTCCCGCGAGCTGCGCGACCTCCTCGCGCCGGAGTCCGGGAACCCGCCGTCGTCCGCCGTACGCGTTCAGCCCCACGTCCTCGGGCTGGATGCGGGCCCGCCGTGAGCGGAGGAAATCACCGAGGTCGCCGTCCATGACACCGATCGTAGAAGAAGCGCGGGCGCCGAACCTGGTACTGGCAGACCCAGGAACAACGCATCCCTGGGTAGCCGGGCGGCAGCCGCGCAGAGTGGGACCAGGGCCGGGGAAACGCCCCGGTCCTGAGAGCGCAAGGAGTACGGACATGTCGTACGGGACCCTCGCGGGCCGCACCGCCGTCATCACCGGAGCCGCCAGCGGAATGGGCGCCGCGACCGCCCGGCTGCTCGCCGCCCAGGGAGTCAGGGTCGCACTGCTGGCCCGGCGAGCGGAGCGGCTGGAGGAGCTGGCCGCCACGATCAAGGCGGAGGGCGGTGAGGCGCTCGCCGTCACCGCCGATGTCACCGACCAGGCGTCCGTGGAGGCCGCGGCCGAACGGGTGCACAGCACGTTCGGGCAGGTGGACCTGGTGGTCAACGCGGCCGGTGTGATGCTGCCGAACCCGGTGGACGAGGGCCGGACGGACGAGTGGCAGCGGATGATCGACACCAATGTGACGGGCGCCCTTCGGATCATCCGGGCCTTCACATCCGACCTGGTGGCGGCGGCCGCCGACGGCCGCACCGCGGACCTGGTGAACATCTCGTCCATCGGCGCGCACGTCGCGTTCCCCAACTACGCGGTGTACGGGGCGACGAAGGCCGCGCTCACCTACCTCTCGTCGTCGCTGCGCACGGAGTTCGGACCGCGCGACGTCCGCGTCACGAACATCGAACCGGGTCTCACCGACACGGAACTGGGCGGCCACATCGACAACGCCGAGCTGAGTGGGCAGCTCGACGGCATGTTCGACGCGATCGGGGCACTGTCGAGCCACGAGATCGCCGATCTCGTGGCCTACGCCACCAGCCGGGCACGCCACATCAACCTGCGCCAGCTGATCGTGCTGCCCACCCGCCAGGCGTAGCGCCCCGTGTCCTCGGGGCCCGGCCCGCGGCTCTCAGTCCTCCCAGTCGGACTCAGTGCGCCCGGAACGGTGCCGGAACCAGGGCCGGCTGCGGGCGGCGTGCACGGCATTGACGGCGACGATCCCGAGCCAGGCGACGACCAGGCCCCCGGTATGGGCGGCCGCGGCGCCGATCGCCGACAGCGGAATGGCCAGGATCAGCGAGATGATCCCGAAGCCGTAGCGCTCGCCGAAGTTCCCCATGGGCTGCGGCGGGCGCGCACCCCTGGCGACGCTCACCTGCTGCTCGGCGAGATGGCGCCGGACACGGCGGTCGAGCGTGGTGTCGAGACGCTGCTCGACCTTCTCCAGGAACGACTCGACGAGCGCGGACTCGTAATCCAAACCCAGCTCACTACGGGCATGCAGGGTGGCATCGAGCTCGCTCTTGAGCTCACGGTCACGGGTATCCATGCCCTTTACCGTACGAATCGGGGGTGCCCGGGGCAGTGGGGCTATCCCCCCTCTTTCGCCGGCCCCGGTGGAGCCGGTGGCGGTGTCCGTGACGGCCGCGCGACCTCCGTCGAAAGTCGTCCGTAACATCCGGCACGGCCGGAGCGTGTTCATGGCAAGAGTGTTTCTTGGGTGCGATGGATGGACGGGGGACGATGCCGATGGGGTCCGAGGATTTCGACGCGTTCTACACGGCGACGGCCAAGCGCCTGGTCGCCACGGTCTACGCCGTGACCGGCGATCTGGCGGAGGCGGAGGACGCGGTGCAGGAGGCATATGTGCGGGCCTGGCAGCGATGGGACCGGCTGGCACGCGATGGCGATCCGCTGCCCTGGGTTCGGACGGTGGCCATTCGGCTGGCGATCAGTACGTGGCGCAGGGCGCGCAACCGGGTGCGGGCGCACTTCCGGCACGGGCCGCCCGAGGAACTGCCCGGCCTCTCCGTGGACCGGGTGGCGTTGGTCGGCGCGCTAGGCGAGCTGAGCGCCGAGCAGCGTCAGGTCGTGGTCCTGCACCATCTGCTGGATCTCCCGGTGGAAGAGGTGGCGCGCGAGGCGGGAGTGTCGAACGGCGCAGTACGGACCCGGCTCCACCGGGCCCGCAAGATCCTCGGCGAGCGACTCGCCGACACCGTTGTCACCACCGAGCGAGTGGGGAGCGTTCGTCATGTCTGAGGTCGAGGAACTGCTGGACGGCGTCGTGGTGAGGCTGCCCGCCGCCGAGGAGATCCGGGCGAAGGGGCAGCGGCGCCGTGCGCGCCGCAGGGCCGCGACAGCGGCGCTGTGCACCGCCGTACTGCTGGTGGCCGGAGCCTGGGCCGTGCTGCCGGACGGGACGGACGGGCAGGGGAGGCGTGGCACGGTCGCCACTGCGCCGGACAACCCGTTCCGCAAGGACGGCCTGATCCAGACACCGCGGGCGGACGAGCTGCCCTTCTACGAGAAGTGGCACTGGAAGGCGGACGAGGGCCTGCCCACCGACGCCGATCCGCAGGACGAGTCCCTGCCGCAGGTGGGTCTCGACGGAGCCTGCCCGGGTACGTCGGCCCAGCCGGGCGCGGTCGACCGGATCAGCTACAGCCGGCAGTACAGGGGCAGGGACAAGGCCGTGGCCCAGCACTGCATCGTCGAGTACGACGACGCGGCCACGGCCCGGGAGCAGTTGCGGCACATGGGCGACGTGCTGGCGTCATGCGGTCTGCGGCCGGTGTCGCAGAGCTCGGGGAAGGCGGAGGACGGGAGCAGCACCTGGTCCGGCACCGTGGAGGGCGGCCGCACGCTGTGGGTGTTCACGCGGCGCTGGAATTCCTGGGTCTCGGTCACCGAGGTCCTGGACGGCGTGCGCACATCCTGAGCGCAGGGGCGTCCGGTCCCGCGCTCCTGCTGCATATGGACATGCAGACGCCTTGCTGGCTGAATGGATTCGTCGGCGCCGGATCGCGGTGCGACGGATCTACCGAGGGGACAGCATGAGCGGGAGCAGCCCGGCCGCGCGGTTGCAGCAGCTCTTCGAGGGGCGCCGGCTCACACCGACGCAACGGCGCATCGCGCACTCCATGGTGCGCAGGGCCGCCGAGGTGCCGTTCCTGTCGAGCGTCGAGCTGGCCGAGCTGGCCGGGGTCAGTCAGCCATCCGTCACCCGGTTCGCCGTCGCCCTCGGATTCGACGGCTATCCGGCGCTGCGAAGGTATCTGCGGGATGTCGCGCCGGGGCCCGCCGAGCCGGGTGAGGGGGCGGGTGAACGTGCGTACAACGAATACCAGCAGGCTGTCCTCGGCGAGATCGAGAATCTGCAGCACCTCGCCGAGCTGCTCGCCGACCCCGGCCCCGTCGAGCGGGCGGGGCGACTGCTCGCCGCCTCCCGGCCGCTCCCCGTGCTCGGACTGCGGGCCGCCTCCTCCCAGGCGCGCGGGTTCGGGTACTTCGCGGCCAAGGTCCATCCCGATGTCCGGGTGCTCGACGAGGGTGGCAGCATGCTGCACGACCGGATCGACGCCGCGCGGCGGGCGGGCGCCACGGCGCTGATCTGTTTCGCGCTGCCCCGGCATCCGAAGGAGGTCGTGGACGCCCTCGCGTATGCGCAGGAACAGGGGCTGACCGTGGTGTCGGTCGCCGATTCGCCGTTCGCTCCGGTGGCCAAGCACAGTGACCTGCTGATCCCGGCAGCCGTCGGCACCGGGCTCGCCTTCGACACCGCGTGTGCGCCGATGCTGCTGGGGCGGGTGCTGCTGGAGGCGATGTGCGACGACCTGCCCGACGCGCAGGCGCGGCTGGAGGAGTTCGACGCGCGAGCGGTGGCGCGGGGGCTGTTCGTCGAGTGACGGGTGGCGGCGACGGCCCGATGGGGATCACGTACTGAGGGCGGCCCCACCGACCTCGGCGATTCTCAGACACCGCTCATTTACGGCTATTAATCTCCCGGCCCAGAAGGATCAGAAGGAGCTGCGGAGAGGGGTACGGACGTGGGGCGCGGAGCGCAGTCGTTGGCGAGGGTGGCCGTGATCGTACGGGCCGGAGCCGCATTGTTGTGGTGGCCGGGGCTGCTTGCCGCGGCGATCGGCGCACTGGTGCCGGGGCTCACCGGACGCCGGATCGGACTGCTGGCCGGAGCAGCGCTGTTCCTGGTCACCGCGGCCGTGGTGGCGCTCGTACGCGGCCGGAGGTACGCGGAACTGGCCAGGGGCGCCACCCGCGCCGGACGGTCCGACTTTCTCCAGGACCGGGCCGTGACCGTACGCAACTGGCGACGCGGGCACCGGTGGTGGCTGCTCGGGGCGTTCCTCGTAGCGGTGGCGAGCGCGTTCCTGTTGCCCGGGGCCGGCGGGATGGTGCTTGCGGGCGCGGGGGCCGGGCTCTGGATCAAGGCCGTCAGGATCGGGCAGCGCGAGCGCCGGGACGACACCCTGTACTGGGTGCGGACCGACTGGGTGGAGCGCGGACGGCCCGCGGGCAAGCAGGTGAAGGGGTATCGGACGACCGGGCCGATGGCGGGTGACGCCGCGCCCGGCGGGGCGCGGCGTCGGCGCTGAGGCCGCCGGGTCAGACCTCCAGCTCGGCCTCGATCCGCTTCAGCTGGTGGCGGGCCATGGCCAGGTTGGCGCGGCCCTTGTCCAGCACCAGGTACAGGAAGAGGCCGTTGCTGCCGCGGGCCTTGAGCAGCCGGATCAGGTGGTACTGGCCGCCGAGTGTGATCAGGATGTCCTCGATCTCGTCCTGGAGGCCGAGGTGCTCCATCGTGCGGAGCTTGGCGCGTACGACATCGGTGTTGCCCGCGGCCGCGACCTCCAGGTTGAAGTCCTTGCCGCCGCCGAGGGTGCCCAGCGCCATTCCGCTGGTGTAGTCGACGAGGGCGACACCGAGGGTGCCCTCGATGGACGTCATCGCTTCCTTCAGTGACGCTTCGGTGTTCGCCATGAGTGCTCGATTTCCTTTCCTGGCCGGCCGGGACGACCGGATCCGTGGGTTGTTTCGGGGGCAGGTGGTGTTACGTGCGGTGAGGCAGCGGTCCGGGCTGTGCGGGACGCTGCTCGGGGGCGCGGGCCGGGGGCGCCGGCTGTGCGGCGCGTTCCAGTGCGGTGTCGACCAGTTCGCCGATACGGGTGCCCGCCCGGCGGCCCTCCAGATGGAGCCTGCCGACGTTGATCCGGTCCTCGGCCAGCAGCGTGAGGACGGCCGAGGAGCCTGCGGCGTACGTCGCGATGTAGCCGCTCTCGCCCCGTACGAGAAGTTCACGGAAGCCGCCCCGGCCGGTCGCGTCCGCCATCCGGATCGCGACGCCGAGCGCGGCCGCGGTCAGTGCGGCGACGCCCTCCGCCTCCACGCCCGGGGTGTCATGGGCCAGGACGAGACCGTCGGTGCTGGCCGCCAGGGCGCCGGAGAGGAGCGGGACCCGGGCCCGTAACCGCTGGAGCTCGGCCAGGACATCCTGTACTTCGGCCTCGGGCACCATCAGCTGTCTCCTCCCGGCACGCTGTCTGAGCGCGCGTATCACAGGGCCTCCAATGCGTCTCGGAGCCGGCGCAGCAGGGCGACGTCGGGATCGGCCGTGACCTCGGGAAGTGCGGCCCGGCCGGGGGCGGTCGCGGCCGGCGGCTCCCGTACCGCTTCGACCAGCCCTGCCGCGGCCAGGCGTCGCAGACCGACCAGTACGTGGAATGCCGGCCTGCCCAGCTTCTGGGCGATGTCCGATGCGGTACGCACCCCGTCCACGAGATCGAGCACGCGGCGCCGGCCCGGCGGAACGGGTGCGTCGACGGGGCGGGCCGTCCGTACGAGCGGTGCGCTGTCGGTCACCGCGTCGGGCCAGATCCGCTCCAGCAGCTCCCGGCGCCTGAGCGTCTCGCGCTGCACGGCATCGACGGGGACGGGGCGGACGGGGCCGATCCAATGGGAGACCCCGTAGCGGAAGCGGGCCGGGGTCCGGGTGGGGGCGAGCGCGAAGAACGCCGCGTCGTACAGCGCGCCGAGGTGGCACAGCTCCAGCGCCCCGCCCGGCACCCGCCCGCTGTCCACCAGATAGCGGCCGACCCGCTGCCCGGCGCCCGCCCTGGCGACCGCCTCCCACCAGCCGTCGCGGTGCAGGGCGCCGCCCGTGGTGAGCAGGACGTCTATACCGGGTGTCGCCGGGCTCTCGGCGTGCACCACCTGGCCCTCGGCGAGATAGAGGGTGCCGCGGTCGCGCATCAGGGCGCCGGTGGCGCGTTCGTCGGCGAGGCGCTGCAGCATGGGCGAGAGGGCCGTGACCGGGGCGGGGGCGGTTCTCATGCAAGGACCAGCCGCTCGGCCGTCTCGCCCAGCCGTATCCGGGCGAGGGCCAGGTTGCCCTCCGCGCGGTCGAGCCACAGATGGACGAAGACGCTGCTGTCGAAGGCCGTCTCGACGAAACGGAGGATGTGGTACCCGGCGCGGGTGGTGACGATGACGTCCTCCACCGGCGGCGGCGCTCCCGCAACGGCCTTTTCCGGTAAAGCGGTTGACGGTCCGGTGGCCCCCAGTGCGAAGACCGGCTGCTCGGCCGCCATCCTCGCGACCTCGGCCGTCTCCGCGGCGGTGGCCTCGTGATCGCCGTTGGGCGATTCGCCGATGGTGCCGAGGGCGAGGCCGCTCGTCCAGTCGACCACCGCGGCGCCGCGGGCACCGGGCAGCCTCATGACCTCGAGCAGGCACTCGTCGATTCCGGGCACGCGCACTCCCCTCCCGACGTGGCGTACGGCTGTGACCCAGAGGCTACGCAACGTGCTCGCCCCAGGTGGAGGTTCTGGCATTTTCCATAGGTACATGCGTAAGAGATCTTCGAAGCGCGCGCTGGAGGTGCGCCGGGGCGCCCTGTGCGCGGGGCGGCCGGGTGCTGTTCGTCCAGCTGTTGGCGCGGGACTGTTGACTACGAGTATTCAGGCCATCAGGATGTGAATAGAAGATTTACAAGTTGCGAGGAGGCATCGCCATGTCAGGACCCCGCCCCGTACGGGCACCGCGCGGTACGGAACTGAGCGCCCTGGGATGGCAGCAGGAGGCCGCCCTGCGCATGCTGCAGAACAACCTCGACCCCGAGGTCGCCGAGCACCCCGACAAGCTCGTCGTCTACGGCGGCACCGGCAAGGCGGCCCGCGACTGGCGCTCGTTCGACGCGATGGTGCGCACGCTGCGGACGCTCAAGCAGGACGAGACCATGCTCGTCCAGTCCGGGCGTCCGGTCGGCGTCATGCAGACGCACGAGTGGGCGCCGCGTGTACTGATCGCCAACTCCAACCTGGTGGGCGACTGGGCGAACTGGGAGGAGTTCCGTCGCCTGGAGGCGCTCGGGCTCACCATGTACGGCCAGATGACCGCCGGATCGTGGATCTACATCGGTACGCAGGGCATCCTGCAGGGCACGTACGAGACGTTCGCCGCCGTCGCGGCGAAGAAGTTCAACGGGACGCTGGCCGGCACCATCACCCTGACCGCCGGACTCGGCGGCATGGGCGGCGCCCAGCCGCTCGCCGTGACCATGAACGACGGTGTCGCGATCTGTATCGACTGCGACCCGCGCGCCATCGAGCGCCGGATCGAGCATCGCTACCTGGACGTGCGCGCCGACTCCCTGGAGCACGCGCTCCAGCTGGCCACCGAGGCCCGGGACGCCCGCAAGCCGCTCTCCATCGGCCTGCTGGGCAACGCGGCGGAGCTGCTGCCGCGGATGCTCGCCGAGGGCGCACCGATCGACATCGTCACCGACCAGACCAGCGCGCACGACCCGCTCGCGTACCTCCCGATCGGCGTCGACTTCGACGACATGGCCTCGTACGCCGCCGAGAAGCCCGCCGACTTCACGCAGCGGGCGCGCGAGGCGATGGCCAAGCACGTCGAGGCGATGGTCGGCTTCATGGACGCCGGGGCCGAGGTCTTCGACTACGGCAACTCGATCCGTGGCGAGGCTCAACTTGCCGGGTATGCACGGGCCTTCGACTTCCCGGGCTTCGTTCCCGCCTATATCCGGCCGCTCTTCTGCGAGGGCAAGGGCCCCTTCCGCTGGGCGGCGCTCTCCGGTGAGGCGTCCGACATCCACAAGACCGACAAGGCGATGCTCGAACTCTTCCCGGAGAACGAGTCCCTGCACCGCTGGATCAAGATGGCCGGTGAACGCGTCCACTTCCAGGGGCTGCCCGCCCGGATCTGCTGGCTGGGTTACGGCGAGCGCGACCGGGCCGGCGAGCGGTTCAACGACATGGTGGCCTCCGGCGAGCTGGCCGCTCCGCTGGCCATCGGGCGCGACCACCTGGACTGCGGCTCCGTGGCCTCCCCCTACCGGGAGACCGAGGCCATGCTCGACGGGTCCGACGCGATCGCCGACTGGCCGCTGCTGAACGCCATGGTCAATGTGGCGTCGGGGGCCTCCTGGG
The DNA here is from genome assembly GCF_044741025.1 of Streptomyces sp. NPDC088246. Lineage (NCBI taxonomy): Bacteria > Bacillati > Actinomycetota > Actinomycetes > Kitasatosporales > Streptomycetaceae > Streptomyces > Streptomyces sp. NPDC088246. Next base: position 147,063 of record NZ_JBIURV010000020.1, read on the forward strand.
TCTCCATCCACCACGGCGGCGGCGTCGGGATGGGACGCTCCATCCATGCCGGGCAGGTGACCGTCGCCGACGGCACGAAGCTGGCGGGCGAGAAGATCCGCCGGGTGCTCACCAACGACCCGGGCATGGGCGTCATCCGGCACGTCGACGCCGGGTACGACATCGCGGAGTCCGTCGCCGCGGACAAGGGCGTGCGCGTACCGATGACGGAGGGGCAGTGACCCGGGAGGACGGCGGTGGGGCGGTGACCCGGGAAAGGGACGGGGCCGGGGACGGCGCACCGTCGTTCCAGGCCATGTGGCGCGAACTCCTGCCGGTCGGCCGGCATCAGGACAGCGGGGGCTACCGCCGCTACGCCTGGACCGGGGCCGATGCCGACTGCCGTGCCTGGTTCCGGGCGCAGGCCGAGGCGCGCGGGCTCACCTACGAGGTCGACCGGAACGGCAATCAGTGGGCCTGGCTCGGTGACCCCCTCGCGGGGGACGCCGTGGTCACCGGATCGCATCTCGACTCCGTACCGGACGGCGGCGCCTTCGACGGGCCGCTCGGTGTGGTCTCCTCCTTCGCCGCGCTCGACGAACTTCGCCGCAGGGGCGCGGAGTTCACCCGGCCGCTGGCCATCAGTAACTTCGGTGACGAGGAGGGGGCCCGCTTCGGGCTCGCCTGTGTGGGCTCCCGGCTCGCCGCCGGACAGCTGACCGTCGAGGCGGCACACCTGCTCCGCGACGGTGACGGCATCACCCTGCCGCAGGCCATGGAGGCGGCCGGATACGATCCCGACGCCATCGGCCCCGACCCGGAACGGCTCGCCCGAATCGGTGCGTTCGTCGAACTCCATGTCGAGCAGGGGCGCGCCCTCGACCTCACCGGTGACCCGGTCGGCATCGCTTCCGCGATCTGGCCGCACGGGCGCTGGAGGTTCGACTTCCGGGGCGAGGCCAACCACGCGGGCACCACCCGGCTGGCCGACCGGCGCGACCCGATGCTCACGTACGCCGAGACCGTGCTGGCCGCCCGCCGCGAGGCGGAGCTCGCCGGAGCCGTCGCCACCTTCGGCAAGATCAGTGTCGAGCCGAACGGTGTCAACGCCATCCCCTCCCTCGTCCGCGGCTGGCTCGACTCCCGCGCCGCCGACCAGGACTGCCTCGACGCCGTGGTCGGCGGCATCGAGCGGGCCGCCCGGGAACACGCCGAGCGGGCCGGGATCGACCTCGACGTCGTACGGGAGTCCTTCACGCCCGTAGTGGAGTTCGAGCACGCCCTGCGTGACGAGCTCGGCAAGATCCTGACGGGCCGGGGCGACGCCGATCGCGCCGTACCCGTCCTCGGTACCGGCGCCGGACACGACGCGGGTATTTTGTCCGCTTCAGTTCCTACCGCCATGCTGTTCGTGCGGAACCCCACCGGGATCTCGCACTCGCCGGCCGAGCACGCAGCCGAGGACGACTGCGTGGCCGGGGTGATCGCTCTCGCCGATGTACTGGAAGGTCTCGCGTGCAGCTGACAACGGAACCGACGGGCACGCCCGTCACCGTGACGTACTGGTTGTCCCACGCCTGGCTCGGCACCCATGTCGAGCCGGGCGTCGCCCTGGACGTGTCCGGCGGGATCGTCGCGGGCGTCCGCACCGGCGTCGCCACCCCGCCGCCGGGCGCCACCGTGCTGCGCGGGCTCACCCTTCCCGGGCTCGCCAACACCCACTCGCACGCCTTCCACCGCGCCCTGCGCTCCACCGTCCAGGTCGGCTCCGGCACCTTCTGGACGTGGCGCGAGACCATGTACCAGATCGCCTCCCGGCTCACCCCCGATTCGTACTACGACCTCGCCCGTGCCGTGTATGCCGAAATGGCCCTGGCCGGTATCACCGCGGTCGGCGAATTCCACTATCTGCACCACGCTCCGGGCGGCACCCCGTACAGCAACCCGAACGCGATGGGCGAGGCGCTGATCGCGGCGGCGGGCGAGGCCGGTATCCGGATCACGCTGCTGGACACCGCCTATCTCTCCGCCGGATTCGGCCGGCGTCCCACCCAGTACCAGGAGCCCGACCAGCACCAGCTGCGCTTCTCCGACACCACCGCGGACGCCTGGGCCGAACGCGCCTCCCTCCTCAAGGGCGGCGACCACGCCCTGATCGGCGCGGCCATCCACTCCGTACGCGCCGTCCCCGCCGCACAGCTCGCCACCGTGGCCGCCTGGGCCGAGGAGCGGCAGGCCCCGCTCCATGTCCACCTCTCCGAACAGACCGCGGAGAACGACGCCTGCCTCGCCGCCCACGGCTGCACGCCCACCCGGCTCCTCGCCGACCACGGGGTCCTCGGCCCGCGCACCACCGGCATCCACAACACCCACCTCACCGGCGAGGACATCACGCTCCTCGGCTCCTCGGCGACCGGCACCTGCATGTGCCCCACCACGGAACGCGACCTCGCCGACGGAATCGGTCCGGCCGTCGCCCTCCAGCGCGCCGGCTCGCCGCTCTCCCTCGGCAGCGACAGCCATGCCGTGATCGACCTCTTCGAAGAGGCCCGGGCCATGGAGCTCAACGAGCGGCTGCGCACCCGGGCGCGCGGTCACTGGACGGCGGCCGCCCTGCTGCGCGCCGCGACCGTCGACGGACATGCCGCGCTCGGCCGGCCCCGGGCGGGCATCATCGAACCCGGTGCACCCGCCGATCTGGTGACCGTTGCCCTGGACTCCGTCAGAACTGCGGGGCCGGTGCCCCGGCTCGCTGCCGAAACAGCCGTATTCGCCGCCTCCGCAGCTGATGTGCGGCACACGGTCGTGGCAGGCCGGCACATCGTCCGTGACGGTCAGCACACGCTGGTCGAGGACGTCCCCGCGGCACTCGCCTCGGCCATCGGTGCACTGCACCGCTGAGCGCACCGACCCGGAGACCGCCGATCCGGAGACCGCCGTGCGGGGCGCCCCGACCGGCGCCCCGCAGGCCCACCGACGGGCCGCCCCGCAAGCCGATACACAAGGAGAGCAGTCTCCCGATGACGACGACCGCCATCACCAACATCGCCAGTCTGGTCACCAACGACCCCTCCCTCCGCGCGGATTCCCCCCTGGGCCTGATCCGGGACGCGGCCGTCGTCATCGAGGGCGACCGGGTCGTCTGGACCGGTGAGTCGAGCAAAGCACCCGCCACTGACAACGCCGTCGACGCGGGCGGCCGGGCGGCGATCCCCGGCTTCGTCGACTCCCACTCCCACCTCCTGTTCGCGGGCGACCGCACCGAGGAGTTCAACGCCCGGATGTCCGGCCGCGCCTACAGCGCGGGCGGCATCAGGACCACGGTCGCCGCCACCCGCGCCGCCACCGACGACGAACTCTCTGCCAACGTCGCCCGATACCTCGCCGAGGGCCTGCGCCAGGGCACCACCACCTTCGAGACCAAGTCCGGCTACGGCCTCACCGTCGAGGACGAGGCCCGCGCCCTGCGCATCGCCGCCCAGCACACCGAAGAGGTCACCTACCTCGGCGCCCACATCGTCTCCCCGGACTACGCCGACGACCCGGCCGGCTACGTCGACCTGGTCACCGGGCCGATGCTCGACGCCTGTGCCCCGTACGCCCGTTGGGTCGACGTCTTCTGCGAGAAGGGCGCCTTCGACGGCGACCAGGCCCGCGCGATCCTGACCGCGGGCATCGCGAAGGGCCTGCACCCCCGCGTCCACGCCAACCAGCTCGGCCACGGCCCCGGCGTCCAGCTCGCCGTGGAACTCGGCGCCGCCTCCGCCGACCACTGCACCCACCTCACCGACGCCGACGTCGACGCCCTGGCCCAGGGCACCACCGTCGCCACCCTGCTCCCCGGCGCCGAGTTCTCCACCCGCGCCGCCTGGCCGGATGCCCGCCGCCTGCTCGACGCGGGCGCCACCGTCGCGCTCTCCACCGACTGCAACCCGGGCTCGTCGTTCACGTCCTCCATGCCCTTCTGCATCGCCCTCGCCGTACGCGACATGGGGATGACCCCGGACGAGGCCCTCTGGTCCGCCACCGCGGGCGGCGCCGCGGCCCTGCGCCGTACGGACATCGGCCGCATCGCCCCCGGCGCCCGCGCCGACCTGGTTCTGCTCGACGCACCCAGCCATGTCCACCTGGCCTACCGGCCGGGCGTGCCGCTGGTCCACGCGGTCTGGCAGCGCGGCGAACGCGTCGTCTGACCCGCACAGCACGACGCGAACGCGCCGCCCGGCACGGTGCCGGGCGGCGCGTCATGTCACAGCAGGGCGAACAGGGCCCGACGCGGTTCTAGGCCCAGGGGATCCACCCCGGCGCCATCCACGTCGCCGCCGCGGCTCCGCACAGAAGGCAGAGTGCCTTGTCCGCCCAGCGGGGCGCGCCGAGCTTGACTGCCGCGTCTGCCGCTTCGACCGTGATCAGCAGACCGCTGAGGAGGACGAGAGGACCGTCGCTCCAGGTGATTTCCGGGCGGCCGATGGCCAGCCAGCCGACCGCGATGCCCACCAGGCACAGGCAGGTGTAGAGCGCGCACGGGCTGGGCCTGGAGCGGAGTTTGTTCCTCGACCGGTGGACGAAGATGAGCGCGAGCTGCGCCAGCAGCGCTATCAGCGCGAACATTGTGCACGACTCCTAGAACTTGCAGGCATTCTGGATGGCGGAGATGCCGAGGAGCGCTGCGATGGCCTTGCGGTGTGTCGAGGTCATCTTCCGGCGCTTGGTGTAGGTGCGGATGAGGTTCACCGTCTTCTTGACGCCGATCCGCTTCACCAGCCGGATGGCGGTCAGCACACGTGCCGAGGAGCCTACCGGCGTCAAGGTGGCGATGACGCCGGCGATGGCCGCCGCGCACTTGGTGATCTTCCACGTGGTCGACCGGAACCCGGGGTCGATCACGATGGGGAAGGCGCTGGCCGAGGAGAACTCGACTTCCTGGACGATCTTGTTGCCGACGACCTTGTAGGCGGTGGGCACGTCCTTGCCGTTGGCGCCCTTGGCCCGGGGGCGTCGAAGAAGGCGGCGGCTTCCTTCGCGGGTGCCTTCTCGGCGTTGTCGTCGCCCGCCGAGTACAGGGAGACGGAGCCGTCGTCGTGCGTGACCGCGCTCATGCCCGCGGGGATCTGGAAGCTGGTCTCGTAGGTCTTGGGGGCCGCGCTGCTCTTCAGGATGTTCAGCGTGCGCGAGCCACCGTCAGCGGTGGGCTGGACCACGGTGTCGACGGGCCCGGTGGAGTTGTAGACGACGTTGCCTCCGACCTGGGTGCCCTTGGAACCGGCCTCCGGAATGGAGAGCTGGTTGGGCATGAGGGAGTTCTTGACGTCGATGGAGTTGTTCTTGCCGTCCCAGGGGACGGAGATGACGTTGTCCTCGGTCACCGCGATGGAGGCGTACGTGGAGTCCGACGAGGTGGCCGCGGTGATGTCGGCCGCGTCGGAGTAGGTGTTGGCCGGCCCCAGCGTGTTCTCGGCGGCGGTCGGCTTCCAGGCGGTGTCGACGGTGAAACGGACCGGGGCGGACCAGCCGTTGGCGCAGTGCTCGCCGCCGTAGGTGGTGGTGCGGCTTTGCCGGGCATGCGGAAGGGCCCGCCCCCGGCATCAGCCGTGGGGGCGGGCCCTTCCACAAGTCCGGCGTACGGTAAGCCCGTTCACTCCTCCAGGGTCAGTCCCTTGCGGAGTCTGACCAGCGTGCGGGAGAGCAGCCGGGACACGTGCATCTGCGAGATGCCCAGCTCCTCACCGATCTCCGACTGCGTCATATTGGCGACGAACCGGAGCGAGAGGATCGTGCGGTCCCGGCCCGGCAGCGAGGCGATCAGTGGCTTCAGGGACTCGACGTACTCGATGCCTTCGAGTCCGTGGTCCTCGTAGCCGATGCGGTCCGCCAGCGCGCCCTCGTGGTCGTCCTCCTCGGGCTTGGCGTCCAGCGAACTCGCGGTGTACGCGTTGCTCGCGGCCATCCCCTCGACGACCTCGTCGTTGGTGATGCCGAGGCGGTCGGCGAGCTCGCCCACGGTGGGTGAACGATCCAGCTGCTGGGCGAGCTCGTCGCCCGCCTTGGCCAGGTCGAGCCGCAACTCCTGCAGTCGGCGCGGGACGCGCACGGACCAACTGGTGTCGCGGAAGAAGCGCTTGATCTCGCCGACGATGGTCGGCATCGCGAACGTCGGGAACTCCACACCCCGGCTGAGCTCGAAGCGGTCGATCGCCTTGATCAGGCCGATGGTGCCGACCTGGATGATGTCCTCCATCGGTTCGCTGCGGGAGCGGAACCGGGAGGCGGCGAACTTGACCAGGGCCAGGTTCAGTTCGACGAGCGTATTGCGGACGTACGAGTACTCGTGGGTGCCCTCTTCGAGGGATTCGAGCCGCGCGAAGAGCGTCTTCGACAGGGCCCTGGCGTCCAGCGGCCCCACTTCGTCGTAGGGCGGGATCTCGGGAAGTCCTTCGAGACCGTCGGTGACGCCGTAGTTGTCGACGCTGTCGACGGCGGTGCTGCTGGTGCTGCTACGCGTGCCGTCTCCGGCGTTCGCGGCAGGGGAGTCTGAGTGGGTCAGTCCCTGAGGACATGCTGACGTCGCGTCGTGGGTACGCGGTCCGTCGAGCCGGGGTGACATGATCGCCTCCATCGTTCTCGGCATATGGCTGCCGATGCCCATACGTGTTTCCTGCGGTGAAGCGGCGCCTCCAAAGCCGGCCGTGTTTTGGGTGTCCCCCTACCCTTACCCGGTTCGGACGGGCAGTTACAAGCTCTAATTGAGGCTATATGTCCGATATGTTGGGGTCTTCGGGTGTCGCGTGGCGTACGGAACGCGTACTGTTTCAAGAACGTCAGCGACGGCTACAACGAATCTGCGCACGCTGAGACGCAAGCAGTGACGACGGCGAAGAGGGACGGGCATGGACCGCGGGACGGTCGGCAGTGCGAACCGGGGTCGGCTTCAGGTCGAGGCCCGTACCGAGGGGCGCAGCGAGGTCGTGACGCCGGTGGGTGAGCTGGATCACCACACGGCGGATCTGCTGCGGGAACCCCTGGAGAGCGCGGTCGAGCAAGGGCGAGTACGCCTGGTGGTCGACTGCTCGCGACTCGAATTCTGTGATTCCACCGGGCTCAATGTGCTGCTCGGTGCCCGCCTCAAGGCAGAGGCGGCCGGGGGAGGGGTCCATTTGGCCGGAATGCTGCCGGTGGTGGCGCGGGTCTTCGAGATCACCGGGGCCGAGGCGGTCTTCACCGTCCACGACTCCCTGGAAGCGGCCCTGGACACATGATCGCGGCGCCTTTCGCGGCCCCGGGTGCCTCATGTGTTGCCCGTGTCACGCGATCCGCGTAGACGAAGTGGGTGTTGTCGCGATTCGGCCGGGCAGGAGACACCCGGCGGAGTCGTGGGCGGCCCGCGCACTCTGTATCTGTATTTGTAACTGATCAATGGCGACATGGTGAATCGGTGAGGTGAAGCGCTGATGAGCACCACCCGGCAGCATCCGCCGGGCGACCGCGGCCGCGAGCCGGAGGGCGCAGGCGTGGGCGCACGCGCGGACGCGGACGCCGGCGCGGCCTCCTCCGAGGCGGTGGAGCGGCAGTGGCGCACGTTGTCGCTGCGGGGAGTCGGCGGCATCGTGCCGACGGCCCGCGACTTCGCCCGCCAGGCGCTTCACGACTGGGGCTGGCTCCCTGCGACGAGCGCCGACGGACGGGCGGCCGCCGAGGACGTCCTGCTGGTCGTCTCCGAGCTGGTCACCAACGCCTGTCTGCACGCGGACGGTCCCGAGGAACTGCGTATCGCCTGCACGGCGAAGGTGCTGCGGGTGGAGGTCGTCGACGGGGGTGCGGGACAGCCCGCACCGCGCACCCCGCACCGGGCCGGCCGGCCCGGCGGGCACGGCATGTTCATCGTGCAGCGGCTCTGCCTGGACTGGGGCGTCCTGCGGGTGGCGGGCCGAGCAGGAAAAACCGTCTGGGCGGAGCTGGCCGCCCCCGCGTAGTCGCTGATTCGGTACGTGGGGGCGCATGGCCCTGCATTTGCACCTTTGAAGAGCGCGCCGGATCGGCGCGCTCTTTGTCTTCCCTCCACAAGGCCCCAGGCGTACCTTGAGCGCCCGATCTGATGTGCCGTCAGTTAAGTGGTGAGGGGAACTCAAGGTGTCCTACCAGAAGCGAACAGCTCTCGCGCTGGCGTCCGCGCTGGCGGGCACGGTGGTGCTGATGGCCGCGCCCGCCGCCCACGCCACGGTCGTGGACGTCGACTACCAGTGCAAGACCCCGATCGGGGACAAGAGCGCCGTGTCTCCCATCGACATCAAGAGCGTCAAGAGCGGCGGAGGCTACAAGCTCACGATGTCCTTCCAGAAGGGCGTCTCGTCCAGCCCCGTCGAACTGGGCAAGGGTGCGATGAGCCCCAGCGCGGTCATCAAGGTGGGGGGCGCGGACTCGGGTCAGGTCCAGGTCTCCGGTGCGCCGAACTCCGCCGCCATCCCCGCCAACACCCCCATCAGGATCAGTGACCTGTCGGGTACGTACACCCCCAAGAAGAGCGGCAAGGCCGACTTCACCGCCGGTGTGCTGACCATCAAGGCGCTGGGTACGACCACGACCTGCACCCCCTCCAACAACCCGGGGCCGTCGCTGCGGCTCGATGTGACGGCCGCGGGCAACGCGCAGAGCACCCAGGACAACGGCGGGCAGTTGCCGAAGACCGGTCCGCTCGACTCGGCCGTGGCGCTCGGCACGCTCGGTGGCACGGTGCTGCTGACCGGTGCGGCCGGGGTGCTCTGGCTGACCAGGCGCGGGCAGGGGGCCGTGCGCCGATAGGGCGTTTCCTCCGGATCGGGCCGGATCCGGAGGAAAGGCCCCGGCCCCACGATCCCGCTGCCGTCACGTACCAGGGAGCTGCCCATGCCGTCGCCGACCGGTCACGCCGCCCGACTCGTCCTCGCCGTACTGCTGTTCGCCCTCGCCATGACTCCGGTGGCCGGTGCCGCGGCCCGGAGGCCGACGCCGGCGAGCGCCGCGTCGTGGACGGCGCAGCCCGCGGTGAGCGGTTCCGGCACGGACGGCGGCAGGCCGTACTTCTATCTGGAGGGCCCGCCCGGCACCGTTCTCCAGGACCGGCTCTCCGTCACCAACTCCGGTTCGGCCCCGGTCACCGTGCGGCTGCGTGGCGCCGACGCGTACAAACCCGAGGACGGCGACTTCGCGGTACGCGGTGGCAAGGGCTCCACCGGGACCGGTGCCTGGCTGCGAACCGCCGCCGCCGAGGTGACCGTGCCGGCCCGCACCCGCGCCGATGTGCCGTTCTCCGTCACGGTGCCGATGGGCGCGACGCCCGGCGACCACCCCGGTGCGATCGTCGTGCGGAGCGGCGACCGCTCGGTGGGCGTACGGGTCCAACTGCGGGTCGGTGGGCCGACGCTGGCCGCGCTGACCGTCGAGGACGTCACCGTGTCCGGGCAGGCCATCCACTACACGCTGGTCAACCGCGGCAACACGGTGCTGGCGCCGCGGATCGCCGTCGGCGCCGACGGAGTGTTAGGGACGCTGCTGCGGCGCGAGGCGCGCACGCTGCCGGTGGAGCTGCTGCCCGGACAGCGCGTCAGGCTCGGCGAACCGTGGCGGGATGCCCCGGCCCTCGACTCGGTGACCGTACGGCTGCGCGTCACGGCGGCGGGCGGCGCGCACAGCGAGGCGACGGCCCGTGCGGCCTTCGTCCCGTGGGGGCCGGTGACCGGCGGCGCACTGCTGCTCCTGGCCGCCGTCGCCACGGGCGCGTACGCGCACCGGCTCCGGCGCTCACACAGGCGGCCACCGGACGACGACAGGCCCGGACAGTCCTCGGGCGATCAACGGCACTCGGACAGAAGGCACTTGGTGAAGGCGGGAGCGGAATCGTGACTGGACAGGCCGGACCGGCATCACTCCGGAGCGGCAGCCACCGGTGGACGGCCGCATTGCTCGGCGCCCTGCTGCCCGCCCTGCTGATGCTCTCCACGACCGGCGCCGACGCGGCGGGTACGAGGGCCACGGACGCGAAGCCCGTGATCACCCTCTCCAAGCAGCAGGCGGGCAAGGGTGGCGACATCACCGTCAAGGGCAGCGGCTGGCGCCCGAACACGCTGCTGATGATGCTGATCTGCGGACAGTCCACGCCGGACCGCGGGGTGATCGGCGGCACCAACTCCTGCGCCAATGCCGAGGGCCGTGCCGTCACCACCGGCACCGAGGGCGACTTCAGCAAGAAGATGCCGGTCGCCGAGCCGCCCGCACCCTGCCCCTGTGTGGTTCATGTGGCCACGGTCACCGGGGAACAGGCCACCGCCGACGCCGTGTTCGTCGTCGCCGGCCACCCGGTCGCCGCGCTGCCGAAGGAGAGCGAGGGGGGCAGGCTCGCGGTGCTGGCCACCACCCGGCTCGAGGGCGACAGCGGAATCCTCACCTGGTTCGGCGCCCCGCCCTCACGACACCTGGTCTTCACCGTGGGCAACCTCGGCTCCGCTCCCGTCAAGGACCCGGTCTTCCGGATCGGCACCGCGCACGGCGTCTTCGCCCCCCAATGGGAGGAGCAGCAGTGGCGCGGCACCATCGAGTCCGGCCGCAAGGCGCAGATCAAGCTGCCGGTCGAACTGGCGGCGGGCGCCCACGGTGACTACCAGGTCTCGCTGAAGTACGGCAGCAAGGTGCTGGCCGAGCAGCCGTGGGGGGTCGGCCGCCCCTGGGGAGTCACGCTCTTCTGGATCCTGCTGTGCGTCGTCGTACCGGCCGCCGTGTTCCGGATCGGCATGGCGATCGTCGACAAAGTACGTCCCCGCACCTCGCGCACCCCGGTCCGTGCCGGGCGCCACCGTCACCCGCAACTGGCCGATGTGACCGCGAGGCTCCCGAAGCTGCGCCGCGCGCCGGGGCCCGCTGAGAGCCCTGCGGCAGCGCCCGTCACCACGGCCGCGCTGCCATGGTTCACACCCGATTCCGCACCGTCAGAGAACAGACCGACGACGAAGGGACATTCGTGAGTACGCAACGCAGGACGGTCGCGGCGGGAGTCGCGATGATGCTCGGCGGCGCGGGCATGCTGCTGGCCGCGAACCCGGCCCAGGCCGCCGACATCTCGTACAGGACGGAGTGCGTTCCCCCGCCCATCTCCGGGCTGCCGGCCGTGCAGGGCACCACCAAGGTGCAACTGACCGCGCCGGCCGAGGCGAAGGTCGGGGACACCGTCGAGGTGGTGTGGAAGACGGTCGAGGCCGCTTCCAGGAACCCCGATGTCCTCGACCTGGAGAAGGACACGGTCAAGCCGACCGGCACCATCAAGGTGGGCGGCGCGGCCACGGGAACCCTGCAGATGGAAGGGCCGCGGCAGAACCCGCCGATCCCCAAGAACAGCGCCATGGTGCTGCCCGACATGAAGGGCACACTGAAGCTGGAGAAGGCCGGTGAGATCACGCTGACACCGGACGCCTACAACATCAACGTCTCCAAGCCGATCTCCACGGACACCAAGTGCGCCCCGAAGGAGACCGTGCAGCCGGGCGCGACCATCAAGGTCACGAACGGCGGCGGATCCACGACCGCGGGCGGCACGACCACCGGCACGACCACCGGCTCCACCACCGCGGGCGGCACGACGACCGCGGGCGGCACGACCGCCGGTGGCACGACCGCCGGTGGCACGACCGCCGGTGGCACGACCGCCGGTGGCACGACCGCCGGTGGCGCGACGGCCGCGGGCGGCACCACCTCGGGCTCCGGCGGCGGCCAGACCGACTTCCCCGGCAAGGAGGTCTCGGTCAACTTCGCCTGTACGTCCCCGGGACCGGCCGGCATCGCCTCCAAGGTGACGATCAACGCGAAGAAGAGCGGCGGGAGTTACGCGCTCACGGTCAAGACGGCCAAGGGCGTGATGGACAGCCCCGCCGCGCTGCCCGCCGGTGCGCTCAAACCGTCCATGGACATCGTCATCGGCGGCGCCGACAAGGGCTCGGTGAAGGTCACCGGACCCGCCAACGCCGTACCGCTGGAGCAGGGCAAGCCGGTTGATCTGTCCGACATGACCGGCACCTACAAGCCGGGCGCGTCCGGGAAATCCACGCTCAGCCCCGGCACCCTGACGATCGATGTCACCCTGGGCTCCTCGAAGATCAACATCCCCTGCAAGGTCAAGGGTCCGGTGACGCCGTCGCTGGAACTCGACACCACGGCCCAGCAGGGTGGCGCCTCCGGTGGCGCCACCACCGGCTCTGCCGGCTCCACCGGCTCCACGGCGGGCGGCACGGACTCCGGCGGCGGACTGGCCGCCACCGGGGCCGAGGACAACGGCACCCTGCGCGCACTCGGCCTGGTCGCGGGGACGGCGATCCTGCTGGGCGGCGCCGTGTTCACCTTCACCCCGTGGCGCAGGCTGCGCGGCACCAGGTGAGCTGAGCTCCGTACGGATGCACGCGAAGGGCCGCTGCGCCGATGTGCCGGTGCAGCGGCCCTTCGTACAGCCGGGTTCGGCGCGTCAGCGCACGTCGCCCATGAGCTGCTTGACCTTGCCGCGGTACATGAAGACCGCGACACCCGCGGCAACGGCGAGGAAGGCCTGCAGGGTGACCACGCCGGTGCCGTTGAGCTCCACACCCGCGGTGGAGAGCAGACCCGTGGTGCAGTCACCGGCGGTGACGGCCAGGAACCAGACACCCATCATCTGGCTGGCGTACTTGGCCGGAGCCATCTTCGTGGTGACGGAGAGGCCCACCGGGGACAGCGTCAGCTCGGCGACCGTCTGGACGAAGTAGATCGCGACCAGCCACATCGCGGCGGCCTTGTGGCCGTCGGTCGCGATCGTCAGCGGCATCAGGAAGAGGAAGAACGACGCACCGACCAGCACCAGGCCGGAGCTGAACTTCACGATGGTGCTGGGCTCCTTGCCGCGGCGGTTCAGCGACAGCCAGAAGGCGGCGAAGAGCGGGGCCAGCGCCATGATCAGGACCGGGTTGACCGACTGGTACCAGGAGACCGGGAAGTTCCAGCCGAAGACAGTGTTGTCGGCCGAGGATTTGGCGAAGATCGCGACCGTCGAACCGCCCTGGTCGTAGATCATCCAGAAGATGGCGGCGGCGACGAAGAACCAGATGTAGCCGGACATCTTCGACTGCTCGGTGGCGCTGAGCTCCTTGTCGCGCTTGATGCGCGCCAGAACGACGACCGGAATGACCAGGCCCGCGACGGTGATCGGGACCAGGAGCCAGTTGAGCGTGTAAACGCCGGTGACGACCGTGATGATGTAGAAGACGGCCGCGACGGCCAGCCAGATCATGCCCTTGCGCAGCGTGCTCGCCCGCTCGGCGGCGGACAGCGGCTTCGGGACGACGAGGCTGCGTTCGTTCAGGTGGCGGGTGCCCATCAGGAACTGGGCGAGGCCGAGTCCCATGCCGACCGCGGCGAGCGCGAAGCCCAGGTGCCAGTTGACGTTCTCACCGACGGTACCGATGATCAGCGGCGCCGCGAAGGCACCCGCGTTGATGCCCATGTAGAAGATCGTGAAGCCACCGTCGCGGCGTGGGTCGTCCGGGCCGTCGTAGAGGTGGCCGACCATCGTCGAGATGTTGGACTTCAGCAGACCGGAGCCGATGGCGACCAGTCCGAGACCGGCGAAGAAGGTGCCCTGCAAGGGCAGCGCCAGCGCCAGGTGGCCGATCATGATGACGGCACCGGCGACGGCGACGGTCTTGCGGGGACCCCAGACACGGTCGCCGAACCAGCCGCCGGGCATGGCGAGCAGGTAGACCAGCGACACGTAGACCGAATAGATCGCCGTGGCCGTGGCCGGGTTCATGTGAAGCCCGTTGGGGGCGATCAAGTAGAGGGGGAGCAGCGCCCTCATGCCGTAATAGCTGAAACGCTCCCACATCTCGGTCATGAAGAGAGTGGCCAGGCCGCGGGGGTGGCCGAAGAAGGTCTTCTCGGATCCAGAAGTACTGGCCGGGTCCTTCGTCAGGCTGGACGCCATGGTCGATCCTTGCTTGCTCGGGACGCGACGCCTCGTGAGCGTGACGCGCCCGGTGGGGGGAGGCCGGCACCGACACAAGGCCATGCCCCACCCCAACGCCTGACAAGGGGATTCGTCCCGACCGCCGGACTCGTCGAGGAGCCGACCGAAGAAGACGGGGACCGACCGCATCGGGATCCACGCCCGGTGCGCATCCTCGCGTTCCGGGCCCGGCCACAGGTCATTCACTGAACTTCACGACTGGCGGGTACCAGCCGGCAGAACAAAAGAGACCCTCGGCGCTAAAAGCTGCCCAAGGGTCCTTGAGTAGTGCAACAGGCGTCGAGCAACCATACGACATGACACTGCCGGATATGAATGGACTTGAGAGATGGATCACAGGTTTCGATGGAACCGCACTCCCATATTCGAAGGCCCTTCTCCGTTTTCCACACGGACCCGCAGGGCTTTTCGGTCACCTCACAGCATCCGCCCTGCGCGGACTACCATCACTCCATGACCCGTGTACTGCTCGCCGAGGACGACGCATCCATCTCGGAGCCGCTGGCCCGCGCCCTGCGTCGGGAGGGTTACGAGGTCGAGGTCCGCGAAGACGGTCCGACCGCTCTCGACGCAGGCCTCCAGGGCGGGATCGACCTGGTCGTACTCGACCTGGGTCTGCCCGGGATGGACGGCCTCGAAGTTGCCCGCAGGCTCCGTGCCGAAGGCCACACCGTGCCGGTCCTGGTGCTGACCGCCCGCGCCGACGAGGTGGACACCGTCGTCGGCCTGGACGCGGGCGCCGACGACTACGTCACCAAGCCCTTCCGTCTGGCAGAACTGCTCGCCCGCGTCCGGGCCCTGCTGCGTCGCGGCGCCACCGAACCCGCTCCGCAGCCCGCCACCCACGGCGTCAGGATCGACGTCGAGTCGCACCGGGCCTGGATGGGCGACGAGGAACTCCAGCTCACCGCCAAGGAGTTCGACCTGCTGCGGGTCCTCGTCCGCGACGCCGGCCGGGTCGTCACGCGCGACCAGCTGATGCGCGAGGTCTGGGACACCACTTGGTGGTCGTCGACCAAGACCCTCGACATGCACATCTCCTGGCTCCGCAAGAAGCTCGGTGACGACGCGGCCAACCCCCGCTACATCGCGACCGTACGGGGCGTCGGCTTCCGCTTCGAGAAGAGCTGACGTACAGAAGCACTCATGCGCCGCAGACTGATCAACTCCACGCTCGCCGTGGTGCTCGTGGTGATCGCCGTCTTCGGCGTCTCCCTCGTCATCGTCGAGAGCCGCACCATCAGCAACAGCGCCCAGGAGAGTGTCGACTCCGAGGCGCTGCGGCTGATCAGCGTCGTCGAGAGCCGGCTCCTGGGGGCGGAGCGGATCAACCCCGCGCTGCTGGCCGAACAGATCTCCAGCAAGCGCTACGCACTGGTCAAGATCCCCGGACGCGCCCCCCTCGAAGTCGGTACGCGCCCCACCGGCAGGGTGATCAGCAGCACGGCCGAGGGGGAGCAGGGCGAGCGCGTCACCGTCGAGGAGTCCAGCTCCGCCGTCACCCAGGAGGTCGGCCGCACCCTGATGATCATCGGCGCGGTGGCGCTGCTGGCCATCGTCTCGGCCGTGCTCCTCGCCGTACGCCAGGCCAACAAACTGGCCTCGCCGCTGACGGACCTCGCCGAGACCGCCGAACGCCTGGGCTCCGGCGATCCACGACCGCGCCACAAGCGGTACGGAGTGCCGGAGCTGGACCGGGTCGCCGACGTCCTGGACTCCTCCGCCGAGCGGATCGCCCGGATGCTGACCGCGGAACGCCGGCTGGCCGCCGACGCCTCGCACCAGCTCCGTACGCCGCTGACCGCGCTCTCCATGCGGATCGAGGAGATCTCGGTCACCAACGACCCGGACACGGTGAAGGAGGAGGCGAACATCGCCCTCACCCAGGTCGAGCGGCTCACCGATGTGGTGGAGCGGCTGCTGACCAACGCCCGCGATCCGCGTACCGGCTCCGCCGTCGTCTTCGACCTCGACGAGGTCGTCAAGCAGCAGATCGAGGAGTGGCGCCCGGCCTACCGCGGCGAGGGCCGCGCCATCGTCCGCTCCGGAAAGCAGGGGCTGCGGGCCGTCGGTACGCCGGGCGCGGTCGCCCAGGTGCTGGCCGCACTGATCGAGAACTCACTGATGCACGGCGGCGGTACGGTCGCCCTGCGTACCCGGGTCACCGGCAATCAGGCCGTGATCGAGGTCACGGACGAGGGCCCGGGCGTGCCCGCCGATCTCGGCGCCAGGATCTTCGAGCGGACGATCAGCGGCCGCAACTCCACCGGCATCGGCCTCGCGGTCGCCAGGGACCTCGCGGAGGCGGACGGCGGCCGCCTCGAACTGCTCCAGCAGCAGCCACCGGTTTTCGCCCTGTTCCTCAGCCGGGTGGCCCTGAACAGACAGGAACCGGAACGCCCGGTGCGGTGAGCGCGTGCGGTGGGCGGCTACGGCCGCACCGAATCCGCCCCGACCTGCGGCACCTGCTCCGTACGTCCCTGCTTCAGGAACCCCTCCGCGCTCAGCGCGGTCTCCTTGGCGGGCAGCGCCTTGAACACCCACGTCCGATAGGACCAGAAGCGGAACAGCGTCGCGATGCCGATCCCGAGGATCTTGAAGACATTGCTCTGGACCGGGCTGTTCCACCCGAACCCGTACGTCGCCACGTACAGCACACCGTTCTCGATGACCGCACCCACCGCGCTGAACAGCAGGAACAACGTCAGCTCCCGGGTCCGCCCGGTCTTGTCACGGTCCCGGTACGTCCAGTAGCGGAAGCCGACGTAGTTGAAGAGGATGGCGACGAACGTCCCCAGCAGACCCGCCCGCACCACCTGGAGATCCGTGGTGCGCCAGAGCAGGTTGGACATGGCGATATTGACCACCAGGCCGAATGCGCCGACCGCCCCGAACTTGGCGACCTCCCGGGCCAGCAGATCCAGCCGGGTTCGCAGTGCGCCCCGTTCGCTCATGGTGATCGCTCAGCCCGTCTGTCGGTTACGTCAACCCGCTCATGCTATCCAGCCCGTCCAGGGGTTGCCTGTGGATGTTCTGTCAGGTGTGGCGATGCTGTGACGTGCCCCTGCCGGGGCGGGCGGAGGGCGTCGTCGGACGCCCCCCGGAGCGCCGGATACCCTGGAGGAGTGACGTTCCCGGTAGTCGGCATGGTCGGCGGCGGTCAGCTCGCCCGTATGACCCACGAGGCGGGCATCCCCCTCGGCATCAAGTTCAAGCTCCTCAGTGACACCCCCCAGGACTCGGCGGCCCAGGTGGTGAACGAAGTCGTCGTCGGCGACTATCGCGACCTGGACACGCTGCGTGCCTTCGCGCGCGGCTGTGACGTGATCACCTTCGATCACGAGCACGTACCGACCGAACACCTGCGGGCCCTGGAGGCGGACGGCATTCCCGTGCGCCCGGGACCCGATGCACTGGTGCACGCCCAGGACAAGGGGGTGATGCGCGCGAAGCTCACCGAGATCGGCGCGCCCTGCCCCCGCCACCGCATCGTGAAGGACCCGGCCGACGTCGCGGCCTTCGCGGAAGAGGTCGGGGGCTTCCCCGTCGTCCTCAAGACGGTCCGCGGCGGCTACGACGGCAAGGGCGTCTGGGTGGTCCGCTCCGAGGCGGACGCGGCCGACCCCTTCCGGGCCGGTGTCGCCGTCCTCGCCGAGCAGAAGGTCGACTTCGTACGGGAGCTGGCGGCCAATATCGTCCGCTCGCCGCACGGCCAGGCCGTCGCGTACCCGGTCGTCGAGTCGATCCAGGTCGACGGGGTCTGCGACACGGTCATCGCCCCGGCCCCGGAGCTGGACGAGCGGCTCGCGGGCGAGGCCCAGCAGCTCGCTCTCCGTATCGCCTCCGAGCTCGGCGTCGTCGGCCACCTCGCCGTCGAACTCTTCGAGACCCGTGGACCCGACGGGAAGCCCGGCATCCTGGTCAACGAGCTCGCGATGCGCCCGCACAACTCCGGGCACTGGACCCAGGACGGCGCGATCACCTCGCAGTTCGCCAACCACGTCCGGGCCGTCCTCGACCTCCCGCTCGGCGACCCGCGCCCCCGCGCCACCTGGACGGTCATGTCCAATGTGCTCGGCGGCGACTACCCGGACATGTACCAGGCGTATCTGCACTGCATGGCCCGCGACCCTCAGCTCAAGATCCACATGTACGGCAAGGACGTGAAGCCCGGCCGCAAGGTCGGACACGTCAACACCTACGGCGACGACCTGGCGGACGTGCGAGACCGAGCCCGCCATGCAGCTGACTACCTCAGAGGAACGATCACCGAATGACTTCCCCCGCCTCCGCCGCGCCGGTCGTCGGCATCGTCATGGGCTCGGACTCCGACTGGCCCGTCATGGAAGCAGCGGCCAAGGCCCTCGACGAGTTCGAGATCCCCTATGAGGTCGACGTCGTCTCCGCCCACCGCATGCCGCGCGAAATGATCGCGTACGGCGAGCACGCGGCGGACCGCGGCCTCAAGGTGATCATCGCGGGCGCGGGCGGCGCCGCCCACCTGCCCGGCATGCTCGCCTCCGTCACCCCGCTGCCCGTCATCGGCGTCCCGGTCCCGCTGAAGTATCTGGACGGCATGGACAGCCTGCTCTCCATCGTGCAGATGCCCGCCGGTGTTCCCGTCGCCACCGTCTCGGTCGGGGGCGCACGCAACGCGGGCCTGCTCGCCGCACGCATCCTCGCCGCCCACGACAGCGAGCTGCAGGCCCGCATGGCCGAGTTCCAGCAGGAGCTGAACGACCAGGCGACGGAGAAGGGCAAGCGACTGCGCAGCAAGGTCGAGGGCAGTGACTCCTTCGGTTTCGGGAAGTAGGGCACCCGTGGACCAGCTGAAGCGGGCCGCGGAACTCCTCGCCGAGTACCCCGTCGTCGACGGCCACAACGATCTGCCGTGGGCGCTGCGCGAACAGGTCGGCTACGACCTGGACGCCCGCGACATCGCCACCGACCAGTCCGCCCATCTGCACACCGACATCCCGCGGCTGCGCGCGGGCGGCGTCGGTGCCCAGTTCTGGTCCGTCTACGTACGGTCCGACATGACGGGCGACGAAGCCGTCAGCGCCACCCTCGAACAGATCGACGTGGTCACCGAGCTGCTGGAGCGCTACCCCGCGGACCTGCGGCGCGCCCTGACCGCCGACGACATGGAGACGGCTCGCACCGAAGGCCGTATCGCCTCCCTGATGGGCGCCGAGGGCGGCCACTCCATCAACAACTCGCTGGGCACCCTGCGCGCGCTGCATGCCCTGGGCGTTCGCTACATGACGCTCACCCACAACGACAACATCGCGTGGGCGGACTCGGCGACCGACGAGCCGGGCGTGGGCGGTCTCTCGCCCTTCGGCCACGAGGTCGTACGGGAGATGAACCGCACCGGCATGCTGGTCGACCTCTCCCATGTGGCGGCCACCACGATGCGCGACGCGCTCGACACCTCCATCGCGCCGGTGATCTTCTCGCACTCCTCGTCGCGCGCGATCTGCGACCACCCGCGCAACATCCCCGACGACGTCCTCGGCCGGCTCCCGGCCAACGGCGGCATCGCCATGGCGACCTTCGTACCGAAGTTCGTCCTCCCGGCAGCCGTCGCCTGGACCCACGCCGCGGACGAGAACATGCGCGCCCACGGCCTGCACCACCTCGACACCACCGCGCAGGCCATGAAGATCCACGCAGCCTTCGAAGCGGCCAACCCGCGCCCGATGGCCACCGTGGCGACGATCGCCGACCACCTCGACCACATGCGCGAGGTCGCCGGGATCGACCACATCGGCATCGGCGGCGACTACGACGGCACCGCCTTCCTCCCGGAGGGCCTCGGGGACGTCGCGGGCTACCCGAACCTGATCGCGGAGCTGCTCGGCCGGAGCTGGTCCACCGCCGATCTCGCCAAGCTCACCTGGCAGAACGCGGTACGGGTGCTGCGCGACGCCGAGGACGTCGCACGCGAGCTGAGCACGCGCCGGGCCCCGTCCCACGCCACGATCGAGCAGTTGGACGCCCAGGCCGGCTGAGCCGGAGCTGTCGCGTGCGGGGCACCCCCAGGGGTGCCCCGCACGTTTACTGACCCGCACACAGACAGAACGGGTGCCCCGCAGGATCCGCGTACACCCGGAAGCTCCGCTCCCGGTCCTCCGCATCCAGCACGGCCGCACCCAGCGCAAGCACCTCCCGCTCCGCCGCGTCCAGGTCCGGCACGGTCAGATCCAGATGGAACTGCTGCGAGCCGTCCGGACCGGGCCACCGCGGCGGTACGAAACCGGGCGCGGCCTGGAACGCGAGCGGCACGGCCGCGCCACCGGTCAGCTCCACCCAGCCCTCGTGGTCCTCTATCTTTCCGCCGAGCAGCCCGGCGTAGAACCCGGCGAGCGCAACGGGGTCGGGGCAGTCCAGAACGACGGCACCCAGTGCGGCGACAGCCATGACACTTCCTCCTTCAGACAGGGATGGTTACCCCTAAGGCTTCTCAACGGGTAACCGTTACTGCATGCTGCCGCACCGGAGGTAACGTCGCAACCATGAATGAGAAGGATTCCGCGCCCGGTGGACTCGCGCTGATCGAGGCCCTGGTCAACACACTGGACATCGAGACCGGTGCGGACACTCTCGATACGGCGGACGGGCGTGCCGCCTTCTCTCTTGCCGAGCCGGACGTCCCGGACGCCCGCGTTCTGCGCGAGGCGCTCCGCACCGCCTGCCTCGCCCATGCCGGCCACCGTCCGCCGGACGGCTCCGCAGCACCCCCGCTCGACCGGCTCCTCGCCGAAGCGCCCCTGCGCGTCACCGTGGACGCGGCGGGCGCCGCCTCACTGCGGCCCGCCGCCGAACCGGCCGGTCTGACCGCCCGTGTCGCGGCGGCCATCGCCACCGCGGCGGCCGACGGCACCTGGGCCCGGCTCAAGGCGTGCGAGGCCGAGGACTGCCAATGGGCCTATTACGACCGCAGCCCGGCGGGGCGCCGCCGCTGGTGCTCCATGTCGGTGTGCGGCGCCCGCGCCAAAATGCGCACCTACCGCGCGAAGCGCGGCTGAGAGCCTGTCGGGTGCCCTCCGACCGGGCGGCCACGCCCTGGCACGCAGGCTTCCCGCGTTGTCGTCAGTCACCAACTCCCCCATAGCTGAAGGCATGGGGGGACCCCCTTCGCGTCGACTCCCTCCTCCGCCTTGGAATCGCACGCACCA
Organism: Streptomyces sp. NPDC088246; assembly: GCF_044741025.1. Classification (NCBI taxonomy): domain Bacteria; kingdom Bacillati; phylum Actinomycetota; class Actinomycetes; order Kitasatosporales; family Streptomycetaceae; genus Streptomyces; species Streptomyces sp. NPDC088246. The sequence continues at coordinate 168,234 of NZ_JBIURV010000020.1, forward strand.
GACCGCGTCCGCTATCCGATCGGAGGTCACCCGACAGGCTCTGAGACCGGTCCGAAGACCGGATGCGTCAGGCCTTCGGGCGCCCCATCGCCCGGTACGTCCAGCCGGCCTCGCGCCACTGCTCGCTGTCGAGCGCGTTGCGGCCGTCCAGGATTATCCGGCGGGACGCGACCTCGCCGAGCGCCGCCGGGTCCAGCTCGCGGAACTCGCGCCACTCCGTCAGATGCAGCACCACATCCGCGCCGCGCACCGCCTCCAGCGCCGAGTCCGCGTAGCCGAGGGTCGGGAAGAGCCGCCGGGCGTTGTCCATGCCCTTCGGGTCGAAGACCGTGACCTGGCCGCCCTGCAGATGGATCTGCCCGGCCACGTTCAGCGCCGGTGAGTCCCGTACGTCGTCCGAGTCCGGCTTGAACGTCGCACCCAGGACCGCGACCCGCTTGCCGAGGAATGAATCGCCGCCCACGGCCTCCCGGGCCAGCTCCACCATGTGGCCGCGGCGCCGCATGTTGATCGAGTCGACCTCGCGGAGGAAGGTCAGTGCCTGGTCCGCGCCCAGCTCACCGGCGCGCGCCATGAAGGCCCGGATGTCCTTCGGCAGACAGCCGCCGCCGAAGCCGATCCCGGCCCGCAGGAACTTGGACCCGATCCGCTCGTCGTGCCCGATCGCCTCGGCCAGCTTCTTCACATCGCCGTCGGCGGCCTCGCAGACCTCCGCCATGGCGTTGATGAACGAGATCTTCGTGGCCAGGAAGGAATTGGCCGCGGTCTTCACCAGCTCGGCGGTCGGGAAGTCCGTCACCACGAACGGCGAACCCTCGGCGACCGGCACCGCGTACACCTCGTGCAGCAGCTTCTCGGCCCGCTCGCTCGTCACGCCGACGACGATCCGGTCCGGGTGCAGGGTGTCCTTCACGGCGAAGCCCTCGCGCAGGAACTCCGGGTTCCAGGCCAGCTCCGCTTCCGCACCCACCGGTGCCAGCTCCGCCAGCCGCGCCGCGAGCCGGGCCGCCGAACCCACCGGCACGGTCGACTTCCCGACGACCAGGGCGGGCCGGGTCAGATGCGGTGCCAGCGACTCGAAGGCGCTGTCGACGTAGCTCATGTCGCAGGCGTACTCGCCGTGCTTCTGCGGAGTGTTCACGCAGACGAAGTGCACATCGCCGAAGGCCGCCACCTCTTCCCACGAGGTGGTGAACCGCAGCCGTCCGGTGGCTCCCTCGATGCCCTCCACATGCTTGCGGAGCAGCTCTTCGAGGCCCGGCTCGTACATCGGGACCTTGCCGGTGCTCAGCATCTCGATCTTCTCGGGCACGACATCGAGGCCGAGCACTTCGAAGCCCAGTTCCGCCATGGCCGCGGCGTGGGTGGCGCCGAGGTAGCCGGTGCCGATCACAGTGATCCTGAGGGCCATGTAGTGCTCCTGGGAGATGCGGACAGACGTGCGGTGAACGAGCATAGTCGTGCCTCCGGAGGCCCGGTTTCCGGCTGCCTGCGCAGCTTCTCCCACCCCTGTCGCGAAGCTCACGCACGCATTGCATAGGCCATTGCGGCAGCGGAGCTCTAAAATCGGGTTACTTAACGGTAGTTAGCATCTTTGGGGAGTGAGCGCCTTGGCGGGTTCGACCGATTTCGACCTGTACCGTCCGGCCGAGGAGCACGAGATGCTCCGCGAGACGGTGCGTGCGCTCGCCGAGGCGAAGATCGCCCCGCACGCGGCAGCGGTCGACGAGGAGGCGCGCTTCCCGCAGGAGGCGCTGGATGCCCTGACCGCCGCTGACCTGCATGCGGTGCACGTACCCGAGGAGTACGGCGGCGCGGGCGCCGACGCCCTCGCCACGGTCATCGTGATCGAGGAGGTGGCCCGTGTCTGCGCCTCCTCCTCCCTCATCCCGGCCGTGAACAAGCTCGGCTCGCTCCCCGTGGTCCTCTCCGGCTCCGAGGACCTGAAGAAGAAGTACCTCGGCCCGCTCGCCAAGGGCGACGGCATGTTCTCGTACTGCCTCTCCGAGCCCGACGCGGGTTCCGACGCGGCGGGCATGAAGACCAGGGCCGTGCGCGACGGCGACTTCTGGGTGCTCAACGGTGTGAAGCGCTGGATCACCAACGCGGGCGTCTCCGAGTACTACACGGTCATGGCCGTCACCGACCCGACCAAGCGCTCCAAGGGCATCTCCGCCTTCGTCGTCGAGAAGTCGGACGAGGGTGTCTCCTTCGGCGCCCCGGAGAAGAAGCTCGGCATCAAGGGCTCCCCGACCCGCGAGGTCTACTTCGACAACGTCCGTATCCCCGCCGACCGCATCATCGGCGAGGAGGGCACCGGCTTCGCCACCGCGATGAAGACCCTGGACCACACCCGCATCACGATCGCGGCCCAGGCCCTCGGTATCGCCCAGGGCGCCCTCGACTACGCCAAGGGCTACGTCCAGGAGCGCAAGCAGTTCGGCAAGCCGATCGGCGACTTCCAGGGCGTCCAGTTCATGCTCGCCGACATGGCCATGAAGCTGGAGGCGGCCCGCCAGCTCACCTACTCGGCCGCCGCCAAGTCCGAGCGCCTCGACAGCGACCTCACCTTCTTCGGCGCCGCGGCCAAGTGCTTCGCCTCCGACGTCGCGATGGAGATCACCACGGACGCGGTCCAGCTGCTCGGCGGCTACGGCTACACGCGGGACTACCCGGTGGAGCGGATGATGCGCGACGCGAAGATCACGCAGATTTACGAAGGCACGAATCAGGTGCAGCGGATCGTCATGGCGAGGAACCTGCCGTAACGGTTGCTGCTCTGGTGTCTGGCCCCCGATGTGCGCGTCGGGGGCCAGACGTGTGTATGCGGCGGGGAGGCCGGGGTTGGATCACTCCCCGGCGAAGACTTCCTCTGTGGTGGTGGCGGTGGCGGCGCGGTTGAGCCACTGGTGCAGGAGCTGAGGGTCGTCGCAGTCGGCGATCTTCTTGCGGGTCTCGTCGGTGATGGCGATACCGCGCGCGTGGAGGACGAGCAGGAGTCCTTCGGCTCGACCTTCGGCTCGACCTTCGGCTC